>JBDUCC010000142.1:0-8223 GCA_040003675.1 bacterium | reverse complement strand
TACAATGAATTTCAGTTGACACAGACTGGAATTGAAAGCAGCGCACGGCTACGTCTCCCACGTCCGTCCTTTCCGGATTGATCCATAGTCACAGACCTCGGGCATCAGTTTTCCCCGCCCCGGCATCTGTAATGCAGCCCCTTTCTGAGTCGGCGAACCCAACGTTGCAAATTTACGCGAGGTCTCATGTACCTTCCGGCTGGACGCGTTACTAAATTCGCTCCCCTTTCCCTGCTGGCAATTTTGCTTGTCATCTTCCCTGCTTCGTCGCAAGCCCAGGATAAGTCCGGCGACAAACAACCAAACGGAGCGCCAACCGCCAAGCCCGCTGAAACTCCACCTCCGGAAGATCAAAAAGATCAGAAGCAAGGAACGGAAATCGCCGGCCCGGTTATTGTCAACACTGACTTGATAACCTTTACCGTCACGGTTACCGACACCTACGGGCGCTACGTTTCCGGCCTGGCAAAGAACGCTTTCACCATAACCGATAACAAAAAGCCGCAGGAGATAACCTACTTCAGCGATGACGATTCGCCCGTGTCAGTTGGTGTCATCTTCGATGTTTCGGGATCAATGAGTGGCGACAAGGTCAGGCGAGCACGCGATGCGCTGTCAAAGTTTATCCAAACCAGTCACGACTCAGATGAGTATTTTTTGATTGCCTTCAACTCGCGCGCGCAACTGCTGCTGGATAAGACTCGCGACGGCAACGCAGTGCTCGATAAACTGACCTTCGTTCAAACTAAAAACAACACCGCGCTTTACGACGCCTGTTATCTCGGCGTGGAGAAAGTACAGCGCGGTGCCCATCCAAAACGCGCATTGCTGTTGATCAGCGACGGCCAGGACAATAATTCCCGTTACACTTTTAACGAACTGCGGCGGCTGCTGAAAGAATCCGATGTGACGCTGTATGGCATCGGAATCCTGGGCGGCAGCGATGCGGGCAGCAGCCTGGGCATGGAAGGTCAGGGCATTTTGGACGAATTGTCCAGCGTGTCCGGCGGTAAGGCTTTCTTTCCGCGTAGCGCGGCCGAGATGGATGACATCTTCGAGCAAATTGCACTGGAACTGCGTCATCAATATTCGATTGGGTACAAGCCTACTGATTTTTCCAACGATGGCCGCTGGCATAAGATAAAGGTGAAGGTCAATCCGCCCCGAGGCTTGCCACGACTTTTTGTGCGATCAAAAGAAGGCTACTACGCGATTCCCGGCGAGCGCTAATTGTCTTGCGCCGCGGATCTTCGGCAACTAATCAACTCTCCTTTCGCATCTTCCTATTTGTGGTGCGAGGTGTCTCGCCGGCTTTGTTTGCTCGAGGGCAATAGGATTTCGCTCCTCTCGAAATCCTCTGCCCGTCGCTTAGCGCCGGAATTCCGGAAAGGTTAGACTGTGGCACGGCCGGGGGCGGTAGTAATTTTATTGAAACCATATTTAAGTTGCTATTAATGATGAAACGAACATCCAATAAATTGGGAAGACTGGGACCGCCACGATTTGTTTTGGTTGTGGCATTCGTCTTTGCGGCAATAAGTGTGGTGGGGTCAGGTTTTGTTCTGGCACGAAGCCAGGATTCGCGTCCCCGCCGTAGCTCGGCGATTGCGCCGCGCCAGAATCCTACGCCGGCGCCTACGCCTACCCCGCTTCCGCGGCCGGCGCAAACACCCGCCAACCGCCCGGCAGCAACGCCAACCCCCACGCCAACGCCGCGACCCACTCCGGTCGATCGCATCGCACCAACGCTTGGCGAGCCTCCTCCCGCGCCTATACTCAAGCCAAAGCCAACGCCGACACCTCCCGAACCAGAGATTGACGAAGGCAGCACGATCGTGGTGAACACCGAACTCGTCACTTTGAACGTGCGCGTTATCGATCGAAACAATCGTCCCATCGACAACGTCCCCCAAAGTGAGTTTCACGTTTTCGAAGACGGTGTGGCGCAACCGATCGAGACTTTCACTCGCGAGGAGATTCCCATCAGTTATGGACTCGCAGTTGATACTTCAGGCTCGCTCCGTTCACAGTTGCAAGCTGTGATAGATGCGGGGAAGACCATCATCAACAGCAACAAAGCAGGTGATGAAACTTTTCTGGTGCGGTTCATTAGCAGCGATAAGATTGAAACTGTTCAGGACTTTACGCCCAGCAAGGATTTGTTGATAGACGGCCTCGACAGTCTTTACGTTGAGGGCGGGCAGACTGCGATCATCGATGCGGTTTACCTCAGCGCCGAGCGTGTGTCTGAATATAAAAAAGGAGACGACAACGATCGGCGCCGGCGGGCCCTAATCGTGATCACAGACGGTGAAGACCGCAATAGTTTTTACAAAGAGCCACAACTCTTCCAGCGTTTGCGCGAAGAAGATGTGCAGATCTACGTAATTGGTTTCGTTAACGAGCTTGATAAAGACTCCGGCTTCATTCGCAAGAGCTCGCGCGACAAAGCCGTCGCCCTGATCAACCGGCTGGCAACGGAAACGGGCGGCCGCGCCTTTTTTCCCCAATCAATTTCCGAGCTGCCGCAAATCGCCAACGAGATTGTGCGCGACCTGCGCACGCAGTATGTGCTCACCTATAACCCAACCAATAAGATGCGTGATGGGTCGTTTCGCGCAATTCGAGTCGTCGTCGATGACGCCTCGAGCCGCGACAAGCGAATCGCGCTGACCCGCAACGGTCGGATCGCCGCCCGGGGAGAATCGGTGAGACCTCCTCCCCCGCGCACGACTAAGCCTGCGGTCGGAACAAACAAAAATCCTTAATTGGCGCCGCTCGTCGTAAAGCAAACTGTTAGTTTGCGGTGGATCATTGCCTGTCAACTTGAAGGCTTTGCGACCATCGCAAACTAACAGTTTGCTTTACAATTGCCCCCAACTCGCATCGTTTGGCGTACGCCACGCACGTTGCGTTTGCCTTTAAAGATTAGTCAACGACAATTCATGATTAGCATATAATGTCGCCGCTCGTGTCACCCGTTTGCTGTGCGGAAGGAACTGCCAATGCCTTGTGATCCCAATTTTCTCGCGAAGATCAGAATGTTTGATCACCTGAACGAAGACGACCGCGGCGCACTTGCCAACGTCATCGATGAATTGAAGGTGGCCGAGGGCCACACCCTCTTCCAGGCCGGCGATCCCGGCGATTCTCTTTTCATTATCAAGACGGGCCAAATCGAACTCTTTATTAAGGACACGGCGGGCCAGAAGATCGTGCTTACCACGGCGCAATCTGGCGATATGTTTGGCGAACTGGCAATGCTCGACACCGGGCCCCGCACTGCCACTGCCCTGGCGCTGGAGGATTGCGAGGTGCTGGTGCTGGATCGCAGCGATCTAATTTTGCTTTTCCAGCGGAAACCGGAAGCGGCGCTTCACATGCTTGCAGCCTTGAGTGGCTTAACGCGCAAAGCTGATGAATTGCTGCGCACGCGCGTCTCGCGAAACGTCAATGAAGAGATGGAAGTCCATTCCACGGTCCTACAAAGGATTGCCGATTGGCTTGCTTGGTTTAGCGGCAGCATGCCTTTTCTGATCTCTCACACTTTCTGGTTTATTATCTGGGTATCACTAAACACTTTCATCCTTGGCGACCGCGCTTTCGATCCCTTTCCGTTTGGCTTGCTCACTATGATTGTTTCGCTAGAGGCAATCTTCCTCGCCTGCTTCGTGTTAATTAGTCAGAACCGGCAGGCAGAAAAAGATAAGGTGCGCTCGGATATTGAATATGAGGTGAATATCAAGGCCGAACTTGAAGTTGCCCACCTGCACGAGAAGACCGACCGCATTTATGAAAACATGATGGCGCGCTTTGAGAAGCTTGAGAAAACGCTTGGTCCCAACTCCTGAAGCGTAAAGCAAACTGTTAGTTTGCGCCGCCAGTTAACTTGGCATTAAGAGCGAAGGCAAACCACAGTTTGCTACGTATTGGTCCGTTTTAAGCCCTAAAGGTCCGAAGGACCAACAATTAGTAGCCCCGTCCGTTAGGGCGGGGTAAGTGCGAAAGTCATGATCTGAGCGCCGAAGGTGCGCCATGATTCTGCCGGCCCTCCGGGCCTTCGGAACTCAAGGCTTAAATTCCCCGCCCTTACGGACGGGGCTACTAACTGCCGGTCCTTCGGACCTAAAGCATCCTCGTAACCGCACAAAACCAGTACGGTTTCCCTAAAGTAGTTTGACGCGCACCTGCTCTACACCTAGCATAATAGTCAGTGCTTGCCTCCCTATATATTCTGCTGGTAATTCTGCTGGTGCTGGCCAATGGCTTCTTCGTAGCCGCCGAGTTTGCATTGGTAGGTGTCCGCCGCTCGCGAATTGCTTCTTTGGCCCAGAGTGGTAATCGTCGCGCAAAGCTGCTGCTGGAGTTAATCGATAGTCTGAACGCGTATATTTCTGCCACCCAACTCGGCATCACGATGGCCTCGCTGGCGCTCGGATGGATCGGTGAACCGGTATTTGCCCACTTGCTTGAAACGCCACTTAAGGGCCGCGTTTCGGATGCTGTTCTGGACACGATCGCTTTCGCTCTCGCGTTCACGCTCATTACTTTCCTGCATATCGTCTTAGGGGAACTCGCTCCAAAAACACTCGCGCTGGAACGAACCGAAAAGATAGCCCTCGGAGTGGCGCGTCCGCTTCACCTCTTTTACAAAATCTTTCGCTGGCCAATACGCTTACTCGACTGGGCCGGAACTCGCACAGTTCGAATCTTTGGATTGCATCCCTCGGCCGAACACGCTTCGATTTATACTGAAGAAGAAATCCGTCAACTCATCAACACTTCGCGTGAAAGCGGATATCTCGGAGCCGATCAGCAAAAATTGATTAATCGCGTATTTGACTTTAGAGAGACTGAAGTGCGCGAGGCGATGATACCGAGGACCACCGTTTCCGCATTGCCGCTTTCAGCCTCGCTGGAAGAGACTAAGAATCTTTTTCGTGCAACCGGATACTCGCGTGTGCCCGTCTATCGCAAGCGGTTGGACGATGTGGTGGGCATTGTTTTCAGAAGAGATATTGAAGCATATCTTGAGAATCCGAATTTGCCATTTGCGCTGGAAACACTGATGCATCCCCCAATGTTTATCCCCGACGGAGCGGGTTTGGGATCCGTGTTGAAACAAATGCAAACAACTAAGACGCATTTCGCTTGCGTCGTCGATGAGCATGGTGGCTTTGAAGGAATTATTACGCTGGAAGATTTGTTGGAAGAGATCGTCGGCGAGATTGACGATGAGTTTGACGAGGAAGTGCGGGCGCAAATTGTAAAAGACGGCGACTCCTATGTGCTCAGTGGTAGATTGGTTGTCCGCGATGCAAACCGGGTCCTGAAGCTGCAACTGCCGGAGCATGAAGGGTTCACAACGGTGGCAGGGTTTCTCATGGCTCAAGCCGGGAAGCTGCTAAAGGAAGGCGAGTCAATTAACTATAACGGCAGCCGTTTCGTGGTCGAACGGTTGGAAGGTCGTCGCATTCGCCGAGTGCGGCTTATTCCCAATGCACCGCAGTCTGACACCGCGTCCAACGCCTCTCATAAGCAAAACACTGTCGGGCCCATAATTAGTCTCCTCACATGTTCAGTTTCCTTGATTTAGCGTCGGCGAAACTATTTGGTTTTGTGCTTGTGCTTCGCGTGCTTGATGTTATGCCGCGCTTCAGCTTCCTCTATTGAATGGCTCATCGTTAACTTCATATCTTTCTTAGCCATATCCACGAGTTTTTTGTAGTGAGTGTGAAGCGTTTTAATCTCGTCCTCGGTTAGATCTTCCACATCAATCAACCTGTTGCTGGCACCCTCAAGCGCGGCGACAATCTCGTTTAGCTTCAGATGAATTGCCTGCGCATCTTTGTTTTGGCTGCGCTGAATCAGGAAGACCATCAGGAACGTCACAATCGTGGTGCCCGTGTTGATTACCAACTGCCAGGTGTCGGAAAACTGAAACAGCGGGCCGGTAACAATCCAGACAATAATAACCAGCAGCGCAATTATGAAAGCCGCCGATGTTCCGGTTGCCTCCGTGGTCTTGCGTGAGAACTGCTCCAACATCAGACTGAGTCGGTTTCTTTTCTGCCTGGCCATAGTCTTTCCTCCTGAAAATCTACGTTTGCGATGCGGCTCATGATAGCTTGCTTTCACGATTCGGCCCCATCAACGTGCTAGAATCCCAAGGCTAATCAGTCAAACTTAACGAGTAATCTTCCGTCTCATCAATGAGCTTCTGGGAACTGCTACAAACAGCGGCGGGAATGCGCCCCTTTCTTTTGGTCATCCTGATTTTTGTGCTGGCCGCGCTGGCGCTGAATGCGCTGCGACCCGCCGAACGGATGCGTATTCGCGCGGCAATGTTCTTGTTTGCGCTCGCGTTCGTAGGTTTGTTGCTGACGGCTTCACTTGCCTACCGCGGGGTCGGCATCGACCGCCCGATGTATCTTTGGTTCCGCTGGGCCTCACTTTTCTGCCTTTGGATTGCCTTCATAAATGTTGGCAGCGTTTTCATCTTTGATGTTTTTCTTAGCGCGATAAGACTCAAGCCCCCACGTATCATGCGCGATCTGCTGGTGGCGCTTGCTTACGTCGTTCTGGGAATCACCTTGCTTTCGATCCCGCGCGTGGATATCACCGGTATCGTTGCCACTTCGGCGGTGCTGACCGCTGTCATCGGTTTATCTTTTCAGGACACACTGGGCAACATGATGGGCGGCATGGCGCTGCAACTTGAGCGCGCCATCGGGGTTGGCGACTGGATAAGAATTGACGGACACGAGGGACTAGTTAGAGAAGTTCGCTGGCGTCACACGGCCATCGAAACGCGCAACTGGGACACCATCGTCATTCCCAACAGCGTCTTAATGAAGAGTGAGGTCACTGTCCTGGGCCGACGTGGCGGTGCGCCGCGCCAGCATCGTCAATGGGTTTATTTCAACGTCGACTTTCGCTATTCACCGTCAGATGTGATCGAGGCAGTCGAAACCGGGCTGCGCGCCGAGCCCATCCCGAACATCGCAGCCGAGCCGCCGCCAAACTGCGTCTGCATGGACTTCAAAGAAAGCTATGGCAGCTACGCCGTGCGCTATTGGCTTACGGACATGACACTCGACGACCCCACCAATTCCATTGTGCGCACCCGCGTTTATTACGCGCTGCGGCGCGCAGGTATTCCGCTTTCTATTCCGGCGCATTCGATTTTCATGACCGAAGACGATGCCTCGCGGCGTGAACGAAAGGATGTCGAAGAGACAGAAGAGCGCGTCCAGGCGTTGGGCCGAGTCGAACTGTTCAATTCCCTGACTGAAGAAGAGCGGAATTCGCTTGCTGCTCGCCTGCGCTACGCGCCGTTCGCGCGCGGCGAAGCGATGACGCGCCAGGGTGCTGATGCGCATTGGCTCTACCTGATTACAAAAGGCGAGGCAGAGGTGCGGGTGTCTGCCAGCGGCAACTTGAACGAGCACGTGGCTACCCTGCACCAGGGTGATGTTTTTGGCGAAATGGGCATGATGACGGGAGAGCCGCGTTCCGCAACGGTGGTCGCAATAACGAATGTTGAGTGCTATCGACTCGATAAGGATGCCTTTCATGACATTCTAAAACGGCGCCCTGAGATCGCTGACGATATTTCAACGTTGTTAGCGAATCGCCGCGTAGAACTTGAGGCCGCTCGCGAAGGTTTGAACGAAGAAGCGAAGCGACTGCGGATGCGTTATCACCAGAACGATTTACTGCGTCGCATCAAGAATTTCTTTACTTTGTAACCGCAAGTTTCAACTTAAAAGTCCATCGACAGACCCAGCTGGACGCCGGCGCGCGGACTGGCGGCGTACTTGCCGGCAACTACGCCAAAGTCGAATGACATGTTTTTCTTGAACAGATAGTTGCCACCGAACATCGTTTGCAGTTGCCCCTTACCGAGTTGGAAATTGTTCTGTAGTGCGCCGGTCAACTCAGCGCCCAGTTGAAGCTTTGGCGTAAATTGCTTTACCAGTGATCCGCCCGCAGTAAAAACAGTACCGCGAGACTTAATTCCAATTACGCCTGTCGTCGTGTTTCCCGAAAAGAGAATACCGCCATTAAGGCGAAGCATAGTCTTCTTTGTTAAAGACTTTTGCAGAACGCCGTTTGTGTAAAAGTCAGCCAGCCCCGAGCCGAGTTGCCGGTTAGTGTCACCGGTGGGCAGTTCCAAATTGAAAGCGATCGCCAATGCAGGGCGGCGCGAATGCTCGCGCT
>JBDUCC010000010.1:0-26856 GCA_040003675.1 bacterium | reverse complement strand
GGTTTCAGCTTGACTTCAAACACAGTTGCTACCGCGAGGTGGTACTGACCTCATGTCACTAAGGCTTAATGTGAAGAAAACTGAATTGAAACGTGGCCTCGCCGCTGCCTCCTGCCAAGTTGTGAACATGTTAGACTGTGAAGCACGCTAAGCATTTGAGCAGGAGTTCTTCCATGCGATTTGAGTTCTATCATTCGGGACTTGACGGCGTTCCGAAACTTTCTGTCGATGGCACTGTTTCAAACAGTATTCATTTCTCCCATTGGCGGGGAAACGAAACGCCGGCAGAAGTGAAGGCCGACACCTCGACCGAGATTGCTTTGAATCTCATCGGTTCCCCAAATAGAGGCAAACTAACACAAGGCATCGAGCTGGTAACCAACAATCACTTTGATACTGACGGCGTCTTGTCCGTCTGGACCATGATGAATGGCGACCGTGCGTTGCAGCTGCGCGACAAACTGATTCCCGCCGCTGAAGCAGGCGATTTTTCTGAGTTCACCGATGAAGATGCCATTCGTGCCAGCATCACAATTCAGGGATCGGATCAGCCGGTAACAGCGGACGACGCTGGTTCGCCCTTGGCCCGTCAACTCGCTGGAACGTCCGTTGACGATGACGCGCGCGCGTATGAACTCGTCCTGCCGGAAGTAGAACGCCTGCTGACCCGG
The DNA here is from genome assembly GCA_040003675.1 of bacterium. GTDB lineage: Bacteria > Acidobacteriota > Blastocatellia > Pyrinomonadales > Pyrinomonadaceae > PSRF01. The sequence goes on along the minus strand of JBDUCC010000010.1, from coordinate 26,185 downwards.
ACCGGTGAATATGAAAACCTGTGGCGCGGGCCCTGGACGCAAATCGAGACATCAATCAATAGTTTCGAACGCGGCGAAAGTAAGGTTGAGGAATTCGCCAATGTAAAGTTTTCGCTGGTCACTGTTGCGCGCGACGTGTTTGGAGTGTCCGGCTTTGATCCGGCACGGCATGCTGCGCCGTTTACCGCAGTATCCCGTTATGCGAAGGGCCAACTGTTTCTTATTGCCATTCCTTATCAAAGCGGTTGGTCCTATCGCATCGACTATCCCTACTACTCCTGGGCCGAAACAATTGTGAGACCGCGTATTGAGCGTCGCAATTTCGCGCCGCTCGTGTCCCGACTCAATCAACTGGAGTCTGGAGCTGCCGGCCGGTGGGCTTTGGATACGAGCGAGTTATCGTCGGCGGTGAAGTTTACCGGGAGCGAGGGCAAGCTTTCGGTGTCAGACTTACAACCTGATCAAGTGGCGTGCGCCATCAACGCGGAGTTGGCAGCAAGCGGCGCAGCCGCAGCCGGCTGATTTACGGCTCTCTAATTCAGGTGAACCGCGGAAAGCAATCGTCCTTTCAGATTTAATGCATGATGTTTTGATTATCGGCGCCGGGCCGGCTGGTTTGGCAGCGGCACTGTGGTGCGATGAGCTGACCCTGGACACTCTCGTGCTCGAGCAGGCTGAAGCTGTCGGCGGCCAACTCCTTTCTATCTATAACCCCATCGCAAACTATCCGGGAGTCAGCGTAAAAAGTGGGCGCGAGTTTCTCGCTCTGCTGTCGGAAAAACTTGAAGCGGCTGACTTCGACTTATGGACCAGCACGGTTATTGAATCCATTGACCTCAAAGCGAAACGCGTTGTGCTCCAGAGTGGTGAACAGCTACAGTCGATAAGCATCATCATCGCGACTGGAGTCAGACGCCGGCAGTTGGGTATTCCCGGTGAAGCGGAATTTGCCGGAAGCGGCATTCTTGAATCAGCCACGCGGGATCGCGAGCAACTCGCCGGAAAGGACGTGTGCATCGTTGGCGGCGGTGATGCGGCGGCCGAGAACGCGTTGCTGCTGGCCGATGTTTGTCCCACGGTTACCGTGGTCCATCGCGGCCGACAACTGAAAGCGCGGAGAGAATTTACGGAACAGATGGTCGGCCATCACAACATCACGATCTTTCCCGAATCGGTCGTCACCCGAATCCTGGGCAACACGCAGGTCGAGGCGGTTGAGATACTGCGAAAGGACGCATTGAAACCGTTTCAAATGGCCGTGCAAGCTGTACTGGTGCGCGTCGGCGTCGAACCCAATACGGAATTGTTTAGTGAGCAGATTAATTTGAATGAACACGGTTACGTTGTGGTCAACGGCGAACAGGAAGCGAGCGTGGCGAATGTCTTCGCCATTGGCGACGTCGCAAATCCGCTGGCGCCAACTATCAACGGCGCCACTGGAGGAGGCGCGACGGCAGCAAAAGTGATCGCATCGAGATTGAATACGCACAAATGAAATTAAGAGAGTCTTAGCCGTTTGCAGCTCTGCTGCCTTCCGTGCGGAAAGGCTTTGCCTTTCCGCGAGTTCGATTTTTCGAGAGGCTACGCCTCCGGAGGCGCAGCCTCAAATCGATTGATGCTGACCGGAAAGGCAAAGCCTTTCCGCACGGAAGGCGGCAAAGCCGCGAGCAGCCGCGGAGAAGTCTCCAGGTCCAATAATGACAAATACTGAAATCCCGACGTCGCAGCAACTGGCTTATGCAGATGCGCATGTAGCCGCCTATACGGTCGAATACATTGCCGGAATTGATTTGTACAATGCCGGCGAGTTTCACGCTGCACACGATGCCTGGGAAGAACGCTGGATGGGCGAAGTGGGTGCCAGGGAAAAACTTTTTCTACAAGCGATGATTCAGTCGGCAGTTGCTTTTCATCATTTGGAAATTGGGCGGCCTGGTGCCGCCCGCCAGATGTACACGCGTGCAAAAGAAAAGTTCGCTTTGTTGGGAACTGACGTTTTCATGTCGCTTGACCTGGTTGACTATCAGGCGCAGCTTGACCGTGCGCTGTCGTGGTTGCTAACAGTTCCGGATCCGCGCGAATTGACGCCGCCTGACATTCAACCTCCGCACATCTCTTTGCTGCCGGAAATATCTGAATACGATTAGTCTCGATTATGAACAATCTTCGATTATTTCTGCTTAGCTTATGGTTAGGCGCCGCAGTTTTGTTCAGCGTGGTAGTTGCGCCCAACACATTTAAGGTTTTGCGCAGCTTCAATCTGCCAAACGCCGGCGAGATCGCAGGCACAATTGTTACTAGCACTCTTTCAGTCGTTAACATCAGCGGCTTTGTTCTCAGTCTACTCCTCATCGTTATTGCCTTTGGCCTCAGGCGAAGCTATTCGCGCAGCCGCTTAACGGCGCAGATGATTTTGTTGGCGACGATGGCCATCACAACCGCGGCAGGTGAATGGATGATTGCCACCAGGATGCGCGCTCTACGTGCGGCGATGATTGTCCCGATCGATCAAGTGCTGGCCGGCGATCCCAGACGAGTGGCATTTGCCACGCTTCACAGCTATTCTGTCGCCGCCCTCGGCATTGCTATTATTGCTGCCCTGCTCGCTTGTTTTATTGTGGGAAATCGCAGGCGCACGCTGCATGAATGGGAGAGAACTGCAAGTGGAGATTATCGAGCGCGTTGATGAATGGCGAAATCGCTATGCTCGTTGGCAAAGCGAATCAAAGGGGAATGGTGCCACGGGCGACGGTGATCTCGATTCGTATCCGTTTGTAAAAAACCAGCACGCACCTTTTTCGCCGGCCCGACGCGCTTTACCGATGCTGAATCTGGCGTTGATTTCGTCGGCCGGCGCCTACATCGACGGCACCAATCCGTTCGACCCTGGCGCCAGTGCGGGTGATTTTACTTTTCGCGAGATTCCTTCGCAGATCGAAGCCACTGATTTGCGTTTCGCCGCGTGCGGTTACGACCCTACAGCCGTAATGGCTGATAGCAATTCGCAACTGCCGCTGGCTCGTCTGTTTGAATTTGAAGGTAATGGGATCATCGGCCAGTTGAATCCTGTGTTCTGGAGCTTCTGCGGCTTCATTCCCGATGCGTCGCGACTAGTTGATGAGATGCTGCCAAAAATTCTGGAACGCATACGACGCTATGAGGTGCAGGCTGCCCTGCTGATTCCTGCTTCGCGACTCTGCCATCAATCCGTGTCGCTAATTGCGCGCGCAGTTGAGTTAATAGGAATTCCGACCATGACGCTTGCAGTTGATCGGGAGGTGACCGAAAGCGTGCGGCCGCCGCGCGCGGCACTTTACGCCGGAAAGTTTGGCAGCGTGGGTGGGCTGCCAAATTGGCCGGAACATCAAAGGCGAGTGTTGGACGAAGCGCTGCGTTTGATAGAGCCGATGGACCAGGCGGGAATTCGCCAGCTTACCGTGACTTTGGAAAGCGAAGTGGAAGAAGCGCGCGGCGAACGATAACAATTCGTCAACAATCGTAAAGCAAACTGTTAGTTTGCGGTGGCTCGTTGCCATTCAACCAAAACCGCCAGTCGGCGTATCGCTACCAGACCAACGCAAACTAACAGCTTGCTTTACGATTTAGCCTTTTTAGTCAACCGTTCAACTAGCCGCATGAGCCAAAAAAAACTCTTCCTGTTTTTCGTCGCGGACCTCATCGTTCTAATCGTCGCTTATCTCTTCGTCTATCCGGTGCCGATTTCTCCTGCTGCCTGGAATCCACCACCAGCCCCGACGTTAACAGGTCAGTATCAACAGAACTCGCGGCTTGCGGGGGTTGAACGTCTTTCTTTAGGAACCGGCGATCCGCGTACGGGAGCAGGCTACGCGCCTGAAGATGTGGCCATTGACGCGGAGAGTCGAATCTATGCCGGACTCGATGATGGGCGCATCATGCGTCTGCAAGCGGATGGCACGCGTCCGGAACAGTTTTCTAACACACAGGGCCGGCCACTCGGATTAATCTTTGACGGCAGTGGAAACCTCATTGTCGCCGATGCGATCAAAGGCTTGCTATCGATTGCACGGGATGGCTCGGTCAGCGTGTTAACTACCGAGGCAGACGGACTCCACTTCGCATGCACTAACGATCTCGATGTTGCCAGGGATGGCACCATCTACTTCACCGACGCCTCCAGTAAATTTCCACTCACAAACTTTACAGCTGACATTCTGGAACATCAGGGCAACGGCCGCCTGCTTGCTTATGATCCCCAAACAAAAACGACGCGAACGTTGATGAAGGATCTTTGTTTTGCCAACGGTGTTGCGATTAGTCCCGATCAAACTTTTCTGCTCGCGGTTGAGACGGGTTCATATCGAGTTCACCGCGTATGGCTGAGTGGTCCAAAGCAGGGGCAATCTGAAATCTTCATTGACAACCTGCCGGGCTTTCCCGACGGTATCTCTTCGAATGGCAAAGATAAGTTTTGGTTGGCACTAGTGACGCCGCGCGATGAGACGCTCGATAAACTGCTGCCGCATCCCTTCCTCAGAAAGGTTGTATACCGCTTGCCTAAACTTCTTCAGCCGGCGCCAAAGCGCCACAGCTTCGTGCTGGGTTTGGATATGAATGGCAAGGTGGTTGATAACCTGCAAAACTCCGCAGCCGACTGCTACGCTGAAATCGCGAATGTGGTCGAACACAACGGCGCGCTTTATTTCGGCAGCATCGGCGAAAGCACTGTCGGGAGATTTAGAGCAAAGCCATAGAGTTGTAGAGTTGGGTACAAGCTACACAACTGTATACCTGCGTGGCATTCGAACCTCTTTCGCCTCCCTCTCGTTATTTAATTGCAAGAGCCCTTGTATTCCGCATCCATTAATTAAATTTGCTGCCCTTTTGCGGACCTGTGAAGTTTCCTCTTCGCTGGGTGGATACCGACTAATCAATCGACGTTTCTTCTGGCAGAGCCCGATAAGCATCGATCAGGTCACCTAACCCCTGCTATTGCTAGGTTTGCGCTTTTACCCCCTCTTCTCCTTCGATTGGCACGCGCGTTGATAAGAAACAAGCGAACAAAGGAAGCTCACACGGAAGCCGTCGAACGTGGGAAACGGCAAGGAACTCCGAGCCTCAGGGAGAACACGATCATGATTAGTCTACTTTCAGCAGCAACCTCAACACCCAAGCATGCGGTGCAAACCAGCGAACTGACCAACGCACTCATGCATAAATTATCGCCGGAGCTGATCACCACACTGAACTCCCTCGGTGTCGATCAGCGTTACTCGGTGATGGATAACTTCCCCGACTTTTTGTGCGGCAAAACGATGAATGCAACCAGCTCCACCACTGACCTGGGCGTGAAAGCAACGCGGCAATGCATCGAGCGATGGCAGGGTGATCCGGCGCGCATTGGATTGCTGGTTGCCGCAACCAACACTCCCGATCAAATGCTTCCCTGCCTGGCATCGGAAGTGATCGGGAAAACTCACGGACTCTTATCAAGATCAATCCGCACAGTCAGCATGCAGGCGCAAGGCTGTTCGGTATTGTTGAAATCCATCGAAGTTGCTCAATGGTATCTGGCCGCAAACCCGGGACAGTTGGCAATCGTCTTAATGGCCGAAGCGCACACTCCCTACGTCGCGCCACTCTTGCGCGATGAGTACTACGGTTATCGCGAAATCCTCAGACTTAGGAAGGAGCAGAAACTCAATGAAGCCCAGTTTGAAGAAAAGAGGTTGGATACCACCTTCGTCATTCAATCGATGTTATTTGGCGATGGAGCAGTAGCATTGCTGGTCGGCACTGAAGAAGGAAAGCCAAGCTTCGGACCGATATCTCATCTGACCAATGAAGAGACAGGCGATGCTGATCTACTTACCATGACCAGCCATAGCACACACCCGTTTCTGAAAGGAAGGCCACAGTATTTCATGCGTTCCACTGTACCAGCGCGCGGCGCACACTACGCCGTTAGCACTGTGAAAAGCGTGCTGGAACATCCTGACTCACCAGTCTCAAGCATGGGCCAGGTGGACGATTGCCTGATACATACGGGCAGCAAAAAAATACTCGATGGCGTTTGTTCGCAACTGCACCTGGAAACCGACTCAACCAAAGTCCAGGGCTCTTACGAGGTCCTCAAAAACTATGGAAACCTCTCCAGCGCTTCAACCGGATTTATGCTGGCGGAAAAGGATGATTGGAAAGGACCGACGATTGTGGTTGGTTTTGGAGTTGGCTTTACGGCGAGCGCCGGCATCATGAGCAATAACTAACTCGGTCTCGAATTAGACGGGCGCGCTTTCAAGCAGCGACTGGTTGGCGAGAATACTTGTAATCGTTTGGTTGATTTGTGAAAAATCAAAAGGCTTGCCAATGATGCCGTTAACCAGATCCTCTTCACCGACCGGCGGCAGCGTGCCGCTCCCATAACCCGTTACCAGCACGACGTTCATTTCGGGCCAGCGCTTGCGAATCTCGCGGCTCGTTTCCCAGCCGTCCATGTCGGGCATAGCCAAATCCGTAAAGACAAGCTCGCATTCGTTTGCCCCTAGCAACTGCAGCGCGCTCTGACCACTGTCTGCCAACACCACTCGGTGGCCCATCGTCTCCAGCATTTCAGCCAATGTTTCGCGGACTGCCGGCTCATCATCTATCACGAGAATGGACAGCTTCGGCATTTCGATGTCCTTAGCAGGTGTCGCGGCAGATTCGGTTGCTATCTCGCTGGCGGGCAAGTCGATCGTAAAGGTGGTGCCTTTGCCCATACTTGAAGCAACGCTAATCGATCCCTCATGGCGCTCGATTATGCTGTAACTCACGGAAAGACCCAGGCCGGTGCCGTGCGCGCCCTTGGTGGTGAAAAACGGATCGAATATTTTTTGTCTTACCTCTTCAGGCATGCCGGTCCCGTTGTCGGCAAACTGTAACCGCACGCGGCCTTTGTCAGCCAAGCAACCTATCGTTAATTGGCCACCGTCAGGCATCGCATCGACGGCATTGACGATCAGATTTACAAAAACTTCGCGCAACTCCGACGCGCTACCAAAGGTGAACAGCCCCTTCTCGGCGTTTAACGTGACTTCAAAATCCAAACCACGCAATCTGGCTTCGTTCTGCCAACGAGTCCGTGTTATCTCAATGGCATCGTTCAGCAAGCCCGAAATCTCGAGCCGCTCAAACTCCTTCGCAGGCGATTTGCGAGCAAACGTTTGAATACGACGAACAGTGGCGGCAGCATCTTCAGCAGCGGTTTGAATGATTTCCAGATTTCGCACGAGGGCTTCATCCTGCGTTTGGCGGCGTAACAGCTGGGCGCGCCCCAGAATTGCAGCCAGCGAATTATTGAAATCATGGGCCACGCCCGACGCCAATTGGCCCAGCGCCCGCAATTTGTCGGCACGAGCCGCGCGCTCGCGCTCCTCTTTCTGTTCCGTAATGTCGCGAGCAATGCCCAGCACGCCTGTCGTTTTGCCTTCAACAATCAATGGCGAATTATCCACGCGCGCATAACGAAGCCGGCCGTCAGCCGAGAAGTAACGCATCTCATAAGTCTGCGCCTGACCATTCAGCGCCGTTTGCATTTTCTCGTTTGCGACTTCCCGATCGCCTTCATAGACCATGTCGAGAAAGCGCGTGCCGATGAACTCTTCGCGTTTTTGGCCCAGCCCGGTCAAAGTTGCCCTGTTGCACCATTTGAACCGGCCGTCAACGTCGACGGCGTAGATCGATTCGCGCGCGCTCTCAAGAATATTCGTCAGCAGTGACTGATGTTCCCGCGCAACCGCCTGCACCTGGCGCAGTTCGGAAAGATCGCGGGCGGTACAAACTGCGGCAGTGACGGAACCGGTTTGATCGAGCACGGGTTCAATTGAAACCAGAATCGGACGGTCCAGACGAACTGGGACAACTTCAATAATGATACTCCGGCCTTCCGCAATGGCCTTTTCCACGACGCACGCCTGCGTTTCTGAAGAGGTACGCAGGATGTCGCAACACTGCCGGCCCAACAAACTGCGTGGGTCTGAATTTTCCATTGCCGCGCCGGCGCGATTGACGCGCTTTAAACGTCCGGAAGGATCAAAAATGAAGATGCCGTCCGACATTGAATCAAAGGTAGTTTCCCACTCCGATTTTGCTTTGGCCACCATCTCAAAAAGTTCCGCCTGGGCAATACCAATTGCCAACCGCTCTGCCAAAGAGTGGACCAGGGACAATTCGTCTTCGGTCCAATCGCGCAAGCGATCGGTTTGATGAATACACAGCACGCCACGAAATAATCCTTTAACAATCAACGGGTAATCGATCTGGGAATACACACTGGCTTGGCGCGCATAGTCGCGGATGGCAGCGTTAAAATCCGCTGGCCCGTTCCGATAGTTTAATGAGTCATTTATCACCAGCGGCCCCGACATGCTTAACAGGTATTTGCCGATGGGATCTTCGTAACTGACTGGAACCGTGCCAATGCTTGGACAATCAGGCGCGACATATTCATGTCTCACTGGAAAGATCGGATTCGCCGGATCGTAGAGACGCAGGTGAACGCGTGATGCGCCGAGCGCAATGCCCAGTTCCCTTGTAGCCGTGCTCAACACTTCAGGCAAACTTAGCGATGCGCGAATCGTCATGGTCAGCCGGTTAACCAGCAGTTCCCGTTTCGAGGTAGCCTCCGCCTTTTGATAAAGCTCAGCCTGCCGAATCGCGATGCCGGTTTGATCGGCAACCGCCTTGGCAAGCGCAATGTCTGATTCATTCCAATGGCGGATCTCACGCGTAGTCGAAAGGGCAAAAGCCGCCGTTACTTCATCGCCCACTCGTATGGCCACGTACATAATTGAGCGCACGTGCGCTTTCGATAGAATGCGCTCATAGAAATTCGCGATGCTCTCGTCGTGCGCCGCATCGTCAAAACAGAGCACGCCCTTCTGATCGAGCGATTCGATCAGAAGTTTCACATCCTCAAGCTCAAAGTTTGAGGCAGCGGGAGCAATGCCCGCAGAATGATACTCAGCGACATTGGTAACGCGATTGGTCTTTTCATCTTTGATGAAGAGTGAGCAGCGATCGGACTTCAGATGCGAGCCGAGCTCGTTGACGGCAGTGTGAAAAATTTCGGAACTATCCAACGAACACCTAATCGCCTGTGAAATCCGGTGTGTCATTGCCTCGCGTTGCGCTTGTTGGGCCAGGGCTTCTTCAGAGCGTTTGCGTTCTGTCAAATCGCGTCCGACACCTTGCACGCCGATGGCTCGGCCATCCTGATAAATCAAGCGCGTGCTGACTTCCAGACGTACGCGGCGCCCGGCTTTGGTAACAACTTCGAGTTCGTAAACTGTCGAGCCTTTCTGATCAGTTTTGTGAGTCATCATCTGGCGAGCGATCGCGAGATACTCAGGCGCAACCACGTTGCCAATATTCATGCTCAGGGCTTCTTCGCGGGTGTAGCCGGTAATCTTTTCGCCACTGCGGTTAAGAGAAGTAAAGTTTCCGGAAAGATCATGGGTGTAGATGATGTCGTTAGCATTTTCGAAGAGCTCGCGATAACGTTCCTCATTCTCCTGCAGCGCGTTCTGGGCTTTGCGGTTTTCGGTGATGTCGGTGGCTACGCCAATGACACTTGTTACGTTGCCGGCATCATCGACAAGTGGCGAGTAACGCGTCTCAAATGTCAGTTCTCCTACCTGCACAGCGTCGGAAAAACACTCACCATTGAGAGCGCGACGAATGTTTCGCAAAACTTGGGGATTGTCGCGATAAAGATCAAATACGGACTGACCAACCAACTCGCCCGGTTTCAGGTTGAGATTCTTCAATCCCTCGCCCTCGGCCAGAGTGAATATGCCGTCAAGGTTAATTACAAAAAGCACCAGTGCTGCACTGCCGATAACGGTGCGCAATTGGGTCTCTGTCTGTTTCAGGGCCTGGCGGCCGCGATTGCGGTCGGTAATGTCGCGCATGACGGCCTGCACTGCCGGCTTCCCATTTACGACAAAGGGTATACCTGCAACTTCGACATCAATGACCTCCCCATCCAGCCGAATGTGTTTCTGCTCGATCAGGTCAGTCGCTAGTCCATGTTCCTGAACCTGCCGCACCCTCTTGGTGACGGTGTCGTGATAGTCAGGATGCACCCGATCCAGCACCGCCCGTCCAATCAATTGTTCGGGCCTCTGCGCGCCCCATAACCTTTGCGCTGCCGGGTTTACATACAGAATATTTCCATCACTGTGGACAATGATCGCTTCCGGCGAAAGCTCGACGAGCCGGCGATAGCGCTCTTCGCTTTCGCGTAATGCCCGGTGAGCACGATGTCGCTCGGAAAGCCTGGCAACTTTGACAAGCAACTCGTCGGTACGAAACGGCACGTTGAGATAGTCGTCCGCGCCCGCAGTCAATCCTTCGAGACTGTCTTCCGGCGCGTTGCGAAGCCCACTGATCAGGAGAACTGGAATGCTCGACGTCTTAGGATCTTTTTTTATCAAGCGGCAAAGCTCGATGCCGTTGAGAACTGGCATCACTACATCGCTTATCACTACCTCAGGCTCAAACGCATTAAGAGCGTCGCGCGCAGTGCCACCATTGCTGACGCATTTTACTTCATAGCCTTCTGCCTCAAGCAGCTCACCCAGGAGCGAGCACATCTTTTGATCGTCATCCGCGATCAACACACGGCAGTTGCCTAAGGAATCTGTGTTCATTTTCATGCGAGGTAGCTGTCTCCCGGTCGCGTCAGGTTGAGGCGCATGACCGGGAACTCAGGCCATGGAAGGAAGCGTGAAATCGAGGAATTTTAGGTCAATGGAGTCGCCATGAGCGGCCTCTTGGATTGCCGCCCGCGAAGTATAACAAAGTTAGCGTCGGTTGTCATGAGATAAAACCTGCCAAAACAGGCGTTTTTGCCGCAATTTTGGCTCACGCCGAAACAAACACCTGACTCACCCTTTGCTCGAAATCGCTGCCCAGCAGTCAATTCGGGCCAAGCGGTAAGCTTTGTTTAAAACCTCAAGAATTTCTCAAGCGGATTGCAATAAAACTTTAAGTGGATACGGGCCGCGCAGTTTTCTATATTTTCTCTCGAATCCGGCGGCTATCTAGTAGCGACGTTGAAGAAAAAGAAGGGTGTTCCTGCAAAGCTTATGTTCTTAATAGACTCATCTCACGACCTGACAAGCGGCAGGTTAGAACTCATTACAGACAAAATTGCGCAGCCGCCGGGGCGACCGCGTATTTCCCGGTCACGTCTGCTGAACAGGTTGGAACGGAGCCTGGCAGCCGGCACCTCGACGATTATCAGCGGACGCGCGGGAACGGGCAAAAGTATGCTGGCGCTCGACTTTGCGGGGCGGTGCGGGCGCAAAGTCGCCTGGTACAAGGTGGATGCGCCCGACAGCGACCCTCGAATCTTTTTTGACTATCTCATTGGTAGTGTTCGCGAACAGCGTCCAGGCTTTGCCAGACTATTGGGGCCGCTGGTTGAAGCAGCCGATTTCGAACACATCGATGCACTTGCCGAAGCCTTCATTTTCGAACTGGGTGATAGCGATAAGCACGACTCCCTTTTGATCGTAATAGAAGACCTTCATTTGGTGAGCGACTCCGAATGGCTGATGCCATTTTTCACGCGCCTGCTACCGCTGCTGCCGGCGGATGTACACGTGCTCATCACCAGTCGTAGCCTGCCGCCTGCGCCGTTATGGCGGCTGCGGTCAAAACAATCATTGGTAGTTATTGAAGAGGAAGCGCTCGCCTTCACGCGGCCGGAAGCGATCACCCTATTCGAAGGCTATGGACTGTCGAGCGAGCAGGCGAATATCGCTTTGGATCACTCCCACGGTCGCGCTGCAGCGCTCAATGAGTTGGCGACGTTTCTACGCAAATCTGAAACCAGGTCAAACGAACAGTCTCGTGGACTGGACGTACCGAACAGTTGTGAACAATTCGCTTGGAAATGACCAGGCGCTGACTAATGGAACCGCACGAAGCCTTTGTGAATAGCCAGCTCAACTCAATCGATGGTGGATTGATCCTATTTCGCCATGCTACTCTGCCGCCCTACCCAAACAGCGATCAGAGACAGCAGCTAATGGTGTCCAGGAAGAATCCGGAAAGCTCTTTCGCCGAAACGTCCGCAAACAAGAGCGGCCTTCAGAGTTCGCCTCCCGGTTTTTTTCTGCGAACGAAACTGCTGCCGCCGCGGCCTGCTCCTCAGTTATTGTCCCGTCCGCGGCTCACCGATCGCCTGCTGGCCAATCTTGCCTATCCGCTGACGCTGGTCACTGCCAATGCCGGCTCCGGAAAAACTACGCTGGTGGCCGATTTTCTGCGCACTCATGAGCGTCAGTTTGTTTGGTACCAGCTAGACCACACTGATGCTGACCCGGCGGTTTTCCTTGGCTACCTCGGCTTTGGAATTCAAAAACTCGTGCCGGACTTCGGCCAGGCGTTGTTCTCCTATCTTCAGGAAACGCGCGGCGAATCAGCACAACATCCGGAAAGAGCAGTTGACGTTTTTTTGAATGAGGTCCTCGAACACGTTGAGCGACAGTTGATTTTGGTGTTGGATGATTACCATCACCTGGGCGCAAACACAGCCGTGCACGCGGTCATGGATCGGCTACTTGCTTACCTTCCCGACGTGCTGCATGTGGTTATTGTCTCTCGAGAAGTGCCGCCCCTGGCGTTGGGCCGGCTGCGCACCCACTCTCCGCTCGCTACCATCGACCGTGGCGATCTTCTTTTCACGGACGAAGAGACGCGCGAACTTTTCCGCCGTGTTTTTGATCTTGAGCTAACTCCGGAACAACTTGCTGAATATCGCGAACGAACCCACGGTTGGATTACGGCCTTACAACTGGTTAGGCAAGTGGCCCAACGCGCTGTCATTAGTAGTCGTGAGGGACAAGCAGACGTTCCCGACCTGGTTGAAGTGCTGCGCCAGTCGGAACGAGACATTTTCGATTACTTTGCCGAGGAAGTGTTTTCTGATGAGCCTGCCGAGGTACAAGACCTGCTGCTAAAAGTTTCACTGCTGGATCGCATCGAGTTGGATATTTGTGCTGCTCTCTATGAAGGCTTCAATTGTTCACGGGTGCTACCGAATTTGGTTCGCCGCAATGTTTTCATCAGTGTGGCCAGCGACCGGCGCGGCGAAGAGTATCGTCTTCATCCACTCTTCCAGAACTTTTTGCGCCGGCGTTTACGCAGCGAGATCGGCCGAGACGGAGTTTCTGCTGAGCACCAGCGTTGCGCCGGCTATTTCATTGAGCATCAGGCATGGGAACAGGCGGTCAGGCATCTGCTGGCGGCCGAGGATTTTGACAATGCTGCCAGGCTGATAGCCGAAAGAGGTGTTGAGTGGATCTCTACCGGAGCGCTTGGTTCACTCTCATCACTGGCAGATCTATTACCGCCGGCGGCGCTGGAGGCTTATCCGCGAGCGCTGGCCCATCGGGCGGAGGTTGCACGGCTGCAAGGTGAATACGAGTTTGCCCATTCACTTCTGCGGCGCGCGGTAGCTCTGCTGCATGATCAAACTGACAATGAAGGCGAAGCGGATTCTTTGCACTCGTTAGCGACGCTGGCGCGGCGCGAGGGCGACTACGAGTTGGCGTTTAGTTATCTCGATCGCGCTGTACTGCTGAGCGAGCCCAATTCTGTGGTCCGCACGAAGTGTGGCAACACGAGGGGTTTATGCCTGGTTGCTTTGGGCGAATGGACTGCGGCAGAACGCGAATTTCGCGCGGCTTTGCAGTCCGCCGAAGAGCGCAACGACGAATACTACATCCGTTTGATCGCCCACAATCTCGGTACTCCTGCGGGAATGCGTGGTGACTTTGGCGAGGCGCTGCGCTGGCTAAGCCGCATGCTGCGAAAGGATCGGCAGGCGCCGCCAATGCCACAGGAAGCGGTAGCCCACTTGAATATGGCTCGCTGTTACTTGTACCGCGGTGATTTCAGTGCTGCTGAAAAGCACCTGGACAGCGCGCTGGAAGGCTGCCAACTCTTCAGTCTTGCCGGCACCCGCGCAGAGACATTAGAGACCTACGGCAACCTGTATCGCGAACGCGGTGAAATTGAAAGAGCGATCGAATACTACGAACGTTCAGCTCGCGCCTACGACGAGGCCGGCGTCGGTTTGACTCGCACTGAATTACTCGAGGAACGCGCGCTGCTCGGATTGCAAATCGGCGACTTATCCTCCGCCCAGGCGCAGATTGATCATCTCATCAGCGCTCGGCCGCCTGAAAAAGGAGAGTTAGGATTCTTTACTGCTTCCCTTACGCGAGGTCGCATCATGGCAGCCCGGGGCGAATACCAGCAGGCCCGGGAAGACCTCGCCAAGGCGCACGAATATTTCCATCTGCACGGTCTTTATTACTACGAAGCCCAGGCAAGCATGGCAATCGCTGTCTGTGATTTTCATCTGGCTAATGAACGCGGCATGCTCGAGCGTTTGCGACGCGTGGTCGATCTGACGTTTAGGTACGATTATGAATACTGGCTTAAACGGAAGATTGAGAAGTACCGCGAAATTTTTTCCAACGAAGATGCATTAGAGCTGTTGCCTTTCGATCTGCGCGAACAGGTTTCGTCTCCCCCGGCAACGACGAGTGCGCCCGCCCAAGTGTCAGATATTGCTCTGGCTAACCAACCAGTAACCGATTTGACAGTCACCATGCTGGGCCCGGCCACAATACTGCGCGACCCCTCGCGCCCGCTGGCGGCCGATGCCTGGACCACGCGACGCGCGCGCGACATTCTGTGTTTCATTGTTTCGCGCCGTCATCACCGGGCTTCGAAAGACACCATCATCGATACGTTCTGGGGCGAAACCGACATGGGCGCGGTGGAAAAGAATTTTCATCCGACCGTTTCGCACATTCGCAAAGCACTTAATAGTAACCAGCCCCTGAAGCAAAACTTTTTGCTGTATCGCGACGGGGACTACCAGCTAAATCCGGAATTCTCATACCGCATCGACACCGAAGAGTTTGACCGGCTGCTAAGCGAAGGCGAGAGCGCGCGCCGTGCTCGCAACCTGGATGAATGTGTTCGTGCGTACGAGCAGGCGCTGGCCCTCTACCGCGGCGAGTTCATGCAAGGCAGCTATGAGCTTTGGGTAGAGGAACAACGGACCTATTACCGCGAACAATATCTCAGGCTGCTGGAATCGCTCGCCGCCGTAGCCGAAAGTGCGGCTGACTGGCAAAAAGCGATGCATTTGGCTCAACTCATCGTGCGGGAAGATCAGTTTCGCGAGGACATCCATTGTCTGATTCTGCGGGCGCATTCCGCCATGGGGAACCGGGGGGCCGCAAAAGAGCACTATGAGGGACTGAAGCGGATTCTTGAAAACGAGTTGGGGGTGGAGCCGAGCGCGGAGACCAAAAAACTCTACCAACAGCTATTTGTTTAGCTGATCGGGGGACAAAAGATGGATTTCAGAGAGAAAACGCAAGGGTTACGCAACAAATTAGGGGCACGTCCCACCTACAATGCTTGGGCTTTCAATGAGAAGAATAGTGACGCGGATGGAATTAGGCAGGTGGCGCTCGGAGTTACGAGCCAAGATAGTACTGGTTTTAGGCGTCACATTTCACCTACGAAAGCACCTCGCCAGATAGTTAGCATGACTGCGCCAATAAACCCGACTGAGGTGATAGTTTGCTACTCATGACTGGTTTTAACTTATTTTTCCGAAAATTAAGGCAGTCGATCGCCATGACACTGGTCGTGTTGGTATTTGTATCGCCAACGATGGCCGGCTTCAGCATTACTTCGTCTAACGGCATCGTCATGACCGGCGCCGACGGCATAGTCATGACCGGAGCTGACGGCATTGTGATGACCGGCGCCGATGGCGTTCTCAATGCCGGCGCGAATGGAATTGTCATGACCGGGGCCGATGGCATCGTGATGACCGGCGCTGACGGAGTTGCCTATCCAAACAGTGTTCGCGCGACCAGTGCAGACGGAATTGTGATGACCGGCGCCGATGGCATCGTGATGACCGGCGCCGACGGCATCGTCATGACAGGCGCTGATGGTTCTACCTATCGTGCCGATTCGGTCACGATCACAGTTGCTAATGGGATTGTCATGACCGGCGCCGACGGCATCGTGATGACCGGCGCCGACGGCGTCCAACGTCAAGCCGGGAACGGCATTGTGATGACCGGCGCTGATGGCATTGTCATGACGGGCGCTGATGGCATTGTGATGACCGGCGCGGACTCCGTTCGAGCAACCGGCGCCGACGGTGTAGTTTTTTCAGTTGTACCGGATGGACTGAGGTTCGATAACGTAACTGGAATCGTGATGACTGGCGCTGACGGCATCGTGATGACCGGCGCCGACGGCATTGTCATGACCGGCGCTGACGGCATCGTCATGACCGGCGCCGACGGACTGCTGACGGACGTTCTCCGACCGCAATCAACTGGACTGCTGAGCGTTGATCCTGAATTGTTGTTGCAACTGTCTCAACTTGCAGACGACAGCACTGTGAATGCGGTAGTTGTTTACCATCGCCTGCCTTCAGATTCGGATCTTGCTAACCTGCAAAAAATCGGCATCTTGGGCGGCACGCGCTTTCGCGAGCTGCCGATGATCACGCTTACCGGCACGCGTGATCAGATTACAGCGATTTCGAAGTTACCGGAGGTCCGCTCCATTTACGGTAATCGCACGTTGAATTTGAACAGCGAGCCTGACGTGCGTGCCCTGACTGGGGTTGAGCGGGCCTGGCGCGATAAGGAAATAACGGCCAGCAACAACAACCTGCCGGTTACAGGAAAAAATGTAACCGTCGCTGTTCTCGATACCGGCGTCGATGGCAACCACGCTGATCTTGCGGGCCGCGTGGCGAAAAACATTAAGCTGGCGGGAACGCAAAGTGCCAGTCTCGGCTTCACCTATCCAATTAACTCGGAAAGCCTGAGTAACACCGACCAGGCGTACGGGCACGGAACATTCGTCGCCGGCGTGATTGCGGGTAATGGCAACTTGTCAGCAGGAAAATATGCGGGCGTGGCTCCAGGCGCGCGCGTAGTCGGACTTAGTGCCGGCGACTTATCGCTGCTATACGTGCTTGAAGGTTTTGATTATCTGCTGGCGAACCACCGCGATGCTGGTGTGCGAGTTGTTAACTGCAGCTTCTCGGCCAACACGGTGTTCGACGTTAACGATCCGGTAAACATCGCTACCAGAATGCTGGCTGACGCTGGGGTCAATGTAGTTTTCTCAGCAGGCAATACTGGTCCTGGTGCGCATACTCTAAATCCCTATGCGGTGGCGCCCTGGGTGGTCAGCGTTGGCGCCACGGATACACAGGGCAAGCTAGCTGGTTTCTCTTCGCGCGGCGATTTTGGAAATTCCATCTTTCATCCGACGCTGGTGGCGCCGGGAGTTAACGTTGTCAGCCTGCGCGGATCTGGCGTCGCTAGCGTAACCGGGGCGACTGGCCTCGCCGGCGCTGACTCGCAACGTCTTAGTGCATCCGAGCTTCCTTACTACACCACGGCAAACGGCACCAGCTTCTCAGCGCCTCAGGTTGCCGGCGCAATGGCTTTGATGCTTGAAGCTAATCCAAATCTTACGCCGGCCGAAATTAAAGGCATCCTGCAACGCACCGCAACGCCACTGCCACCCTATTACACTTACGAAACTGGTACCGGCATGCTGAACGTGCACGCAGCAGTGCTCGAGGCTGCTTATCCAACACGACGCATTGGCGCGTGGCGTGGCACAGTGGATCGTAATCAGGTTGAGTTTTTAAGCGATGCGCCGGTTGAGTTTTCGGGGACAGTGCAACCGGGAACCGCAACCGACATTAACGTGACCGTTCCGGAAGGCGCAGTCACTGCCTCCCTTCAGATTTCATGGGGACCGCTCTGGAGCACGAATGATTTAGCGCTGGCGGTTTACGATCAAACTGGTGCGCTGCGTGGTCAGGCCAACGCCATTAACCTGACAGGACTTAGCGGCAAGCACGAAACTCTTTCCTTCGCCGCGCCAACTGCGGGCACATGGCGCGTGAGTGTGCGCAATACTCTGGGTTCGTTGGGAACGCCGCAAAAGTTTTATGGTGTATTGGAAGTCGGTCGCGCCCAATATGCGCGCCTGGGTGATATTGATTCGTTTAATCCGGTGTTGAAAAGCGATGTCTATCAAAGCCTGCGATCGTTTTCAATGTGGCCGATCGGCTCGCGCTTTCGCCCTGACTTCGAAGTTTCTCGTTCGGATTTGGCTACGGCTCTGGTGTTAACTGCGCGCGTGCCGCAATACCTGCCCGGACAGTCAAACTACATTGACGTACGCGACCCAGGAACCAAATTGTTTGTTGAGAGCGTTCAAGCGTCGCCAACGGGCTCGCTATTTACGGATGCGCCGAGAGGCGGACAATTCCGCCCGAATGACAGCACTACCCGACTCGTCGCGGCTGTGGCCCTGGTTCGCGCGGCGGGTTTGCGTTCAGATGCAGAAGCAAAGGCCGGCACGCCGTTGCCCTTCGTCGACACGGCAGGCGTTCCCAATGAACTGAAAGGCTATGTTGCCGTCGCCGTCTCGGCAGGCTTGCTTCAGGCAGCCACAAATTTCCGCCCGCAAGCGCCTTTAACTCGCGCAGACCTTGCTCACGCTATTACGGTAATTGAGACTCGAGCGGTTAAGTAATGGGCTTAGGCAATTAGTTCGCGCAGAGCTTGTTCTTCATCTTCAGTGAGGAACGTGAACAAAACTCCAAATCCGGTACCGACCATGTAGGACGCCACTTCGCCGCGCAATGGCAGCCATTCGCCTGAAGGCAGCTTCATTTCAATTCCCACGATCTCGCCGACGTCGACTCGGCCCTTCGTATTCACAAAGCAACCACCCAGGCTGAGATCTTCAATTCGCGCTTCATTCCTTCCAGACAACCCATCCCAGCGGGCCGGCAGGTTTGTCGTAACGCGTTCATCGCTGCGCCGGTTTTTGTTCATAGCGAACTTCCTGTCTGCTTAATCTGTTCAAAGCTAAATGGCCTTCGCGACATGCTCACGCCGATTTAACTCTATGACCGCCGTCTGAAACAGTGCAAGCTTTTTTTAGAAGGATCGCACCCAGAGGAGCTCAAACATATCGAGACTGGGCTCGCGCTGAGCGGTATAGACCATTTATTTCGGCGTCAGAATGAATTGATAATCCAGTCCGAACTCGCGCATTCCGGGCAGCATCCGCAAATTCATGCGGATCATGCGGTATCGATAGTAAAAAGGCGGTCGGGACTTTTCTGGCGGAAGCGTGATTTGAGGAGTCGCCCCGTTGCTGCCGAAGGGCTTGGCAGCGTAATGCCTGCGCCAATCCTTTAAGCGCGGCCAGAGACCTAAAGTGGCCAATCCGCGGCGAATGCCATAGGTACGCGCTTCGCTGATCTCAAGGCCGGCCTCTGCAAACATCCGCACCAATGCGTTCCTTGGGAAAAAGAAAAGGTGCCCTGACTTGCTGAACGGAGGCACACCTTGATCACGAAAGAACCTCAACAAATCCCTGCTGTCGATCGGGCCATTCGGAACCCGCAGGTGAAGCGTGCCCTTCGGCTTTAGAATGCGACGGCATTCCTTCAGCAAGCTCATCGGATCTCTTACATGCTCAAGTACGTTATGCAGCTGAATATAGTCGAAAAAAGCATCCGGGTACTCCAGTTGTAACAACTGGCCCTGGCTAACTTCCAAGCCAAGTTCCGAGCGAGCGAATTCCACGGCGGCAGTAGTTAATTCAACTCCGAAGACGCGCCATTTGCAGTGGCTCCTGACGCCGTCAATAAAAAAGCCCAGTCCGCACCCGACATCGAGAAAATTGCCCGGCTCGCGTTTGGCCAGCTCGAATCGTGCCAGGGCGCCGCCAAGGGCTCGTTGCTTGAACCAATCGCCGCCGTAGTATTGAGGTTCGTAGAATTTTTTTAGTTGTTCGGCTGAGGGGAGCGGCGACAGATAACGCGTTTCGCAGCCCTCACATTCCACTAAATCAAACAGCGTTTCATCGCCAAGGGTCGCGGCGCCTAACGTTTTGGGTTTGGCAGCACTGGCACAAATGGGGCAACAAGATTGGTTGTGTACTAAGAGAGACGTTACTCTCAGTTCGCCCCAATCTGTCTCCCTTGCTCGATTCGCAGTGACGATTTCAGCTCCTTGACTATGACCCGGAATATCTTGTGGTTGGGTTCCCAAATAATAGTTACCCTCGTCTTTTGCGTAGAACTCTTCCAGAAACTCAACTCCCTCAGCCGGAGACATTGAAAGCAATGGCTCTACATCAAAGTTAAGCCAAAAACGCTTTTTCCTGTCGCTGCGGTTGCGGTAACCCTGATCGTAAGCCACGGACGCGTCAATGAAGCGCTCGCCCGCCAACTCTTGAGGCGCGATGAAGGCGTTGTTGTACTCCAAACGCAGGATGCCGTAACCATGGCGGGCGCATAAATCGGCCAGTGCAGCTATTGAATAACCGTAGAAATGATGTCGCAACTGGAAAGCCGGATCATATTTGACTGCGAAACGAATGGGAGGCGGTATTTTTTCGTTGATCTCGGTGACTATCAATCGCGGACGGAAGGAAGCCAAAATCGCGTCGAGAATCCAATAATCGTTCCCGTCAATATCCAAACATAGAACGCTAAAGTGTTTATCGATACCAAAACTTTTCAACAGCGATCCGATTTCGGCAGACTGCACACAACTATTGCACGCCCTGGCATTGGGAAAACGGCGATAGACCTGCGTGAGTAACGTGTATTTATGAGGATCGGCTTCTATACCAAGCGCATTCCAACCCTCAAGCACAAGCGCATAACTGTTTGACCAACGCACGCCATTGCCGGCCCCGATATCTACGACAGTTCTGGGCTGGTTCTTTGGAATCAGTTCATCGAGGTACTGTCCCAGGATTTGCTGTTCATCGGAATGGGAAAAGCGCCCACGTAGCGAATAGCGTACCTTTTGCAGCGTAAGGTCGAGCCGGGCACCATAATGTTGCGCTGTTTTCGACAGATTCATTGAAACACTAACGAAACCCTTGTAAGGTTCGGTCAACCACGCAAATGTCCGTAATAGACTCTCGTATCGTATTCAAAGTTTACTACGCCATTTTCGTTATGCGTATCGAAGATGTTTTGCAAATCCGCCATCATTCGATTGAAGTTCGGATCGCCGGCTTCCGGCGCGTAAGATGATGAACAAAGTCGACCCTTCAGCGACTGGAAATCGAACCGCTGAACATTATCGACCGTGGCTGAGTTCATCGCGTGCGGCGCGAAGAATTGGTCTATCCCCTCCTCTGCGTGCTCGTGTCTGACCCTGGCGTAGTCTGCGCTGTAACGAAGCAATAGCGCTTCATACTCGCGCAAAAAAGCAGTTGAGCCAACTCGGCGCGCATTCCAAATAGGCACCACCCAACCATCAGGCTTCAAGATGCGCACAAATTCCTGTTTTGCAGTTTCTCGATCAAACCAGTGAAACGCCTGCCCGGCGGTAACGAAATCGATTGAGCTGGCCGGCAAGGTTGTCTTTTCCGCAGTGGCTGCCACGCTACGAAAGTGTGCAAAGCCGTTCAACAAGCTCTCCCCCGATTTTCTCATCAACTCGTTCGGTTCAATTCCGAATACCGCATTCCCGTTTTTAAGGAAGATCTCCGATAGCAAACCGGTACCAGATCCTACATCAGCAATTACAGAATCCTTATTTAGTCCGCATTCGGAGTTGAGTATTTCCAACACGCCAGGCGGATAGCCAGGGCGGTATTTGGCGTAATTCTCAACGCGACTAGAAAAACGGTTAACTGAATTCATCTGCACTGAAAATCCGTGGTGTGGAATCTGTTAAAGCCTACCAGATGGGTCACTTGCTCGGTAGTAGTGAAGCAGGCGGGGCGTTATTTGGAGGATAAGCCTTAACGAACAAACGATGCGCGAGCAGAAGCAGCAGCACAAAGCCAAAGGTGAGCGGCAAACGCGTATCTGATTTCACTAAAAGCCAAAAATGAATTACTCCGGCGACCCCGCCGGCATAAACCAGTTTGTGCAGCTTGTTCCAGCGCTTGCCGCCCAGTCGTTTAACCATTTTATTGGTTGAGGTTATCGCCAGCGGGACCATTAGAAAGAAGGCCAGCATTCCCAACGCAATGAAAGGACGAGAGGCAATGTCGCCGGGAATACTTTTCAGATTTAAGTAACGGTCAAACAAGATGTAGGTCAGGAGGTGCAGGAAACCATAGAAGAACGCGAATAAACCCAGCATGCGCCGGAATTTTATCAGCCAATTTAGTCCGGTTATCTGGCGCGCCGGTGTCACCGCCAGCGAAATAACCAGAAACAGCAGCGTGAGCATGCCGGTAGTACGCGTCGCAAATTCCAAAGGATTGGCGCCCACCCGTTTGTGATAGACATCCCACAACAACAGCGTCAACGGCACCAGGGCATTAACGAACAAAACGAGTTTTGCGAAACGAGTGTCTTTCATGAAAATGCGTGTCAGTCGTCAGTGGTCAGTTGTCCGTTGACTTTTGTTTCCGTAGTTGGGCTCACCTCAGAGTTTCAGAACAACTGGCAACGGACGACTGACCACTGACAGCCCTAGTAGTCCTTCCGCAAGTCCATGCCGTCGTATAAGTGCGCAACCTGTTCCCCGTATCCATTGAATAGCAGCGTATCTCGCGCGCTAAAGCTGGATCCGCCAATGCGATGCTCCTGCGCCTGGCTCCAACGTGGGTGCGAGACATTTGGGTTGACGTTCGAATAAAAGCCGTATTCGTTCGGAGCCTGAATGTTCCAGGTCGTGGGCGGTTCTTCGGCGACGAGGGTTATTTTCACAATTGACTTAATGCTCTTGTATCCGTACTTCCACGGCACCACCAACCTGATGGGAGCGCCGTCTTGCGGCGGCAGGGTCTCGCCGTAAAGCCCGGTTGCCAATATCGTAAGGGGATGCATAGCCTCGTCCATACGAAGCCCCTCAACGTAAGGCCAGTCGAGTACGCCGGTTGATTGGTTTGGCATTCGTTTTGGATCGTAAAGGGTCTGGAAGGCCACATATTTCGCCTGAGACGACGGCTCGACTTTAGCCAGCAGCAAGGACAGCGGAAATCCAATCCAGGGAATCACCATTGACCAGCGTTCAACACAGCGCAAACGATAGATGCGTTCTTCCAACGGAAACTTTAAAAGCTCCTCTAAACCGAATGTTGTCGGCCTATTAACGAGGCCACCCACCGAAACATTCCATGGCTTTGTAACGAAACCCCTGGCCGCCGAAGCTACTCCCTGCTTGTCCGTCGAGAATTCATAGAAATTATTGTAATTAGTGATGTCTTCAATGGCAGTTAGCTTCTCGTTAGTAACGAAGCCATTGCGCGTCGCGTCGTCAGCATTGGATTTTGCTACGGTTGCCAGGGTTTCGCCCTTCGGTTTCTCTACCGCCGCCGGATTTAGTTTGCGATAAAACATAGCAGTAGCGGCCGTTGTCCCCACAAGCGCCGCGCCGCGAATGAGCTGACGACGGTTTAGATAAACGTGTTCGGGTGTAATTTCACTCGACTTGATTTTTTCAGGCGAATTCATTGGTTCACGTAAATACACTGATATTTACGAACACACGGTGGCAAATGGTTTGTCCGGGTTGCACAGGTCCTGCGTCTACGCCAAAACTCTTACAAACATTTTCCTTCTGCTGACACAAACCTTGAGTTAATCGATTCTAACGTAATAGTATCGCGCGCTCTAGCAGTCTGACCCTGGCCTAAAGGATTGCCATTTGGAACCAACAGGATCATACGAAACCCCCAAAGATGCGCCCGTAATTGAGTCTCATTTTGAATCGCGCTCAGGAAGTCCCCTCATACGTTGGGCGATAGTTCTGTTCGTTTGTGCCGGCATTTGGTTAATCCCACCGCCCGCCGGTATTACTCCCAAATCGTGGCACCTGCTGGCAATCTTTGTGGCGACGATCACGGGCTCAATCGTCAGGCCCGTCCCCGGCGGAGCAATGGTGCTGATTGGAGTTGCCGCGCTTGCGCTTACAGGGACGTTGCCCATCGAAGAAGCGTTGGCCGGTTATGCCGATCCAATTGTTTGGTTGGTGTTGGCGGCGTTTTTCATGTCTCGGGGCATGATTAAAACCGGCCTCGGGCGCCGCATAGCTTTTATCTTCATCCGGGCAATCGGCCGGCATTCATTGGGCCTGGGCTACGCGCTGGTTTCCACTGACATGTTGCTGGCGATGTTTATCCCCTCAAACGGGGCCCGCGCCGGCGGCATCATTTTTCCCATAGCTAAAAGTCTCGCTGAAGCTTACGACTCCCGTCCCGGTGAAACTGCTAACCGTCTGGGCGCATTTTTGATGACGTTGATTTATCAATGCGACGTGATTGTCTGCGCCATGTTTCTCACCGGCCAGGCTTCAAATGTTTTGATCTCAAAGTTTGCCCAGCAGATAACAGGAATTGAGTTGACTTACGCACGTTGGGCCCTCGCCGCAGCGGTGCCAGGACTCATTTCGCTCGCAGTCGTACCGTTAGTACTTTATCGAGTGTTTCCGCCGGAAATAAAACACACGCCTGCCGCTGCGCAATTCGCCGCCGATGAACTAAAGCGTATGGGACGTACGGGTCGCGGCGAAAAACTAATGTTGATAGTTTTTGCACTGGTCGCGAGCCTTTGGATGACCACCGCGCTTCATGGAATCAACTATGCGGCGGTGGCGCTTTTGGGAATTTGCGTTCTCTTATTGAGTGGCGTTTTGAATTGGCACGACGTTGTCAGCGAACGCGGGGCGTGGGACGTCTTCATCTGGTACGGCGGACTCGTTAGAATGGCCGAAGCGCTGGGAGAAACCGGAATCACGAAGCGTTTCGCTGAAGCAGCCGCAGGTTTTACCGCCGGGTGGAAGTGGTGGTTGGCGCTGGGCTTGCTCCTCCTGGTTTATTTCTATGCGCATTATGGCTTTGCCAGCATTACTGCCCATGCAACCGCGATGTACGTTCCGTTTCTGGTGGTGATTCTTGCGGCCGGCGCGCCGCCATATCTTGCCGTGTTATCGCTCGCCTACTTTTCCAACCTCGACGCGTCGTTGACTCACTTTGGGACTACTCCAGCGCCAATTTACTTTGGCGCCGGTTACGTAAAGCAACGAACCTGGTGGGCTTTAGGCTTGCTTGTTTCTCTGATTACAATTTCCATCTGGGTCATCTTCGGATTCAGCTGGTGGAAACTCCTGAAACTTTGGTAATACACGTCTTATGGCCGGTTACTCAAAAACCCCACTGGTGAAGAAGCTCGGGATCAGAGCTGGGCAGAGTGTTGCCGTGGTAAACGCGCCCAAAGATTTCCTGGCTAATGAACTGCAGCCGCTGCCGGAGAATGTCCGGATCAGCGCTGCACAGACCGGAAAGCGGCTGGACTTCATAATGCTTTTTGTCGCTTCGGCAAAAGCACTGAATAAGGAGTTGCCCAGGTTGAAGGCGAAGCTGGCGCGCGACGGAATCTTCTGGGTTTCATGGCCGAAGAAGAGTTCCGGCCTGGAAGCAGATCTATCTTTCGACGTTGTTCAACAAAGTGGTTTGAAAATTGGACTAGTCGACGTCAAAATCTGCGCGGTAAATGATATTTGGTCTGGACTAAAGTTTGTGTACCGTTTGAAAGATCGCTGAAGCCTACTAACAAGCGTTCTGTTCAACGGTGAGACGGGTTGTGTTTTTATTGCGGGACTTGTGTTTATATTGCGCGACATACAAAACCGATTCGCAGTGAGTTAATCCAAAACCACGATCTCAAGAAATTTTTGTTCTCCAGAGAATTTTATCCGAAGAAGTTAGACACTCGATTTCTGAGAGCGACTACTGATGGTAGGACCACCTGATCATGTGTGGACAGTCTTGCGTGAAACAGACGGCGAACGGTTTGTCTGCACCGAGGAAAGTTGCGCTTTTACGAAAGAATTTTGCCACGCGCGAAAATAATTTCTTTCATCCAGCGATCAGTTCAGTGTTTAGAGTCTTCTTTAGGCGATCATCTATCCTCTCGTAAGAGAGTCGTTTGCACTTTGAAACTATGATCACATTGCACACGCAAGAAACATTTTGTGCGAAAGCGCCGATGGACCAGTTGATAGCGCGAAAGCAGTTGCAAAAAATTTTCGGATCACTATAATGCGACTCCCTCGTTCGGAAGTGATGTTTGCCGGATGTG
>JBDUCC010000141.1:0-8255 GCA_040003675.1 bacterium | reverse complement strand
GCTGTTTACTGTTTACTTCCCTTAGCTTCCTGCCAAAGCGATTCCATCTCTTCCAAGGTAACGGAATCAAGGGTTTGCTCGCGGCGGCGCAAGCTTTCTTCAATATAGCTAAAGCGGCGGCGAAACTTGCGGTTGGTGAGTTTCAGCGCCGCCTCGGGTTCAACGTGCAGGTGGCGCGCGATGTTTGTTGCCGCGAAAAGCAAATCGCCAATCTCTTCACGCACGCGCGTATGATCCGCTTCGCTGTTGGACGTGGCGTGCGTTGCAATAGCAAACCGCAACTCAGCCATTTCTTCTTCCAACTTTGCGAAGATGTCTTCAAGCCGTTTCCAATCAAAGCCGACGCGCGCGGCCTTGGTCGAAAGCTGGTGAGCTTCCATTAGCGCCGGCGTCTTTGTCGACACACCAGCCAGCAGGGAATGCTGAGATTCACTTTTTCCGGCGGCGCGCCGTTCCTCGGCTTTCATAGTTTCCCAATTACGCAGCACAGTCGCAGAGTCGTTTGCCTCCGTGTCGGCGAAAACGTGCGGGTGCCGGCGCACCATCTTTGTGTAAATTGCGTCGGCCACATCATCGATCGAAAAATCGCCACGCTCGCGCGCAACCTGCGCGTAAAAAACGATCTGAAACAACAAATCGCCAAGTTCATCACGCAGCTCGGCAGGCCGGCCTTCGTTTGCTTCCTCTACGGCTTCAAACGCTTCATAGGCTTCTTCCAAAAGCATAGGCGCCAGGGTGGCGTAGGTTTGTTCGCGATCCCAGGGACATCCTTCCGGCGATCGCAACTTTTCCATCAGCTTGATCAGGTCGTCGAATGTTGCAGGCATAGTTTTTAAGAGTACGGAGTTCCGAGTACTGAGTACTGAGTGTGCAAGTTTCGGCCTTTAAACTTTAACCAACAGTGATCTTGAGTTTAGAACGGAGAGATCCGTAGTACAAATCCCAGAGTCGTGCTTAACACTCACGACTCAGCACTCAGTACTCAGCACTCAGTACTTCGGGGGCTTTCAGCCCTTATTTGCGAGCGTTAGGTGCGAATGCTAACATCGACTGCAAATAGAAATTCCATAGTGACGGCACGCTGCCTGGGCTACGTGCTCTTGAGGTTTTATAAATGAGCGAGGAACAAACAAATTTCAAAGTTACCGATCGCCGCCTTTTTAACGCTGATGGCTCCCCGAGAGAATTAAGTGCGGAAGAGACGGTGCAGATAAAGACTGAAGCAACACCGTTAACAAGCGAAGCCACTGAATCGAGTGTGGCACCTGCGGAAACTCAGGATGCTGCTACCGACCAGAGCGCGGTCAGTCAGTCCCAGTCGCGATCTGATATACCGGACGAAGCTGAGATTCCCGGCGTTGATGATCCAGCCAGCTTTGCCAACTTCATGATGTCGATCGCCTCAAACGCGGCTTCGTCGCTGGGAATGATGGAGCATCCGGTCACACACAAACGAGATGTGGATCTAGAACTCGGCAAACATTGGATTGACGTGTTGGGCATGTTGCAGGATAAAACGCGTGGCAATCTTTCGCCTCAGGAAGCACAGATACTCGAAGGCCTACTTGCCGACCTGCGCATGCAGTATGTTTCTCTCGCCAATGCAACCACGCAGAAAGCACCGCGCGCATTCTCCAGCAGCGACATCACCGGGGGACGGTGAAACTCGTAAATCGTGAATCGTAAATCGTGAATAGTTCCAGATTCGTCGCCATGGTTCCGCGTTTACGATTTACGATTTACGATTTACGATTCACGAAATGAGACTGACCTTTCTCGGCACGGGCACATCCACGGGCGTTCCTTCTATCGGCTGTGAGTGCGAAACCTGCACTTCAAACGATCCCCGCGACAAACGATTACGAGTTTCAGTTCTGATCGAACATGCCGGACAGTCGGTATTGATCGACACGTCGTCCGACTTTCGCCAGCAGGCCCTGCGTTACGGCTTAAAGCGACTCGATGCCGTATTGATTACCCACTGTCACGCGGATCACATTTTCGGCCTTGACGATATTCGGCCGCTGAATTTTCGCTATGGCGCGCTTGGGCTTTACGCCAATGAACGCGCATGGGTCGATATCCGGCGCATCTTCAAATATATCTTCGAACCTTCGCATTTTGGCGGCGGCTTACCGCAGGTTATCCCACACACAGTCGCCGGCGGTGCGCCTTTTTGTCTTGCAGAAGATTTGCTAGTCACGCCGCTCGAGGTAATTCACGGGCGGCTGCCGGTGATGGCCTACCGGGTGAACGATTTTGCTTATGCAACTGATCTAAGCGAGATTCCGGTGGCAACGATGGACCAGATGCAAGATCTTGATGCGCTGGTGCTTGACTGTTTGCGATTCAAGGAACATCCGACGCATTTATGGGTAGACAAGGCGCTGGAATACATCGAAAAAATAAAACCGCGACGCGCCTATCTAACCCACATCGCGCACGACGTAATGCATGCGCGCGATTCAGCGCGACTGCCAGATGGCGTCGAGTGGGCATACGATGGACTGGTCATAACTAATGAGTACTGAGTGCTGAGTACTAAGTACTGAGAATCAAGCGGGTGAGGCTGATCACTCGATATTCTGGCGCTCACTCAGTACTCAGTACTCAGTACTCAGCACTACTTTATGCGCTTATTCCACGGAACTGACAACGCTGAGATTCAACGCCCGACAGTATTAACGCTCGGCGTGTTTGATGGTCTGCACCTGGGCCATCAGTTGATCATGCGCACCGTAGTCGAACGAGCACGAGCTGCCGGTGCCGTGCCTACAGTAATAACTTTCGATCCACACCCGCGCGCGGTGTTGCACCCGGAATCTTCACCGCCCTTGCTGCAAACTCTCGATCAAAAAGTTGAAGGCTTTGGCGTGCTCGGGATCGAGCAGACGATTGTGATTCGCTTTACGCCCGAGTTCTCAATGATTCGCGCGGAAGAGTTTCTGCGCGAGGTGGTCAAGGAGCGGCTGCAGGCAAAAGAGGTTTACCTGGGCCGCGGCTTCGCCTTCGGTCACAATCGCGAGGGGAACATCGAATTGCTGCGCCGGATAAGCAACGAACTTGGTTTCATTGCCGATGAAGTACCAGAGGTGCGTTTACGCAACCAGCGGGTCAGCTCAAGCCGTATCCGGCAGTTGCTTACCGAGGGAAATGTAAATCTCGCCCGGCGTTTGTTAGGACGGCCATATGGCGTAGAAGGACTAATTGAACGAGGCGCCCAGCGCGGCGCTACCCTGGGCTTCCCGACAGCCAACCTGCACCCGCACAACCGCGTCATACCCCGCAACGGTGTATATGTCACCGGAGCCTTAATTGACGGCCAATGGCGTCGCAGCGTAACAAACGTGGGGTTGCGACCCACGTTTGGCAGCGATGCGGAACCTTCAGTCGAGACTTTCGTAATGGATTGGGCGGGCGACTTATATGGGGACGTCCTGCGTGTTCGCTTTCTGCACCGGTTGCGCGACGAGCAAAAATTCACTTCTATAGCAGAATTGACAGAGAAAATTCAGAAAGACGTGGAACGAGCGCGAAGTTATTTTGCACGACAACCGGTCCGGTGTTCCTTATCGATGAGTTAGACTTGCAATTGGCTTAAACGCTGGCATCAAGCCGACGGTGTTTCACAACCAATATGAAACTGGAACAACTAATCCCAGTGCCCAACCCAAGCGAACAGCCGACTCGCGAGCACAATCGCGTTGCTGGCTTGTTGCCCGAAGGCACACAAGGATCACTTGCGGCAGCGCCCCTTACTGAAGAACTAGTCAATGCGATCCTCGCGGGCCGCGGTTTGCGGGGCTGGCTGCGCGCCTTGCGCGTGGCCAAAGTGCTCGGCCTGTTTACGCTTTACCTTTTCCTCGATACCTACGACATCCGCGCCGCTTTCAATCAACGCATGGAAGCGCGCAAGCGCGACGGGAACTCTCCGCAACAGTTGATGGCAAGTCTGAAAGCACGCGCACGTGCCTTTGCTCTTGTCTGTTTAGACAAGACGATTCGACTGTTGCGTCTGATTATGTTTCGTGGTCGTGAAGGCTCGACCAACAAGGCGGCACGGCTTGAAAAGCAAGCTGACTGGCTGCGCCGTAGTTTGATCGATCTCGGCCCGACCTTTATCAAGATCGGCCAGACCCTCGGCACAAGAGCGGACCTGTTGCCGCTTTCGTATGTGAAGGAACTCTCGACGCTTCAGGATAATGTGCCCGCATTTCCGACTGCCGAAGCTTTCGCGCGTATTGAATCCGAGTTGGGAAAAACGCTGGCTGAGTGCTACGCGGAAATTGACAACGAACCGATTGCATCCGCTTCACTGGGCCAGGTTTATCGCGCCCGTTTGT
Organism: bacterium; assembly: GCA_040003675.1. GTDB lineage: Bacteria > Acidobacteriota > Blastocatellia > Pyrinomonadales > Pyrinomonadaceae > PSRF01. The sequence continues at coordinate 3,912 of JBDUCC010000141.1, read as the reverse complement.
TTTCCGGTGAAGAAGTTGCGGTAAAAGTTCAACGGCCAAACCTCGACCGCATCATCAGTTTTGACGTCGCCATCCTTTATCGGATTATTAAGTTGGTGAACCGCTTCTTTCCGAAAGCGAACGAAAACGCTGACTGGGAAGGAATGTTAGGCGAGTTTCACGCGACTGTTTTTGAAGAGATGGACTACGTTAAGGAAGGGCGAAACGCGGATCGCTTTCGCTATAACTTCCGCACCTGGAGAGCAGTTCGCGTTCCGAAGATTTACTGGTCACATACCCGGGCAAGAGTTTTGACCCTCGAGTTCATCCGCGGCACCAAGGTTGTCGATATTGAAGCATTGCGCGCGCGCCGCATTTCGCCGGTGAAAGTCAATCGACTGTTGGTGCGCACTTATTTGAAGCAACTCCTGGAAGACGGGTTTTTTCACGCTGATCCACATCCCGGGAATCTGCTGGTGATGGATTCGGGTCACCTCGCATTTTTCGATTTCGGCATGGTCGGGCGCATCGACGCCAAACTGCAGTCGCAAATGATCGATGCGTTCTTTCATGTGGTTGAAAAAAATGTGCAGGGCTTGGGCCAGGACATCATCAATCTGAATTTCCTGAAACCTGGAGTTGATGCCGAGACGGTGCGCCCGGTAGTGGAGCGGCTGTTCAAGGTCTATCTCAACCTGAAGCTTGGGGAAGTGAATTTCAAGGAACTCACTTACGATCTGGCAGAGGTGGTTTACGAATATCCCTTCCGGCTGCCGGCAAATTTCACTTACATCATGCGGGCCCTCATGACTCTCGAAGGCATCGGCATCGTCACCGATCCGGCATTCAGCTTTTTTGAAACTGCCAAGCCTTATGCGAGAGAATTCATGCTGCGGCGCGAAGGCCGTAAGTTCGGGAAGCTTGTCTTCGACACCGTTACCGGTCGTGAAAACGGTAACGCCGGAATCGAATGGTCGCGCGTCTGGAAGCTCACCAAGATGGCCGCGCAGATGTACCTTCAATAACACCCACGCCAGTTGTGGTTGAAATTTATTTGGCGCTGATCGCGTTAAAGAACAGCGGAAAAGTGGCCAGTGACTGGGCACGATATTGTGGGCGAAAGCCGAAAAGAACGATGCGGCCTTTGCCCATCGTTACTTCGACCAAAGCGGCTTTCCCTTTTATGCGATCGCTACCCAGTAACCAACCCGAGAGCAATGGGTTTCCATTGCTGGGATAACGCGCAAGGACACGAACGCTTGATGCGGAATGTGGAGGCACCGTGTCTAGCGTTTCGCGCTGCGCGCTCATTGCGGGCGAGACGCCCGCGGTCCCAGTCAGGCTGTTGAGCGGGACGCCCGTGGTCCCAGAAATCACTTCAAACACCGGCGAGTCCTCCTCCACCCAGGCAATTGATTCTGTGGGCATGCCTGCAGTAATGGGGTGCGAAGTATCCAACTCAATTCGCAGTATCGAACCAGGCGCAAAAAATTCTTTTTCTGTCCACGCGTCTGCTACATCGCGCAAAGGTAGTTTGAATTGTTCGATCGCAAAACTTGACGCGCGATTCAAACAAACCAGCGTACCGCCCTGCTCAACAAATGCCCGCAACGCCTTCACGCCCGCCTGTCCAATCCCGCCAGTGTATTCACGCGGCATCGTGCCGAGTGTGTGGCCATTAAGAATTGTGAGAGGCGCCTGATCGGGAATCACGATTGAACTGTATTTCGTATTTAGGTCGCCAGAGCGAATCTCCGCGTCTTCGAGGGAGGAGTACTTGTAGTGTTGCTGTTCCAACACCCAGCGGCTCCAGCCTTCATCGTTCGCGGGCACGTGGGATTTGTAAACGCCCAGCTTCGCCTCGATTTCGCCGAAGCCGGTGCAAGAGACCATTCCGCCCTCTTCAGGCAGCCGGTAGCGAAAGGGTTGCTGAATGAATTTCACCGGTACGTCCATCAAGAGCGACAGCGTGTGCGCCGTTACGTCATAAGGTGAGATCGGATGGCCCGAAGCATCGCGCAAATCCGGATAATGCTGTTTCTCCAATAAAGCTTTAGCAAACGAGGCATACGGTTGGTCCATGCGAATTACGGCAGTACCTTTCGCGTACCTGGTTCCGCCCGCCGTGAATGGCAAAGGAAAGTCGACATCTACGCCGCCGCGATCCAATGCCTGGACCAAATCGGCTTGATGCCGGGCTTTAGGAATAATGAAAGCGAACAGCTCGCCTTTCTTTCTGGGGCGCGAGGCGGCATTGCCTAGGTCATAAAATCTTTGCAACCACTCTTCGCGTTGTGTCGCCGCATGGTCCAAAAGCAGAAACGCCGCGGTTGTCATGTAATTTGTAATGTCGCGCAAATGCCATTCGCCACCGCGCCAAATGGGACCAAACGTCGTTGATTCTTTTTTGGAATCGTAACCCTGGCCTTTTCTTAGCTGTTCAAATTTGACAGAGATTGGCGTGGCGAGTTTGCACGACGCTGTCTCTGAAAGAATGCGGACGCCGCCGTGATAATGGGAATAGGCACGCGAGGGCGACCACGCATCGTAAGTTGAACCGGTAGTGATTCCCTGAAAACTCTTTGCGCGCAGCTCACGCGCTATGTAATTTCCGAGTTCGTTGTAACCCGCAACAATCTGCTGCGGCACATTCGGCTCAACCGGAGGCATGTATGGCGGCAAAAACATTCGCGAGCCATATTCGCCCTGTTGATGTATGTCGTGAACGATCTGCGGATGCCAGACGTTATGAATCTTATCTACCGTAATCCGTGTCTCGACTTGCGTGAAGGCATACCAGTCGCGATTGTCATCGTGGCCGGTGTATTTGTGGTAAAGCTCAGGTGGGCTAGTGCCTTCATAAGGCGTGCCTAACGTTTTGTCGTACCAGTCCTTAACAATATCAACGCCGTCGGGATTCAGCGACGGCACTAGCAGGATGATGGTGTTCTTCAAAATGTTCTGTACCTCGGGCGCCTCGGACGAAGCCAGGCGGTCCGCGATCAGCATGCTCGAGAGATAGGAACCAACTTCGGTCGAATGAATGCCGCAGGTAATCAGCACAATGCTCTTGCCGCTGGAAATGAGTTTCGCGGCTTTACGATCGCGTGAAACCGGCGGCCCAAGTTTGCGCGGATCGGCCAACAACTCCTGAATCTCTTTGTATTCTTCCAGACGTCGAAGGTTTTCTGGCGCGCTAATGGTCGCCATCACGAATGGCCGGCCCATGGTTGACTTGCCCAATTCTTCAAACCTGACGCGGTCACTGGCTTTGTCCAACGTTTCGAAGTATTGAATCACCTGGGCCCAACTTGCGAGTTTCCGATCGTCTCCGGGCGTGAAGCCGAGAACCTCACGCGCTGACGGTATGCTGTGAGACTGAGCGAGCGGAGTTTCACGCGCTGGCGGCGTCCCGGCGATATTTAGCGGGCCAAGGGAGGTAACCGGGGAAGCAGCCGTCGATAGCAACAGCAGAAGTGCAAATGATTTTACGCGCATGAATTTTTTTTTGATGTGTTGAAGATCTGCAACCGACGCGCTGAGTGTAATCCAAAAACCTGCGTAATTCTTAAGAATCTTGCACCGCGCGAGTTAACCGAAACTTGCCCAAGGGGCCGTCTGCCATGTAAAGTAGCGACGTTTCAACCCCCTACGCACTCCCCGTTGTACAAACTGAATCGGAGGTCAACTTCAGATGTCTTCTGAAAGCATTCCTGCGAACGAGTTCCCTGACCGAATAGGCTTTAAACCGGATAATCCTTATCTGGCGACCTTCCGTCCATACATTCCAGCGGGCGTCAGGATACGCGAACTGACCATCCTGCCGCTGATCATTGGGACATTGTTGGGAATGGTCTTTGGGGCGTCTTCGCTGTATCTGGTGCTCAAAGTTGGACTGACGGTCAGCGCATCGATTCCGGTGGCGGTCATCTC
>JBDUCC010000140.1:0-8292 GCA_040003675.1 bacterium | reverse complement strand
TGGGCCAATAATTTTCAACCCACTGTTTTGGAATTCATCAACAATCCCGTTGGCCAATGGAGCTTCCGGACCAACAATCGTCAAATCGATCGCCTGCGCGCGCACAAAATCTATTAGCGCAGAATGATTGTTGGCTGGGATGTCTACACACTCTGCCAGTTGCGCTATACCGGCATTGCCGGGGGCGCAATACAACTCTAGTGGCAACGCAGATGTCTGTTTTAGCGCCCAAATCAGGGCATGCTCGCGGCCTCCCGAACCTATTACTAATACCTTCATTGCTTATTCGTCGCCTCGTTGGTTCTTCAGAACAAAGTCTCCTTAAACACACATTGGTTTTTTACCTTGACACATTTTCGCCATAGTTATACTTTTTGCCAACTGCTCGCCTGTTCGAGGTGCCAACGCTCACCCCGATGCTCGTCAGGTAAGGAACAGCGGCCCTTTCAAAACCTTTCCAAGTGGCCTCGTCAAGGTCGTGGGAACGAACGACCCAGGGAGAGCGCACCATGCTAGAACCGGATCATGTCGGTGGCTTGAAATCCAATTCAGAAGTTGAACATCCTGATCGCACCATCCTGTGTGTCGACTGCGGCGAGAATTTCATTTGGACTTCAGGTGAACAGGCCTTCTTTCATGACAAAGGATTAAAGAACGAACCCAAGCGTTGCAAGCCGTGCAAGCAGGCAAAGAATGAAAGGCTGGCAGCTATCACTGCCGCGCAAACTTCGGGCGTGCGACAACGGATTGAAGTCTCAGTTCAATGCGCACAATGTGGACAACAGACGACTGTCCCGTTTTATCCTTCACAAGGCCGCCCGGTTTATTGCCGCTCGTGCTTCCTTGCCGGACAAACCGGTGAAGCCGATGCTGCCAATGGTTAGTTAGCTAACCTTCCCCTAAATTTTCACTAGCAATTAACTTGGCAGCCATTTATTCGTTTCGTACTTACGAAAAGCGCGAAACTATTTTTCCAAATCATACGCCGCCCTCGCCAAAAACCGTGAAACTCCTCAAACATCCGCGCGGCATAACCGCGCTTAGCATCTTCTTTTTGGCAGGTGCGCTCATCAGCTTAACTGCCAGCGCATCGCTGCTCTTCCCAGGCAGCCTAATTGAACCAATGTGGCGCGTTAATCCTCGCGCATACAAACACCTTTCCGATCTCGGTCCATGGGCGGTTGTTTTACTTTTCGTTGTCTCGATTTGCTGCCTGATCGCAGCAATAGGGCTTTGGCGTCGAGCAGCGTGGGGACACAAAATCGCTGTAGCGTTGATTGCAATTAATCTTATTGGGGACGTTGCAAACACCGTAATGGGAACAGAACCGCGGGCAATCGTCGGCGTACCCATTGCCCTGGCAATACTTGTTTATCTGTTGAGCAATAAAGTGCGCCACGCTTTCAATTGAACAGACGAAAATCGAATCTGGGCCTTGCGACTAGGGTCTTATTGGTCGAAGTCTTGAATTCATTTCTCCAAATGATACGGCACGCTTGTAACAATAACGCCTTTCTTAAAAAGCAATGCGCCTTTCAGCATTAGCGAACTCTGATTGTGAAGCAAGTGTTGCCACCATTTTGCCGGAACGAACTCAGGCAGCACGACCGTCACCATATCATTGTCATGCTTTCGTTCCAGTCGGGCGATGTAACGAAGCAAAGGGCGAGTAAGTTCGCGATAGGGTGATGGCAGCACCACGAGTTTCACACCAGCTCCCCATCGCTCCCACTTCTCACGTAACTTTGCCGTAGCCTCCTCATCGAAATCCACGTAGACAGCCTGGACGCGATCCGGAGCAATAGACTTCGCGTATTGCAGCGCCCCAACGACGCCGCGGTGGATGCCTGAAATCGGCACGATCACCGTGTTCCTGATGGGACGAAGGTCCTCGAGTCCCTCCGTGGACAGTTGTTTCGCCACCCCGACATAGTGCGTGTGAATGGCGCGAAACATAAACACGAGCAGCGGGATGACTACCACGACGATCCATGCACCGTGAATGAATTTGGTGGCAACGAAGACGCAAAGCACGATGAAGGTGGCGACGGCGCCGACGGCATTGATAGCAATGGATTTTTTCCAATGCGTGCTATCAGTAACTTCATCATCGACAAAGGTTGACCCGCGATGCTCCGACGCTTCCAGTTCTGCATCAGGTAAGGCTTCTCTGTCGACGGTACTTTGAGTGTAGTGAATGTCCTCCTCACGCCGTTTCCGCGCTTTAGCCTTATTCTTCGGTGACTGCGCCCGCACTTTAAGCCAGTGCCGGACCATGCCGGACTGTGAAAGCGTGAAAGAGAGAAAGACGCCGACCGCGTAGAGCGGAATCAGGCGGCTCGTATCTCCGGCGAACGCGATCACGAGAACACTGGAAAAGATTGCCAACATGACGATGCCGTTGGAGAAGACCAACTTATCCCCACGAGTCGCGAACTGACGCGGCAGAAAGCGATCACGCGCCAGTAAACTGCCGAGCCGCGGAAAGTCAGCAAACGAGGTATTAGCGGCTAGCACGAGAATTAGGGCGGTCGTTATCTGCACAACGTAGTAGAACCAAGCTAGTGGTCCGGTAAACATGATTCGCGCGAACTGCGAAATGACGGTTTCGCTTGCGTGCGGATGGACCCCGTAAAGGTAGGCCAGCACGCTGGTGCCGAGGAACATGGTTGTTAAAAGGGCCGCCATCATGACCAGCGTCGTGGCTGCATTACGCGCCTCCGGCTTCTTGAAGGCCGGGACACCATTAGAAATTGCTTCGATTCCAGTCAATGCGGCGCACCCGTTTGAGAAAGCTCCCAGGATCAGGAAAAGTGTCAAAGGCTGAAGCTTGTAGCCTTCAGCGATCTTGATCTCTTCAGGGCCCGGGACAGGGGCAGCACCCCCGTACGTGTAATAGCTGAATAGCCCATAGCCAATCATGAAAAGAAAGCTGATGAGGAAGGCATAAGTGGGCGCGGCGAACAGGCTGCCCGATTCGCGCACCCCGCGTAAGTTGGCAATGGCAATGAAGGTTATGAAAATCAGACAGAGAAAAACCTTGTGATGGTCCAGCCAGGCGTAGCGAGTTCCCTGCACCATGGAAGTGATAGCGGCAACACCAGCCGCGATCGACACAGCAACGGTCAGAACATAATCAACCAGTAGTGATGCTCCTGCGACCAGGCCGGCATTAGTCCCGAGGTTCTCTTTCGCAACTATGTACGCGCCGCCGCCCGATGGGTAGGCGTGAATGGTTTGCCGGTAGCTGGTGGCAACGATAACTAGAAGTACACCAATGCCAATAGAAATTGGCACCACGTATCTAAACGCGCCCGCCTGGCCGAAAGCAGCGGCAACAGCCAACACGAGCAGAATTTCCTCAGTGGCATAGGCCGTTGAAGACAACGCGTCAGACGAGAAAACGGCTAAGGCTGTTTTCTTTGAAAGGCGCTCGTGAGCCGCTTGTTCGGTCCTAAGTGCACGACCAATGAAAAAACGTTTGAGTTCTGCTGCCACGTGTCTCTTCCCTCCTGGGAATATTCACTCGTTCTAAACTTTTTATTTGAGGTCGCCACATTCCTTATCCCGATTGATGGGATTCCTTTTGGAATGGGTCTTGATTTTTCGTTCCATCCAATCGAGGCAATAGCCGGCAAAAATGAGGAGAGGAATGGTAATGAGCATAAGTGCGGTGCCTAAGGAGCGAATTACGGGATGTCCCGCACCCACTACCCAGCTGGCCGCTGTCAGCACGCTGCCAAACAGGCCACACAGGAGGCCTCCGAAAAAACTCAGTTCGGCGGCTCTTGCCTCCCACCTACCCGGCCCTCTCTTCTTTCGTTTTTGACTCACGAGAAGAGCTTGCGCCTTAAGACATAAGGATGGAGTAAGCGGTTTATAAAAAGTTCGTAAAGGAGGGGAATAGCAAAAGCAAACAGTTAACAGCAAACAGCCTGATGAATAGGGCAGCGGCAGCTAGTCGTGGTGTCGGCGTTCGTCCTTACTGGTCGCTGTTTGCTGTTTGCTGTCTGCTGTCTGCTGTTGGTCGCTCCCGGGATCGAAGCGATAGCCTATCCACGGTTCGGTGAGAATGTATTGCGGGTTGGCAGAATCTATCTCGATCTTCTTCCTGAGCTGACCGATAAAAACGCGAAGGTACTCCGTTTGCTCGGTGTAATCGCCACCCCAAATCGCGCCGAGCAAAACACGATGGGTGAGAACTCTTCCCGGGTGACGGACCAGATAAACCAGCAGATCGTATTCTTTTGGAGTAAGACGCAGTTCCCTACTTTGAATCGTTACTTTGCGCTCGTCGAGAGCAATGCGAAAATCGCCGGCCTCCAAAATATTTTTGCTGTTGTCATCATTTACCGGCGCACGCCGCAGCGTGGCGCGTATGCGTGCCAGCAACTCGTCGATACCGAAAGGCTTGGTGACATAATCGTCAGCCCCTGCATCAAGAGCTTCAATCTTGGTTCGCTCTTCACCTTTGACGGACAGTACGATGATTGGAACTTCAGAGAAAGCGCGCAGCCGGCGGCAGAGTTCCAGGCCATTCACGTTTGGCATCGATAGATCAGTCACTACTAAATCGGGGTGCCAGTCGCCAAAAGTTTGCAATGCCACTTCGCCGTCCGCAGCGACGTGGACCTCATAACCTTTGGCCGCAAGTCCGCGACCCAGCACACGCGTAATTTGGCGTTCGTCGTCTACCACGAGTATCCGCTGCTTATTCATGTTGCTCACAGTCTAGACCTATGCTGACTCTTCCGTCCTACCCGAACCGTCAGTCGCCCTCCGTTGGCAACGCTACAATAAAACGGCTGCCGTGTCCTTCTTCACGGTCTTCGTTCCAGATGCGTCCGCCATGGGCTTCAACGATGCCTTGAGCTATAGCCAGGCCCACTCCTGTTCCAGAAGGCTTACTCTCTCCGTTGTCTCCCATAACACGGAAAAACTTAGCGAACACACGTTCGCGCAACTCGGGCCTTATGCCCGGACCCTCATCCTCGACGACCAAATGCAGTTGCCCAGTTTCCTCGCTTGTCGCCGAAAGAAGAATAAGTGAACCAGGCGGTGAATATTTAGCTGCGTTGTCGAGGAGAACATAAATGACCTCCACCAACGCTGGCTCATCAACATTCACTGACGGCAAGGCACCGTCAAGTCTTAACTCGATGCGATGAAAACGTGTCCTGGGCTCGGCTCTCTTGAGCGCTGCTGTAAGGATTTCATTGAGTGATGCCCGGTGCCTTCTAAGATGTAACTCACCCGCTTCAATGCGCGCCAGTTCCATCACCCCCTCAATAAATCTATCAAGACGATCGGCCTCCTCATCGATCACTTCCAGCATCTCTTGCCTTCCATCTGCGCCAAGTCGCGTTGTGCCAGCGCTGTCACCGCGCGCTGACTGATCATCAATAAGGGTGGTTACGGATGCCTTAATTGAGGTTAACGGAGTCCGCAGATCGTGTGTTACGGCGTCGAGTAGCGCGGACTTTAGTCGCTCGCTTTGTTTGACAGCCTTCGCCTGACTCGCCTGCTCGAAGGATTCCTGTAATTCGTGGTAAAGCCGTTCGCTTTCTTGTCGAGCAATATCAGCTTCCGCAGCGCGTCGTCTGGCATGAGCGGAAAGCTGCCCAACCGTTATGGCGGTTATCAGGAAAGCGATGAGTGCTATCCAATTCTCGGGTTCAGCGATGTTGAAGGTGCCGACTGGTGGGAGAAAGAAGAAGTTAAATGACGCAACGCCGAGCAGCGACGCCAGAATCGCCGGCTTTGGTCCCCACGCCGTCGCTACAAATAACACGATGAGCAGCAGGGCTAACGCCGCAGTAGTGGGATTGACGTGACCGGCGAAGGCTTTGAGGACCGACGTGGCGGCAGCGATTACGACGACGGCTACGATGTATCCGAGCCGTGGTTTACGACCCAGTGCTTTCCACACGGCCTAATTGTAAGCTTTGACTGCGAGGATTGATAACGCTTGTGGGCGTACCGCCAACTGTTAGTTAGAAGAGTTTCGCTGAGTCCAAGTTGAAGGCTGCCGATCCAACGCAAACTAACAGTTTGCTTTACAGATTTGCATCAGCCGAACCTAACCGCCGACGTGGACGATAGGACGGCGTTCAGGATCCTTTTCAGCCTGCCGCAGCACCTCATGAGTGACTGGAGCCGTATCTCCTTCACCAAAGGCTATGTACTTGAGGACGTATGACAGCGGATTGCCTTCGCTCCAACCAAAATAAACGTGCGGCAGTTTGCCGGTTTCATCGCGCAGGAAAAGTAGAAAAGCAGCAATCGCATTTGGCACTGCCGGCGACACTGCTCGCAAGATGCGATAGCCGTCAACTTTTTCGCCGTGAATTTGCAGGACGCCGGAGAACTCAGAGGCATCCCCGGGTGTCACTTCAAAGAAAAGGATAGGCTCCCCGGGCGGGATGTGATTGTCTGTTCGTTTCTCGCGCTCTTTCACTTCGTACTCGAGCGCGTCACCGGTGTCGAGACGATTGGCTATGATGCGCACCGTGCCGGCGGCGGCTTTGCGCACAAACTCACGCGCCAGATCATCCAACTCTATGCGTTCGACCCGCAGCTCGGTTGAGCGCCAGACTCTGGAAAACAGTGATGCCGCAATTATTGCCAGAATAAAGAAGGAGGCAATCTTGATTCCCTCAGGGCGCTCATGAATATTCTGTAAAGTCGTGTATGCAAATACGAGGGCGATGATAAGAAATGGAATCCAGTTTTGTTTCCTCCGGCGCATAGCCAGTGTCACGGCGACAGCCGCCGATGTCATCAAGACCAACACGCCCGTAGCATAAGCGCCGCCTTGTGCATCAACATCAGCGTTAAAGATCAAAGTCACCGCGATGGCTATTAGCGTGAAGACAAGCGCGAGCGGACGAGTAGCCTGGGCCCATTGCGGCGCCATGCCATATCGTGGCAGGTAACGTGGCACGATATTGAGCAGACCCGCCATCGCCGAAGCCCCGGCAAACCAGAGTATCGCGATCGTGCTGAGATCGTAGAGGCTGCCAAAGATGTCTCCGAAAAAATGATGCGCCAGGTAGGCCAACGCTCGCCCATTTGCTTCACCCCCCGGCTGGAATTTTTCGGCTGGTATTAGCAAGGTCGTTACCAGGCTGCTGGTAAAGAGAAACACGCTCATGATTAAGGCGGCGGTTCGCAATAACATGCGCGTGTTTTTTATTCTGCCCTCCAGCACTTGCTGGGTGCGCGGTTGGGGCGCTCTGCCGGCGCGGGTGCTGTGAATGTCCTCCCAGTCGGCTTCAGTTAAGTCCTCGTCTCCCTTCACCAATGGCATGACCGCCACACCGGTCTCAAAGCCGGAAAGTCCCAGTGCAAGCTTGGGAAAGAGAATCAGCGAAATACCTACTGCGAGCCAAAGGTTGCCGTGAACCGACGGATGACTAGCCAACGCCTGTTTCCATTCCGGAAAATAGTGCGGATGCGCCACTAGTTGGGCTAACCCAAAACCCACCACAATGATATTGAGGAACAGGTATACGCCGACGAGAATAACCGCTATTCCGATGGCTTCCTTAAAGCCCCGCAAAAAAATGGCCCCCAACAACGCAACCAGGACGAGGGTAACGCCAACTTGGTGCTTCATTAGCTCGGGAGTAAATGGGTTTTCGATGATGTGGGCGGTGGCGTCGGCGGCCGAGAGCGTAATAGTGATTATGAAATCTGTGGCGACGAAGCCAAGCAGTACCAGGACGAAGAGTTTACCTTTCCAGCGCGAGAGCAGGTGCTCCAGCATTGAGATAGAGCCTTCGCCGTGCGGACTTTCCTGCGCGACACGACTATAGATTGGCAAGGCACCGAGTAGCGTGAGGAGAATGAGAATCAGCGTGGCGATTGGTGAGAGCGCGCCTGCAGCAAGAAATGCGATACCAGGTTGATAGCCGAGAGTCGAAAAGTAATCAACGCCCGTCAAACACATCACCTTCCACCAGGGATGTTGTTTGTGAGAGCCAGGCTGATCGTCGTTTGAAGCTGACTGTCTGCCGCCCCTATATAACCAGAGCTTGAATTTCTGCTTTGTCTGTTCGAAAAAAGACATCCCTATGTTATGCACGACGTTTTTACGTGCTCTGAATCTTCTCCTTGTCCGTTGGAAACTCGCGGAATTCTACGCTGATTCGATCCCGCGTCAAGTAGAAATAAGATCAGAAGGTATTGAGCAGGAACGGTATGCACGAAAAAAGCGGGCGGGGACCTCCCACAGCCCCCACCCTAAGGCCACGTGTCCTCACCCCACGCGACCACTTCGTCCACCGGGGA
>JBDUCC010000139.1:0-8336 GCA_040003675.1 bacterium | reverse complement strand
AATGTGCCGGCGGATTTGAACGACTTGTGCGTGCGACTGTTGCGGCGCAAGCCTGAAGAGCGGCCGGAGGGACGCGAGGTCCTGCGCGTCCTTGGGCATGGCAAGACTGGCCCGCTGCAACGCCCAATCATGTCTGCACCAGCAGCGTCACGTGCGCCGGCAGCCGACTTCGTCGGACGCGAGCGACCGTTGCGTCAACTCAACGAAGCTTTTGCTTTTACGCGCCTCGAGCAAACGGTCACTGTTTATTTGCATGGCAGTTCCGGTATGGGCAAGACAGCGCTTGCTCGTCACTTTCTCGATCAGTTACGCACGCACGAATCTGAAGTGGTAATTCTCGAAGGCCGCTGTTATGAGCGCGAGTCGGTTCCCTACAAGGCGCTTGACGGTGTGGTTGACAGCTTAACGAAGTACTTAATGTCCCTGCCTGATGTTAAAGCTGAGGCCCTGATGCCGCGTGAAGTGCTGGCGCTGGCAAGGATTTTTCCGGTGATGCTGCAAGTGGACGCAGTTTTCAATGCGCCGCAACGCGAACAGCAAATTCCCGATCCCTTTACCTTGCGCCGCAAAGCCTTTGCCGCTTTGCGCGAGCTGCTGGCGCGTATTTCCGATCGCCAACCGCTGGTTCTCTATATTGACGACTTGCAGTGGTCCGATGCGGACAGCACCACGCTGCTTGAAGACTTGCTGCGTCCACCCGACTCACCGCCGTTACTGCTGCTGTCGAGCTTTCGCACTGAAGACCTGGAAGCAAAACCGTTTTTGAAAACCTTGCTGGAAAAGACCGGCACTGACAACTTTCGCGAAGTTTATGTTGGCGCCTTGGCGAGGTCGGAATCTTACGAGATGTTGGACCATCTCCTGGGTCCTTCGTCGGCAGCGCTGGCCCAGTTTGCCGATGCGATGTTGGGCGAAGCGCGCGGCAATCCGTTTTTGCTCGAACAGCTTGCGCGCTATGCGTTGACTAGCGATCAAACTGCCACCACCGGCATAACACTGGCGATGATGCTCGATGCGCGACTCAGTCACTTGCCAAAAGATGCGCGCCCGTTTGTCGATGCTCTGGCAGTAGCCGGGCGGCCTATCAATCCCGAGGTCGTCTATCAGGCGGCCCAACTTTCCGGCGACGAGCTGCAACTGATTGGTTCATTAAGAGCAGCGCAGTTTATTCGCGCCGGTAACGGCCATACTCTCGAGCTGTATCACGATCGGATTCGTGAAACGCTTGCTTCACAGTTGTCGCCCACTAAAGTCACACAGATTCACAAACGCCTGGCCCACGCGATTGAAGGCCGGGGCATCGACGATCCGGAAGCGTTGTTTGAACACTATCTGGGCGCCGGCGAAAGGGTCCGCGCCGCAAGCCACGCCGCGGTGGCCGCACGCAAGGCGGCGAGTGCACTCGCCTTTGATCGTGCAGCTGCCTTTTACCGACGCGCGCTGGAACTCGCGCCGGTGCGCGGGGCGGAGTTAGTGGATTTGAAACGCGGACTTGCCGAGGCGCTGGCAAATGCCGGCCGGCCGGCTGAGGCCGCGGAAGCTTATCTGGAAGTGGCCGAGCTGAGCTCCGCGGCGCACAGTCTTGATTTCCGCAGACGTGCCGCGCAGCAGTTGTTAATGGGCGGGCACATTAAGGAAGGTCTGGAACTGATTCGCTCGGTGCTGGCGGCGGTCGGTTTCACCTTGCCGGCAGGGCCGCGACGCGCATTGTTTTCACTCTTGCTGAAGCGGCTTCAGATTAAGTTGCGCGGCCTGAATTTTACTGAGCGCGATGAGAGTCAAATACCCGAAGCCGATCTGGTTCGGATAGATACTTGCTGGGCCGTCGCGGCAGGCATTGGCGCCGTTGATCTCATTCGCGGGGCAGACTTTCACAGCCGGCATTTGTTGCTGGCGTTGAAAGCCGGCGAACCGTATCGCGTGGCGCGGGCAATGTCTTTTGAAGTGGCACAGAGCGGGTCGGCGGGCGGGAAGCGGAAAGAGCGCGCCCTGCAAATTGCTCGGCGCGCCGAAGAACTTTCTCAGAAAGTGGGCCACCCACACGCGATAGGACTGTCAATCTGGGCGCGCGGTGTCAGCGCATATCAGATGGGAGAATGGAAACTCGCGGCTGAAGTTTGCGAGCGTGCTGCCGAAATTTTGCGCGACCGTTGCACCGGCGTGACCTGGGAACTCACGATGGCGAACCGGTTCATGTTGAGCGCCCTTTTGTATTTGGGCGAGGTGGCGGAGGTTTCCCGCCGAGTGCCGGCATTGCTTTCTTCCGCGCTCGAACAGGGCAACGTTTTCGCGGCCACCGATCTGCGAACGCGCATGAATTCGATTTGGCTGGCGGCGGACGATCCTGACAAAGCGAGAGCGGAAGTAATCGAAGCTCTGAAAGCCTGGCCGCATGAAGAGTTTCACTTACAACATTACAGCTCGCTGCTGGCGCTCGCACAAATTGAACTCTACACCGGCGATGCCGACGTGGCGTGGAAACACATACTGGGCCAATGGCCCGCGCTTGAGAATTCGATGTTGTTGCGTAACCAAACGCTTCGTATTGAGGCCACTTACTTGCGCGCTCGCGCCGTGCTGGCGACGGCCTTGACGAATGACAACCCAGCCAAACTCAGTTTCGCCGAAACGCTGGCTCGAAAGCTGGAAAAGGAGAACATGGCCTGGGCAAACCCGTTTACTGGGGTCGTTCGGGCAGCAGTCGCGCATCAGCGCGGTCAGCACACGCAAGCGGCAACATTACTAGCGGCCGCGGCTGATGGTTTCGGGAGGATGGACATGCGTTTGTATGAAGCCGCCTCGCGCCGCCGCCAGGGCGAGTTGCTGGCTGACGACCGCGGCCGGCAATTAATAACGGACGCTGATGCGTGGATGACTACCGAACGAATAAAAAATCCGCAGCGCATGGCGCACATGCTAGTGCCCGGCTTTTAACTTGGAGTGCGGCGGCTTGACGCCGCTTTTCGAGTTACGTTGGCGACTTCCTAAAAGAAGACACGAGACGCTTGGGCGTCGTCCAAAGCGGCGTCGAGCCGCCGCAGTCCAAATGAAGAGATCAAAGTCATGGACACACTGAAAACACTTACTTACGACGTCACCGGCACCATCGCCCGTATCACGCTCAATCGGCCTGAACGCGGCAATGGCATCACCTTCGAGATGCCCGCCGAACTGGCCGCCTGCGTGGAACGCGCCAACCTCGACCAAGCTGTCCATGTGATTGCATTGTCGGGTAATGGAAAAGGTTTTTGTGGTGGCTATGATCTGGTGATGACTGCCGAGCAAAAGCTTGGCAGTGAAGGCGAGCTGATGGGCTGGCCCAAGGGTTCGCCAATGGATCCCAGAGTTCAACTGGCGAATCACGATCCTGAAGGCACCTGGGATCCGATCGTCGACTACGCCATGATGAGTCGTAACGTGCGCGGGTTCATGAGTCTCTTCTACAGCGACAAGCCGGTCATTTGTAAGGTCCACGGATTCTGTGTTGCCGGCGGCACGGATATGGCTCTCTGTTCCGACCTGCTGGTCATTGAAGACACCGCCTCGATTGGCTATCCACCGGCGCGCGCCTGGGGGGTGCCGACGACGGCCTTATGGGCACACCGCATTGGGATTGCGAAAGCGAAACGATTGCTTTTCACGGGCGATTGCCTGACTGGCAAGCAGGCGGCCGAGTGGGGACTGGCAACTGAGTCGGCGCCGGCCGGTGAGCTGGATAAACGGTTTGAGAGTTTATTAACGCGGGTAGCAAAGCTGCCAGTTAATCAGCTGGTAATGATGAAGCTTTTGATAAATCAAACGCTGATGGGCCAGGGTCTTCACGCTTCCCAAATGCTGGGCACGCTTTTCGACGGCATTGCTCGACACACTAAGGAAGGCTACGCGTTTCAGCAACGTGCAACCGAAGTCGGTTTTAAGCAGGCCGTAAAAGAACGTGATGAACCGTTCAGCGGCGGCGTTGAAAAGTAAAGCAAACTGTTAGATTGCGGTGCGCGCTCAGCCACCAACGCTGGAGTGGCCACTAACGACGGCAAACTAACATTTTGCTTTACTAAAACGAAAAGATTTTCTTCAGGAGAGTAATTCTCAAATGATCTTCAAAAGCCCTCACGCGCCGGTGACCATTCCCGACTCAACCGTCACCGAATACGTCCTGCGCAACGCCAGCCGGCTTGGCGAAAAGCCGGCGCTGATCGATGGACCAACCGGCCGGACCTACACCTACGCGCAACTTCCAAATTTGATTAACCGTCTTGCGGCAGGACTCGCGCGCGAGGGCGTAAGCAAAGGGGAAGTGTTCGCGATCTACAGTCCAAACCTGCCGGAAGTAGCGCTGGCGTTTCACGCGGTGTCCAGCCTGGGAGGGGCCACTACGATGGTGCCGCCCCCATTTACGGACCAGGAAATAATCAAACAACTGGAGGATTCGGACGCGCGCTATCTGCTTACCGTGCCGCAGCTTATTCAGAATGCGCAAAAGGTTGCGCAAGCGGCAGGCATCACGAAACTTTTCGTAATCGGTGAAGCCGAGGGCGCGATTTCGTTTGCTTCATTGCTGAACGGAGCCCCGCTCGCGAGCAGCACGCCGCTTAATGTGCACGAAGATTTTGTGGCCCTGCCTTATTCAAGCGGCACCACGGGATTACCCAAAGGTGTCATGCTGACGCATCGGAATCTGGTTGCGATGCTGCGCTTGATGGAGGCTAACGAAGCATTCTCCGAAGTCGACACCATGATCTGCGTGGTGCCCATGTATCACCTTTATGGTTTGCATATCGTTGCTAATCTCGGACTCAGTGAAGGCGCAACGATCGTAACGGTACCGCGTTACGATCTCGATCAATTCCTGCAGATGTTGGAGAAATACAAAGTGACCGTCGCGCCCCTCGTGCCGCCCCTGGTGCTGACGCTGTCGCAGGCGCCTCAGGTGGACCAGCATGATCTGTCCGTCTTGCGGCTGATTCACTGTGGCGCTGCGATGCTTGCTGACAATATCGCCCGGCAATGTTCGCGCCGTCTCGGCTGCGAGATTCGATACGGGTATGGCATGACGGAAGTCAGTCCGCTGTCGCACGCGAGTTTGCCCGATCCCAAAAGCCATCGGCCCGGCTCAGTAGGTTTTTGTTTACCCAATACGGAATGCAAAATTGTCGACTTCAACAATGGTGCGGAACTCGGTGCGAATGAAGAAGGCGAAATTTGGGTGCGCGGCCCGCAAGTAATGAAGGGCTACCTCGGTAACCCCGCTGCTACACATGAAAT
Organism: bacterium; assembly: GCA_040003675.1. Taxonomy (GTDB): domain Bacteria; phylum Acidobacteriota; class Blastocatellia; order Pyrinomonadales; family Pyrinomonadaceae; genus PSRF01. The sequence goes on along the minus strand of JBDUCC010000139.1, from coordinate 3,074 downwards.
GATTACGTCCGCTGGTTGGTTACGCACGGGAGACATCGGCTATTGCGACGTCGAGGGAAGGTTGTTTGTAATCGATCGACTCAAGGAACTAATCAAAGTTGACGGCCGCCAGGTTGCGCCGGCGGAACTCGAAGCAGTTTTGTTCACGCATCCTGCCATTGCAGACGCTGCCGTGGTAGGCAGTCCTAACGAGAAACACGGGGAAGTCCCCAAAGCTTTTGTAGTGTTGAAGAGAGACGCCAGCGCAGAGGAGATCATTGAATACGTAGCGGGCCGGGTGGCGCGCTACAAGCGCGTTCGTCTATTGGAGTTTACGAGTGAGATCCCAAAGAGTCCGGCAGGGAAAATATTGCGTCGCATGTTGCGAGACAAAGAACGTCGAACGGTTACAACCTAAACAGCCTGCGCCACAGCGCGCTCAACGATGTGCGCGTTCTTGAGCAGACCCGACGTCAGAATGTCTTCATGCAGATCACCCTGCGCATCGGTCACCATGGTTGGTTTGAAGTAATCTTCGAACCGTGAATCAACACGAAACGCCGGCGAGTACATGTGGTCCAGTGGTTCCGTGCTGCTGATGTAGGTACGCGGCCGCTGTCGCTTCTTTGCCCAGCCAAATCCAGTGAATGAAGTAGTCAGCGGTTGCGCACAAACCAACAAGCCGGCGCCGACTGCCAGCACCATCTGCATCTTCGTCAGTTTGGAGTGATAGATTTTTGCGAACCGCGCCGCATGTCTTACCACCCGGCCCTGGAAACCTTTCATGCTCTGGATGTCATCAACAAACTTCACCACTTCATCTATCGGGTCAATCGGCTTCTGCATGACAGTGGTTCCGTCCATGTCGCGCAATTTGGTGTTTGGCAGAATGCTGCCCCTTTGCACGCACTCATAAAAATAAGGCGTCCCCAAAAGCGGAATCGCCAACGTCACAAAGGAAGGAACGGTAATCTCCGGCGTGCCGGTAATGAAGTTGAGTTCGCGCCGCAAATCCGCGACCGTGCGAGTGGTGACATCAACCATCAAGCCGTAGGAAAAAACGACACCGGCGTTCAGCGACTTGCTAATCATCTCAACCTGCGGGGCTTTGGTATTTTGCAGCTTGTTGAAATTACGCAGCCAGTCGTTGTCAAACGACTCCAGTCCGCTGAACAGCAGTTCGCAACCGGCTTCTCTTATCAATTGCAGGTTTTCGTCGCGTGCGTAAAAGTCGTTCGTGACGAGCGCGCCCCATTGATTAAACTGGCCGGCCGCGCGCATTTCGTTAATCAAGTTGAGCTTTGCTTTGAAGTGATTGCGATCGCTGCCGTAAAAATTGTTGTCAAGAAAGAACATGCGATTGCGCTTGCCTGACGCCAGTATCTGCCGGCGAATGTAATCCAGATCGTAGGTTTGATAACCATGACCTTCCGCCGTAAGGGAACAAAAGGAACAGCGGAAATTGCAGTAGCGCGTGGTTTCCACGTAACCAATACGGCCAAGCCAGTAGGCAAGGTCATAGCGCGGGATCATTGTCTCGGCCACATACTCCGCACCGAACGCATCCGTGACCACTTCGCACAGCTCTTCAATATCGCCGAGACAAATATAGTCAAAAACTTTTTTGGCAAGCAGCGGCAGCGAACGTACGGGTGGTCCACCGGCAACCACAATCACTTTGGGGTTTTTGCTGCGCGCATACGCAGTGAGGTGCAGCATGCGATCGAAACTATTTGTCAGCCCGGTCAGCACCAGCATGTCCGGCCACGAGAGCAACTGCTCATCTTCAAGCGGGCCACTGGCGACTTCCGTGTAGCAACGGACATCGGACAACTCCCGAGCAAAAGCGCCGGCGAGATAGATTGGACCAACAGCCTGCGGGATCTTGGTGGTCCGGCGGATGGGCTGACGCGAATCGTCAAAGTAGCAGTTAACAATCAGCACTCGCTTAAGTGCTTTGGCAGCTCCGGGAATAGCTGTCTGTAATTGCTTACGCATTGGAATCTCAACTGCGAAAAACGCTTCGAGCTTCTCCTATTCCTAGATGTTCAGTTAGCTATGCAGCTCCGGACAACTTCGGGCCTCTGCGAAGGCAAATGGCGAGGCAATGTGTGGCAAGCGACGCATCATGAGTTGCGCGTTACTCTACTCTCTCAAGCGAGGTTTAGGCAATAGTTTTCAGGGGCCAAAAAGGTCTACACGGCTGTAAGCCTGAGCGCTTTTGTGAACGTTTCGGCGCCAGGCCGGGAGGCCCGCATGCCCTGCAGTTTTTAGGAAACGGGAATCGTTAGTCGAGGTTCACCTGGTAATTAATACAACAGTTACGACTCCGGATAGCTGTCCTGTTCCCCGCCGCATCTATCGCCCATCGTTCAAGATCGGGCTCTTCACTATCACGATTACCGCGATGACGGCTGCTGCGATGCCAACACCAATCGCTATCTTCGTTCGCTTGGAGAGATTGTTACTTTTGGCAGGTTGAATTTGCGGGCGTTCAGCCGTCGAAATCTTGCCTGCTTTGGCGTCCGCGACCAGCTTAAGAACATTGATGCGTAGTTTTTCGTTAAGGCGCGATTTGCTGGAATCAATGCGAACGAATCGCAATCGTGTAGCTGGCTGGTCCTTGTTGGAATTTAGGCTGGAGGAGGAATTCGCAAAGGCGGACGTTCCGCTTAGAGCTGTGAGCAGCGCCGCTGCTAGTGTTAAGGATGCTAGTTTGTTAAGCACGATCTTCTCCTTTGAATGGTTGAGAATCTCTTACGGGCATCCAATGTTTATACTGCTGGGATCCCGCGTTCTTACTTCGGCGAGGCGGTTAACTCCAAAAGTGGACCAAACAACTAACAATTAGAAATTATCGTTTGCCCACTGTGGCCCAGGTCCAGTGCAGTTTTTGGGCCACCCATTCATTTAGAGGAACATTTAGCCGGAGCCGTGATTATAGCCGGCAGTAGGAGGAAGGTTCACCGTCGAGCTGCAACAAAAAGACGACACTCGACGAAACATCTTGTCAAACAGCGTCAGCTTGATTGCACCATATCAATGAAGGCATTGGAGAGTTTGGCGGAAATACTTGTGGGAGAAATCGCATACCG
>JBDUCC010000138.1:0-8380 GCA_040003675.1 bacterium | reverse complement strand
TCGTAAATCGTAAATAGAAACTGCGAACTTAGTACTTGGAACTTGGTGCTTTGAACTTCGTACTTGGAACCCGAACCAAGCGATTCTCAACAAGCTTTGAACTATTCGAAACTCAAAGTACAAAGCTCAAAGTACAAACCTGAAAGTACAAAGCTCAAAGTTCATTCATGTCAACGAATCGAGAATCTGATCGACCTTCGCTGTCGTCAGATTCTCGTGGTAATCAAAGCCAATCTGAAACATTGGGGCTGTGCCGCACGAACCAAGACACTCGACCAGTGACACGGTAAATTTTCCGTCCGCAGTCGTTTCACCGGGCTTGATTCCGAGCTTGTTACCGACGTGATCAGTGATCCCCGGCTCGCCCATGATCTTGCAGGAAAGCGTTTTGCAAATCTGAATGTGATACTTACCCACCGGTTTCGTGTTAAGCATCGAATAAAACGTCGCCACTTCCCAGATGTCAGTGATGCGCAGACGCAAACGCTTTGCAAGATATGCAACTCCCGGAGCGTCCAGATAGCCACGTTCGCGCTGCACAATGAACATCAACGGCAAAATCGCCGAACGCATCACTGGATACTTCGCCAGATGGCTATCGATTTCTGCCTCGACTTCCGGCGAAAACGACGCCACCTCCCCGCCGATATCAACCGGCTGCGACAGTGGTTGGATTTGGATTGGTTGAGTACTCATTCTTTTTGTCAGTGGTTCGTTGTCAGTCGTCAGTTGCACGCTAGCCGAGCGGGCCACTGACAACTGACTACTGACCACCAACCAACTACCGATCTATCTCCCCTAGCACAATATCCAGCGATCCGATGATCGCTACAATGTCCGCCACCATGCAGCCTTCTGCCATGTGCGGCAGCGCCGACAGATTTACAAAACTTGGCCCGCGGAAATGCACGCGCGACGGTTTTGGTCCCCCATCCGATTTGACGTAAACGCCAAGCTCGCCTTTTGAAGCTTCAATCGGTTGATAAACTTCACCGGCTGGGACATCAAAGCCCTCGGCAACGATTAGAAAGTGATGAATCAACGCATCCATGTGCGTTTTCATCGCTTCGCGGTCAGGCAAAACGACTTTCGGCGCGTCGGCCTTCACTGGACCAGGGCGTAGACGTGACAAAGCTTGCGCGACAATCTTGTGACACTCCTTCATCTCGCGCATGCGCACCAGGTAACGTGCCCACACGTCGCACCCGGTCTCAGTTGGCACTTCGAAATCGTATTTCTCATAACCGGTGTACGGATTGGCGCGCCGGATGTCGAGATCCACTCCGCTGCCGCGCAAACATGGGCCCGACAAGCCCCAATCAACTGCGTCCTCGGCAGAAATGTAGCCAACACCCTGCGTGCGCCTTTGAAAGATAGTGTTTCCCGTCAGCAGCGTGTGAAACTCATCAACTGATTTTAGAAAGCCGTCCTGAAACTGTTGGACGCGGCGTTCAAACCCTGCCGGCAAGTCCATCATCAAACCGCCAATGCGGAAATATGACGGCGTCAGTCTGCCGCCGGACGCAGCTTCGATAAGATTCAAAATCTTCTCACGCTCGCGGAAGCAGTAGAAGAAAACCGTCATGGCGCCGATGTCGAGCGCATGCGTGCCCAGCCATACCAGATGCGAGGCAATGCGTTGCAGCTCACAGGTCAACACTCGAATAGTTTGCGCGCGCTCAGGAATCTCGATCTCAAGCAGCTTCTCGACCGCCATCACATACGCCAGGTTATTCCCCAACGGATTCAGATAATCCATTCGGTCAGTGATCACTATGCCCTGCTGATATTTCTTGTACTCAAAGAGCTTTTCCATCCCCGTGTGGAGATAGCCAATGTCTGGTGTCGCTTTCACCACCATCTCGCCGTCGAGTACCAACTCGAGACGCAACACGCCGTGTGTAGACGGATGCTGCGGCCCCATCGAGATCGTCATCTGCGTGTCGAGCGGACGATCGACGACTTCGAATTGCGGCGGAATGTTAACGGCGGAACTCATAAACTACTTCAAGCTGTACGGCTCATACCCACGCAACGGAAAATCCTTACGCAATGCATGTCCCTGCCAGTCGTCCGGCAAGAGAATCCGGCGCAAGTCCGGATGCCCATCAAAAATAATTCCCAACAAATCAAACGTTTCGCGCTCGTGCCAATTGGCCGTGCGCCACACGCCAGTCACCGTCGGCACGTGTGCGTCTTCTTCGTTCAGCACGACCTTCAGTCGCAGACGATGATGTTTAGTGGTTGAAAAAAGGTGGTAGTTGACTTCAAAACGCGGCTCTTCTTCAACGCCACGATCCGCGCCACAAATATCCGCGAGAAAATCAAAGCGAGTTTCAGGCGCACTCTTCAGATGCGAACAAATGGCAACAATGTGTTCCCGCGGGACGACGACTGTGGTTTCGCCGACCGCTTCAATGGTCGAGGTAATCCACGCCTGGTTCACCTGTTGTAACGCCACGCGCAAAGATGACCAAGGTGGGGTCGTTGATTGTTGCTGCGGATCGTTCGCCGTGTTTTCCGGCGCATTATTTTCGCTGTTTGCCCCAGTCGTCATGAACAGTTGTGCCGAACGTTCGAACTTGAAGAGCTTAGGAAGAACGTCGCCTTTCGTGCCGGGAAGCTATTGAGTAAGGCCGGGATTCAGGGGGCAGACTGCTTTCCACTGTTGAGCCATCGGTAATGGGCAAAGTGCCAGGAACAAAGGCCGCGCGCGCCTCTTCTTCGGGTACGTCGCGCCGATCGCGTGACGACTCTTTCATGACCTTGTCCTGCAACATCATCACGGCATGAATCAACATCTCGGGACGCGGCGGACAGCCGGGAATGTAAACGTCTACCGGCACAATCTTGTCCACGCCCTGCACGATCGCGTAGTTATCAAAAACGCCGCCCGAGGTTGCGCAAGCGCCCATCGAGATCACCCATTTTGGCTCAGGCATTTGATCGTAAATGCGGCGCAGCACCGGAGCCATCTTGCGTGAGACGCGGCCGGAAACGATCATCACATCGGCCTGCCGGGGGCTGGCACGAAAAACTTCAGAACCGAAACGCGCCAGATCGTTACGTGACGAAGTCGCGTTCATCATTTCAATCGCACAACAGGCCAAACCAAATGTGGCGGGCCAGAGAGACGACTTGCGCGCCCAGTTGATTAAGGAGTCCAGCCGCGTGGTCAATACTTCCGGCAGGGCCTCGGCAATGATGTTTTCCAGTCCCATATGAAGCTGTAAATCGTAAATCGTGAATCGTTAATAGTAAGAGATGTTCAGCTCCGGTTGTCCGAAAGCGCTGGAGCTGCATCACCCTCAAGCGGCGTTGCGTGTCTGCTGTCGTTTGCGCTGGTCCATATCCGCCAGCAGCCGCGCTTCGCCTTCGGCTTCGCGCCGCGCGCTTTCATTCCAGTCAAACGCGCCTTTCTTGATCACATAAACGTAACCGGCGAGCAGCAGGCCAACAAAAACCATCATCTCGACGTAGATCAGCGTTCGCAAGCCGAAAGCCGGACTGGACAATGTCTTGAACACAACTGCCCAGGGCACGAGGAAAATGACCTCAATGTCGAACAAGATGAAAATCATCGCAATGAGGTAAAACTTGACTGAAAAGCGCTCGCGCGCGCTGCCTACCGGATCTTTCCCGCACTCGTAGGGCATCATCTTTGTGCGAGTCCGTTTCCGCTGACCGATAAACTGCGAAATAAAAATATTGCCGACAGCAAAGCCAGCGGCCAAAACGAACATCAGCAGTATCGGTAGATAATCCAGCAGACGAAAAGCCATGTTAACTCACTCGTTCAACTCAGATCGATGCGCAGACGCTCATTTAATTAGAGCGACTGCAAAATGCCTTCACCGAGATTGAGAATCATTGTACAAGCCGAATCGTAGACGAAGTGATCTGGGGTGTCAAGCAACCTTGTCCCGAAGGAAGCACAGCAAAAAATTGCTAATTGACCCTGAAAAAACCACTGTGTTAACTTCGATCCAGGCTAGCTACTTTATCGTTACAAACCAGCGGCCTTTGCATCCCTACGATTGTGATAACTGGCTTCAATACCGATGTAGAACATGATGGCGTGGTCTATCATGTGCAAACCGAAGACAAAGGACTCGACTCTCCTCTGATTCTTTCGCTCGTTTATTCCGGTGGCGCCATTCTGGCCAGCAAGCGTTCGCCCTACGAAGATCTGATTGCAGCAGGATTTGACGAGGCCGCGCTGACCGAGCGGTTGAAACGCCAGCATCGCTTAATTTGCGCCGCGATAAATGCCGGACGCATCGATGACTTAAAGCGGATGGCGGGAGGGGCAGACGCTACCGAACCAGAAATCCCGCCACCAGGTCCCTTAGCCGACGCGCCGGCTACGATTGACTATTCCCGTACAACTGAGCCTGCTCAAGAGCAGGAGGAAACCATTAGTGCGACTCCGCCCGTGGATGTGGATTTGCCAAAGCCGTTGGGGCCAGAAGCGGCCTACACCGTTCACGATTCGCGTCGTCACTCCCCGCTTGGTGAGAAGTTAGCGCCAGACTCTGGTCTACTGGTTTCTCTGGTAGATGAACAGGCGTTCCGCGCAGGCCAGGCAGTCACCATTAAGATTCTGGTGGAAAGGCGAATTTCAGGTCGTAACGAGCCCGTCGTTCATGCTGCGGTTGCGGTCAAGATATTGGGAACTGCCTTCAGGCCGCAAATTTATTCACAAACGACCGGACGGCAAGGTGAGGCGACTGTCTCGGTGCAAATTCCTGAGTTCAATTCGGGACGGGCTGGCGTCATTATTCGCGTCGACGCGCCCGGCGCTTCGAGCGAGACGCGGCGCGTGATTCATCCAGCGAGATAGGGAACCGAAAACCGTTGCTGATTCAAGTCAATGGCGAGCGGCAAGAAGTGAACGATGGTTTGGCACTTGCGGAACTAATAACCCATCTGAAACTTCGCGCCGATCAGATTGCCATCGAAGTGAACCACGAGGTGCTAAAACGCTCCGCGTGGGAAGCGACTACACTCCGGCCGGGTGATCGAATTGAGATCGTTCATTTTGTCGGCGGCGGGTAGTGTGGTAACCAGTTCTCTGTGCGTCCTCGGTGTGCTCTGTGCCTCTGTAGTGGATATTTATCAACGATTGCTCACCACAAAGACACAGAGCACCCAGAGGACGCACAGAGTTTACGTCGAATTGGGAGAGTGCGCCCTACTGCCGATATCGAATAGGCACGCGGGGCAGGCGAGAATATAATTCCAACATGTCAACTGCAGCACCAGCACAAACCGAGAGCTTTACAATAGGAAATCGCACTTTCACTTCGCGACTAATCATCGGGACCGGGAAGTATCGCAGCTTTGCCGAAATGAAAGCGGCGCATCAGGCATCGGGCGCCGAGATGGTTACAGTCGCTGTCCGTCGCGTGCCGCTCGATCACAGCAGCGAATCATTTCTCGACCATCTCGACCCCTCTTTGCAGATACTGCCAAACACTGCCGGCTGTTACACGGCCGCTGAAGCAGTACGCACTGCACGGCTCGCGCGTGAAGCATTGGGAACAGATCTGATTAAGCTGGAAGTCATTGGCGACCAGACAACGCTTTTTCCAGACAACGAAGCGACGCTCGAGGCGGCCCGCATTCTGGTAAGGGAAACTTTTGTGGTGCTGCCCTACTTCACAGACGATTTGATCATGGCCAGGAAGCTGCTGGATGCTGGTTGTCCCGCGGTAATGCCGTTGGCTGCGCCGATCGGATCGGGCCTTGGCATTCAGAATCCGGCGAACCTCAGGATTATGCGCGAGCAACTTCCCGACGCGACGATCATTGTCGATGCCGGGGTGGGAACGGCCAGCGACGCTGCGATAGCAATGGAATTAGGCGCAGACGCGGTGTTGATGAATACTGCAATTGCAGAAGCGCAGGATCCGGCGCGAATGGCTAAAGCAATGAAATTGGCGATCGAGGCAGGACGGTTGGCGTATCAAGCCGGCCGCATGTCAAAACGACTGTACGCCAGTGCGTCGAGTCCAAACACGGGCGTGATTAAGTAGGACAGACATTTCTGTCTGGCCCTCTCCCATAATCAGTTCCTTCAGCCTTTTCGAATATCAAAAAATCGGACAGGCAGGAATGCCTGTCCTACCCAAGATCACTTCGCGGTCTTCACCAGCCGGTGCGCGCTGACTACGAAACGAATCATGTTGTAGGTAATGCTCTCCGGAAGGGATTCACGAATCGGTTTGAGTTTTTCTGAACCGTGTTCGGCGATAGCTTTTTCAATTTGGAGTCGATCGGAATCCGAAACCAGCCTGGTAAGATCAACTGCCAGTCCAGCAGCAATACATTCCGCCAGGTGACCTTCGATGGTATTCGTGACCAGCTCGCGCAGCCTGGCAATGTCTGCGACCGAGTGGCCATTGCGGAAGAAAGTGTAGGTTTGCAACGCAGTCTGCGGCAGCAATGGTTCTGCTTCATTTTCTGCCAATCCATCGTCCGTTAGCCCGAGTTGAATTCGCTCCTGCTCGCGCATGACCCGCTCACCGAGGTCTGTAATGGAAATGGTCGGATACTCGCCGGCACTGACACGCAGACAACCGGCGGCGCACAACTCATCTATATAAAGAAGGATGTCGTCCTGCCGCATGTCTTTCAATAGACCATAGGTTGAGAGTTCGTTTAGATGCGCCTGCATCACATTCTTCGCCGCCGAGCCACGCAAGGTAGCGGCGAGTACATTCTTGCCAAAGCGCCCTTTCATGCGTGAGGCGCAAGCCAGAATTTTTCGCGCGCGCAGGTACTCCTCATCGTTCAATGCACGCGGACCGGTCACGAGAGTTGCGCCGGCCTTGCGATTCCTGCCGCTGGGGAGCGCCTCCTCAATCATTTCCCCGGCAGCCAACGGCGTTCTCGCAGCGCTATGCGTTGCGCAGTTTCCGCAGCTGCCACAGTTACGCGCGTGATGTCGGTCGCCGAAATAATCAAGTATCGCGGCGCGATAACAGTACTCCGTGTAGCAGAACTCGATCATCTCGCGCAGCTTGCGCCGTTCCAGATCCGCGCGCCGTTCGACATCGGCGGGCGTGAGGCGCAGGTTGTTTGGACGGACATTGTCGAGCATCAAGATGGCGCGAGGAGCGCGAGACGATCTCTGGTTGGTTGGCCCTGGCGCAGCCGCTGCGGGCGAGACGCCCGCGGTCCCAGTAGAAACGGTCCCAGTAGATGTGGCCCAGGGTGGGCTGGAAGGGGAATCCTGGGCACCGAATTGTTTGGCGTTAGCGAGACGGTGTATGTGTCCGGCGCGTTCAAGCAGATAGAGAGTCGACTGGACAGCCATCTCGTTACGAACGCCCGCGCGTTTCGCAATCTCCCCGGCAGAAAGTTCTATTCGCTTGAGGCCCGTCGATAGCAGCACTCCGTAAACGTCGCGCACTACTTGAGCGTTCGGATATGAGCCTTCAATAAAAAAGTCATGCGTGTTTTTGTCGGCATAGTTAAATAACAACACACACGATGACGGCAGTCCGTCCCGTCCCGCGCGACCAATCTCCTGATAATAAGCCTCAATGGAACCCGGCATTTGATAGTGCGCGACAAAGCGTATGTCCGCTTTATCGATGCCCATGCCAAAAGCATTGGTCGCCACGATCATTTGCGTGCGACCGGTCATGAAATCATCCTGAGCTTTCACGCGGGCCGCGTCGCCCATGCCGGCGTGATATGCAGAAACGCCCAATCCCTGCGCTTGCAGTTTTGTTGCTACTTGTTCCACCGCCTTGCGGGTGGAAGCGTAGACAATTCCCGAGCCCTCGTGCGTCTTCGCCAGGCGCTTGATACGGGCGATCTTTTCGCGTTCCTTTTCCGTATGCACGACATCGATGGTTAGGTTGGGACGGTCAAAGCCGCTGACAAACGTCTCGGGTTTCGTCAGACCGAGTTGTTGAATAATGTCGGAACGAACGTAAGGCGTCGCCGTCGCAGTGAGAGCAACGGTTTGAGTGCCACCACCGTCACCATTCAGGGCCTGGACCACGTTCTTCAGGCGCAGGTAGTCTGGACGAAAGTCGTGGCCCCAGGTGGAAATGCAATGCGCCTCATCAATTGCAAAGAGCGACACTTGAATGGACTTTAACGCTCCCAGAAAGCGATTGCTGCGGAAGCGCTCCGGGGCAACGTAAACGAGTTTGTACTGACCGCTGCGCAAGGCGTCGATGCGCGCCCACTGTTCGCGTTCGGCCACCGAACTGTTGATGAAGGTCGCCGGCAGGTTACGAGCTTGCAACGCGTCGACCTGGTCTTTCATGAGCGCGATCAAAGGAGATACAACTACCGTCGCGCCATCAAACATCAGTGCCGGCAGTTGGTAGCACAGCGATTTGCCGCTGCCGGTTGGCAT
>JBDUCC010000137.1:0-8395 GCA_040003675.1 bacterium | reverse complement strand
CGCGAGCACTCGCTCATAGAACTCTATGTAGCGTGGTATCACGATGCCGGTGCGGTAACGCGAGACGGCCGATTCGCGCGCGCGTTGACCCATCCTCCGGCGCAACTCTGCATCAGCTAACAATTTTGCAGCATCATTAGCCATCTTCTCTACGTCGCCGACCTCGCTGAGAAATCCAGTTTCGCCGTCTTCAACTACTTCCGGTACGCCGCCTACGCGTGAGGCGATGACAGGGACTTCGCAAGCCATCGCTTCGAGTGCCGCGAGTCCGAACGACTCCTGCTCGGATGGCAACAGTAAAACATCAGCTGCCGACAGGTAATCAACTATCTTCGGTTGCTTGCCGACAAAAACACACTGGTCGTCAACCTTAAGACAGCGCGCCCGGTGTTCAACATTCGTCCGTTCGCTGCCGTCGCCAACCATCACCAGCCGTGCGGTGATTCCTTTCGCCAGCACCCGCGCCAAAATTTCTACACAATCGACGGGGCGCTTCACCGGGCGAAAATTTGAAACGTGCACCAATAAGGGTTCCCCTGCCGGACTAAGCGCAGCGCGCAAACTTTCAACCGGATGCCGGGCATACTCCGTTTGGCAAACGAAGTTTGGGATGACTTCGATATCGTCAAACTGAAAAATTTCTTTTGTGGCTGCTTTCAGGTAATGCGAGATCGCAGTAACGCCATCCGATTGCACAATGCCATAACGAGTGATGGGGAGATATGAACGATCGGCGCCCACAAGCGTGATGTCGGTCCCGTGCAGCGTGGTGATAACCGGAAGCCGCCGCTTTGGCTTAAGCGACTCGCGCGCCAGGATGGCGCTGATGGAATGCGGAATGGCGTAATGAACATGCAGCAGATCCAAGTTTTCCGTTTCCGCTACTGTTGCCATCTTCGTAGCCAGCGCCAGCGTATATGGCTGATGCTCAAACAGCGGATACGACATCATTTCAACTTCGTGGAAGCGCACGCGTTCGTTAAGCTCAGTTAAGCGGGTTGGCAGTGAAGAGGAAATGAAGTGGACTGTGTGACCGCGTTCTGCGAGTTCTTTGCCGAGTTCAGAGCCAACGATGCCGCTGCCGCCGTAAGTTGGATAAACCGTGATGCCGATGTTCATAAGCCAGAGGTCAGAGATCCGATGTAAGTTTGTCAGTACTTAAAGATTAGTCGTCAAATGGTTGAATGACAAATCAAGCACGCGTACTAACTGACCTCTGATATCTGACATCTGACCACTGGCAAAAAAAGCGGAGGCAGAACGACCCTCGCAATCGCCTGCCTCCATCTCAACTTGGCTCACCTTAACTATAAGGGGGGGCAAGTGAGGGCACGGAGTATATGCCCGCCCGCCGTCTTTGGCAACATTTTTTGGCCCATAATACAACACGCGTTTTTGCCGGTTTTTGCATGCCAAAACGCCCGCGTCGCGCTGGCTAACTGTGCATCTTACGCAAACCCGTTATAATGCTTTACACAGCAAAAGTCGGAAGAGATTTCGAGGACTTAATACCAGCGGAGAAGCAATAATGCCGAAAATTAGCGACATCGAAGAAACCCCAAATCCGAACGCAATCAAATTCATTTTGCGCGAGCCGGTCAGCAACGGCACTGCGCGTTCGTATGGTTCGGCGGAGCAGGCGCAGGACGATCCGCTGGCGAAATCTTTGTTTGCTGTCGAACACGTTGTTTCGGTGTTTTACATGGACCGCATGATCACGATTGAAAAGGATGAGGAAGGCGATTGGGACGATCTGCTTCCGACTTTGGCAGTTCCCATACGCGCCGCAGAAGCTGTGAATGCACCGGCCGCAGCAGCTGCGGCTGTTGGCGGTGCGATCGCTGCAGTCACCAGCGATGATCCTCGTCTATTAAGAATAAACGAAATTTTGGACGAGAAGGTAAGACCAGCGCTGATGGGAGATGGTGGCTATCTTGAAGTGCTTGGTCTCAAGGAACACACACTCAGCATTCGCTATCAAGGTGCGTGCGGCAGTTGCCCCAGTTCGCTCACCGGCACCCTCATGGCAATCGAGGGAATGCTCAAGCAGGAAATCGATCCCGAACTTGAAGTCATAGCCGTTTGAGTTTTTCTGGAACTCGCTCCCACCTCCCGCGTTTAATCCTTCGACTTAAACTATCTCCATCGATCCGTTCCAGGAGAGTTCACATGCCACATCGCGCTTCCCTTCAGGCTTTGATCCCCATTCTTTTATTGTTGCCTGCAATCACTGCACAGGAGACTGCGGAAAGAGTAATCGCACCTCCGCCTGCGAGCACAACCACACGCGCGCCTGCGACGAAAGCCAAACCAACCGCAGCGGCCGCGAAAGCAAAGATCGAACAACAACGATCGCTGGCCCTTTCTCTACTGGTCTCGCTCGCAAACGACGCGCGCAGCTTCAAAGATCAAAAACTACGCGCGCGCACCATGGCACGCGTCGCCGATGGAATATGGAGTGTCGATGCTGATCAGGGTCGTTCCCTTTTCCTGCGAGCCTGGGACGCCGCTGAAGTTGCCGATCAGGATGCCGCGAGGGAGATGAGGGAGGAAAGACAGCGACAGCAAACCAGTGGACGAGGCGTTATGTTGGTTCGCCAGCCGGACCTGCGTTCCGAAGTGTTACGGCTTGCAGCAAAGCGTGACCGCGCGCTGGGCGAAGAGTTGCTTGATAAGCTCAAACTTGCGAAGACGCAAGAAGCTTCAGATACGCCCGCACAAAGGCCTGAAGCGCTGGATACTCCGGAAGCAATCGGCCAACGCCTTAGTTTGGCAAGACAACTGCTCGATGTTGATGTTGCTCGCGCTTTGCAATTTGCTGATCCGGCGTTGGCAACTGTGACGATGCAGGGACTGAACTTTCTTTCATTCCTGCGCGAAAAAGACCCGGTTGCTGCCGACCAAAGGTATTCGCGGATGTTGGCGTTGGCGGGCAGCGATCCGCAAGCGGACGCCAACACGGTCTCACTGCTGTCGGCATACGTTTTCACTCCCCACCTATTCGTCACCTTTGATCGCAATGGCGGCGCCAACACTTCGCAAATGGGCCGGGAAACGCCGCCCGCGAGCACCCCGGAATTGCGGACCGGGTTTTTTCGCGTAGCTACACAGATTCTGATGCGCCCGCTGGCGCCGCCCGATCAGGATCGAACTTCCTCAGGCAGCGAAGGAAAATATCTGATGATCACGCGGTTGCTGCCGCTATTTGAACAATACGCAACGCCGCAAACTGTGGAACTGATGCGCGGACAACTCGCCGGTCTAAGCGGCAGCGTGCGTGAAGAAACTCGGAAGCGCGATGACGACATGCTGCGGCGCGGAATTAGAGATGAAGAACCGGCCGCAGACAACGAGCAATCCCTGCTCGATCGGATTGATCGGGCGAAGACTTCTGAAGAGCGCGACCAACTCTATGTTGAACTCATACTACGCACGCTGGGTCGTGGTGATCTGCGTGCCCGTGATTTCACAGACAAGATCGAAGACTCGGATCTACGCAAGCAGGTAAGACAATTCGTGGATTTGAGTCTCCTGATCTACTTAATTGATAAGAAGAAACCTGAAGACGCGCTAAAGCTTAGTGCCAATGCAGAGTTGACGCATTTCCAAAAGGTATGGGCGTTGACACAGGTTGCGCGCCAATTGGCGGAAACAGATCGGGACCGCGCGCTGGGATTATTAGGCGATGCGCTTGATGAAGCACGCCGCATCGGTACCTCGGACGCAGATCGACCGCGCTCGCTGATCGGCGTGGCTAATGCTTTGTTTCCTCTGGACCGCACCCGCGCCTGGGAACTGGTTGGTGAAGCTGCCAGCGCGGCGAATTCTTCCGGAGACTTTAGCGGCGAAGACAGCCGGCTTACTTTGCAATTGCAAACCCCGGGGATCAATTCAATGCGCACAAACTCGACCGAGAATTTTGATCTTCCGGCTATTTTCCGCTCGCTCACAAAAGACGATTATCATCGCGCCGTGGGACTGGCCCGGACCTTCGAGGCCGACTCGCCGCGCGCCACAGCACTCATTTCTATTGCGCAGGAAGTGCTGACTGATAAATGAGAAGCCGCTGGAAAGGTCTTCAACATAAAGGCGTTCGCGCAAGTCTAAGAGTCTCGGCGTTGGGAAGGCGGGCTTGCCCCCGCTCTTCGTACCTAACCAGCCACTATCAAGAATAAATATTCATCGGCCTGCTCAGTAGCGCAATCGGGTCGTCAACGTTCAGAGCTTCACGCACATAAAAAGGCTCGCCGGCGGCGACGCCGATCAACGACCCAAAATAGCGCATGCGATATTCGATCTGATCGAGAAAGTCGGGGTCGCTTATGCGCGTCACGGGTTCTTTTGATTCAGGCCGGTAAAACTGTGAGGCGTGGGCGCGGATGGCAGCCATTTTCTCTTCTACGAATTCCGACACATCGACAATGAAGGACGGCACTACCTGACGCGAAAAAAGCGAGTGCATGACTGCAGGCATCGGAATAGCTTTTTGTTTGCTCTCTTCGTCATAGCGAGCCATTGTCGCCAGTCGCGCGGCTTCGCGAACGATGCGGCAGGTGTTGGCGTGATCCGGATGTGGGTCGTCCCAATGCGTGGTTAGCAAAACTTTCGGCGCCTGCGAACGCAGCACGCGTACCACCGCAGTTCGCGCCGCTTCAGTGGGCCAGACGTGTCCGTCGGGTTGGCCCAGGTTGGAACGCACGTCCAATTTCAAGACGCGAGCGGCTTCGGCTGCCTCTCGTTCACGCACTTCCGGAGTGCCACGCGTGCCCATCTCGCCGCGCGTCATGTCCAGCACGCCAGTGCGATATCCCTGCGCTTTTATTTTTAAGAGTGTGCCGGAAACGGAAAGCTCGGCATCATCCGGGTGCGCGAAAATGGCAAGCACGTCAAGTTCATTTAGCGAAGCACTCATATCTGAGTTGAGGTTTAACCAATGCCGCGCTTGCGGTCAAGTCTTAAGTAAGGACAAGACGTTCCTGTCTGTTCTCGCTCGCGTCACATTTCACTGACTGCGAACAAAGAAAATGCAGATCTTCCTTGCAACCGAATTGAGTGGACTGGTAATTAGCAAAGGATAAGGCAGGAATGCCCGTGCTACCGTAAAACATCTCGGTTGGCGGAGTATGCTAGAATCCGTCCTGAAGGTTTTCCTGCGGCTGTTCGACTCATCATCCAAAAAATCGCAGCGAGGATGACGACATGAGATGTCCTGTTTGCGAAAGACAAACTGGTTGGATGCGAACCCGTTGTCCCGCCTGTAGAACCAAGCTGGTTCAATGGTACATCATCGCAGGCATTCTCATCGTAATGGCTTGCTATGGCGGGTTGGTTATTCTGGAAAACGTTGGCTAACCGATCGCACCGCTCTCATCTGACGCCCCATTCCCAAATTCCATACTGAATTTTCTTATCCAGCGGGGCACCCGACTGCTTTAATGTTAGCGCGATCTGTCCGCGATGATGTGATTCGTGAGAAATCAGATAACCAAGAAAAGCGGCCACATGAGGTTTGAATCCTTTAACTTTGCCGCCCTGTGCCATGCTTTGTTCAAGTAATGATTTGATTGTCGAGGCTGAGTCAGCCAGCGACTTTCGCAACTGCTTCTTGTCAACCGCGATTTCTTTTTCCAGCTTTGTCAGACCCTTTAACAAATCGGGTGCAGCTGCTTTCAACCACATCAATCGCACATTGTGAATGTGAGCAAACTGCTCGCCGACGGTTCTTCCCTTCGACGCGGACAGACTACGCAGCGAGGCAGGTTCAACCGCATCGAGCAAATAAAGATTGATGCGATTGTGGATGTCCCAGGTTTCGAGAAATTGTTTATCGTCCATAACGGAAATCCTCAGCGCACGCGCACGACGATGCTGTTGGTTGTCAGCGCATTACCAGTTGCGCGTTGCACCTCAGCGATCGCTTTGTTGAGATCAGTCTGCGCGCGCAATTCGCTCCCGCGCGCGTTAGTCAACGCTGTTTGCCGTTCTAACACCAGGAACACCGTCGACTGTCCGGCGTCCAGTTTTCTTTGTTCGCTCTGATACTGTTGCTCGCTTGCCTGTCGCTGAATCACCGCGGAATGCAAACGTGCTTCGGCGCTGCGCACCAGTTGCAAAGCGTTTCTCACCTCAACCTGAATCGATTGCTGTAATTGCTCGCGCTGCGTAGCCAGGCGCTCCCCTTCAACCAGCGAGCGGCCGAGTTGGGCTTGCGCGGTGCGATTTCTCAGCGGCAGGCTGATCTGCACCCCAAAGCGATAATTGTTGAAGCGATTGGCAAGCAGGTTTTGCAGCGACTGATTGTAGCCGCCAAGCAAATCGGGCGAAATCGTCTGCACGGGCGGATCCGGCAAACGGTCAAAACCGGAATTCACCAGCAGTTTGTTGACTGCATCACGCAATTGAGTGGACGACGAAGTGAAAGGGTTTACGCCGCCGCTGGTTGTGCCCGCCAACCCGACCATGCCGTAAGAACCGACCAGATCGATTTGTGGCTTAGTTTGTTCGCGGAAATACCTCTGATCAATTTGATTGATTTCGCGTGCGACCGTTGATTGTTGCAGCTCGGGCCGATTGTCCATCGCTGCCTTCATCGCGTCGGGCAATGAAATTACAGGTGTGACCAGATCAACGGAATCAGTCGGAACAATCGACAAACTCCAAAAATCCGACTGATGGTTCTCGGCAATCAGGTTTTTTAGATTGTTTTCGGTGCGCGAGACGTCTTCCAGTGACGAGAATAGAGTCTGTTCAAAACCTGCGACTTGGGCTTCCGCGGCAACAACATCGATCGGCGCGAGTGCGCCTTCAGCTACCAGCCGTTGGTTGTGTTCCAATTGTGTGCGCGCGTCCCGCACCGCTTCCCTTTGTACTTGTAAGCTACGCAAAGCGAAAACCAGGTCCCAATAGGCCCGTTGCACGCTGGTAATTGTTTCGATAGCCCGCTGCCGAAATTGCGCGTCGGTCAGCGACAGATTCTTCTTCGCGATCTCGATCGACCGGCGGCTGCTGTCAAAACGCAAACCGCGTAACAGCGGCTGCGTATAAGTAAACGTCAAGGCCGTTGGATACTGGGGATTCAACGCGGTGAACTGATTGTTGCTGGTTAATCTGATGGAAGAGAAATCGAGGTGATAATTACCGCCAAATGACGGCGTCAGACCTTCCAGTCGCGCGGTTCCCGTGTAATCGCTTTGGGTGACGGCGCCATCAGAACCGCCACTCAAAAAACTCGAGATGGGGTTTTTGACCCGTTCATAGTAAGACGTAGAGCTAATACGCGGATCGTACGCACCCTGTGCCGCCTTGAGATCAAACTCTGAAATCCTCACGTTCTGGCGCGCGACTTCGATGTCTTTATTGTTTGCCAGCGCCAGCGTCAATGCTTCCTTAAGCGAAAGCGGTCGCTGTCGATCCATGTCCACGCCAACGCGACTCAACTCAGGCAGAGGTTTCTGCGCCGGATGAAAATCTGACGCTACGGCCGGTACTTGCAACTCCGGCGGCGCCGGCGAGGGTGATGGCGTTTGGGCAACGACAGTGAACGAGAAGATCGCCAAGAGGAAGCTCAACACCGCGGCTTTGCCACCGCAGCACAGTGCGGAAAGGCTTCGCCTTTCCGTACGGACCTTTTCTTCCGATGAGGCTATGCCTCCGACCAGTTTCCGAGGCGCAGCCTCGCCAGAGTCTAGTACCAGTTCCGGAAAGGCAGAGCCATTCCGCCCGGTGCGGCGGCCAAGCCGCAAATTAGAATTTGTTTCAAGTTTAACCATCGTTCTCACAACCTAAAACCACCTCAATGTCTCGACACCAAACCCAAAAGCGACGCGGTTGCGTTCGCTGCTTTGCGGCGCACGCGCCCGAATATTCTGGTAAAGCCTGCCCGGATCAGTCCCCAAACTCTGTGTTTACCCAGATCGTCGAACAACGAATAAAAAACCGGTACGGCCAGCAAAGTCAGCAACAAGCACAACGATTGTCCGCCAACAACCAGCACGCCAATCGAACGGTTGGTGCCCGAACCTGGGCCACTCGAAATCGTCAGCGGCAACATGCCGGCAACCAGCGCTATCGTAGTCATCAGAATCGGCCGCAAGCGATCGCGGTTCGCGCGAATTATCGCTTCCAGTCGTTCCATGCCGCGCGCGCGCAACTGGTTCGTATGATCGATTTGCAGGATCGCGTTCTTCTTAACGACGCCGAAAAGCAGCAACAGGCCCAGCCCGGAAAAGATGTTTACCGTTTGCCCGGTCATCAATAACGAAAGAATGCCGAACGGTATCGCGAGCGGCAGCGTCAACAGAATCGTGATCGGATGAATGAACGATTCAAACTGCGCCGCCAGCACCATGTACATGAAAACAAACGACAGCACGAACGCCAGCATGAAGTAGTAACC
>JBDUCC010000136.1:0-8441 GCA_040003675.1 bacterium | reverse complement strand
AGTATTGTGGGCCTGAATACCATCGACCCGGCGCCACGCCTCAAGCCACGCGGCCCCGCTTGACGCAGCCTTAAGTTGGGGCAGTGGCATCCGGGCGCTTGGCCCCGCTCTTTCTTTTTTCAATTGCTGAGCGAAGAGTTTCAATTGCCAGCGCTGCGGCGTGTTGTTTTCTTAAAGGAAGGCCGCCGACTGATTCGACTAGTTGCTTTCTCGTTACCAGTAAAGCTTCCTCAGTATTTTTCCCCTCAATCAATTCCGTCAGCGCCGAGCCGCAGACCAGCACCGGCGGACACCCATAAGCGAGAAAACGGGCCGCTTCAATTGTTCCTCTATTTATTTTCAGTGAAAGGCGCAGGCGATCGCCGCAAACTGGATTAGTTTCTTCGGCAACAATGTCTGCGTCGTCGAGTTCGCCTGCGTTGCGCGGGTTGGCAAGGTGGTCCTTGAAAGTTTCGGAATAAGGCACGAGCAGTTTATTCGGCTGCGACTGGTTCGAGCTTGCGACTTTTATTTAATGGCGAAAGCTCGCGCAGTTTGGCGACCACGCGCGGCAAAATTTCAAGCACGTAGTGAACATCAGCTTCCGTGTTGTCTTTACCAAAGCTGAATCGGATCGCTCCCCGCGCCAGTTCATCGTTGCGGCCCAACGCGATGATTACGGGCGACGGCTCAAGTGTTCCGGACGAGCAGGCAGAGCCAGTTGAAACCGCAATGCCTTGAAGATCCAAGCTAATCAACAGTCCCTCGCCTTCTATGAAACGAAAAGAAATGTTTGAAACGTGCGACAGGCGACCTGTGTGATCACCGTTGCAGACGACGTCGTCGATGCGCTCAATTACCCCTTTTTCAAACATATTTCGCAGCCGTGCTTCATGTCGCGCGCGCTGAGTCATCTCCTCACGAGCCAGCCTCGCAGCCTCTCCAAACGCGACGATGCCGGGAATGCCCTCAGTGCCCGCACGTCGTTCGCGCTCCTGATGTCCGCCGAGGTTCTGCGGTGCCAATCTAACGCCGCGGCGAACGTAAAGCGCTCCGGCGCCTTTGGGCGCATAAAGCTTGTGCGCAGAAAGCGACAAGAGATCGCAGCCAAGCGTGTCGACATTTAACTGCATGCGACCCGCCGCCTGCACGGCGTCGGTATGGAACCATATTCGCCTCGCCGTTTGTTCGCGCTCAGCGCGCACCAGTGTTCCAATCTCTTCGATCGGCTGCCTGGTGCCAATTTCATTGTTGGCTAGCATTATCGAAACCAGAACCGAGTCAGGTCGCAAAGCCGCGCGCACGTCTTCCGTCTTCACTATTCCGTTTTCATAAACAGGAAGACGCGTAACTTCCCAGCCGCGCTTTTCCAGTGCCTCGCAGATTCCTCGAACGGACGAATGCTCGATCGCGGAAGTTATAATGTGCCGGCCATACGCCTCAGCAGCTTCACAGACGCCGCGGATTGCGAGATTGTTCGCCTCAGTGCCGCCGGATACAAACACGATTTCGTTTGCCCGCGCGCCAAGCAGCGTGGCCACCTCGCGGCGTGCGCGGTCCACTGCGGCCCGGGCCTCCTGGCCAAATCCATGCACGCTCGAAGCGTTGCCAAACTTCTCGGTAAGATAGGGCAGCAGCGCCTGAACGACGCGCGGGTCAGCGGGTGTCGTGGCGCTGTGATCTAAATAAACTCGGCGATTTTCGGTCATTATTGCTGGTGGTTTCGGCGCCAACCGTGGCCGCGAATTCCGCATCTGAAAGCCGGCTCAGATTTTGTCATCGCGCTCCTTTTTGAGTCTAGGCGTGGACCAGAGGGTGGTCAAGCATGGTCACAACGCCTGTTTGCCACAAGTGCGAAACCAACGGGCCGCGTTCGCATTGTTAGCGCGCCTTTGCAGTGGTAGCATTCCGATTGCACGAGGTTGACTCTCCCAAGACCCCCGCGGCGGTTGAGCGCCGTAAATCTTCGGAAGGAACAACAGTATGAAATATCTTAAGTTCTCTTTTCTGGCCCTCATCGCGACTGGCCTGTTCTCAATGGCGGCGGCAGCGTCGAATGCCGCTTCGATTTCACAAACGCAGTCGACCGCTCTCGAACGCGGTTATCGAACGGGCTACTCTGACGGCTACAACGCAGGCTTTCGCGACGTGACGGACCATGCCCAGCGAGATTACCCAAGTAAGGATGAGTACCAGCGCGCCGACCGCACCTACAACCAAGCCTGGGGCACGTTGGAAGATTACAAAGACGGTTATCAGCAGGGCTTCGAAGCGGGATACGCGGCGGGCTATGACCGAGGCAATTTCAATTCTTCGATTCCGACCGGCCTCAGCCGGCGCGGCACCGTTGATTCGACTCCAGACGACACGTCCGACAATACGCAACCTTCCGGCTCAGCGCCTGTTGCTAACAATGGACCAGTGTTAATTCCGCGCGACAGCGTGCTGACGATTGAATTGCAATCGAGCCTGGCAACAGATGTCAGCCAGCAGGGCGATCCTTTCCAGGCACGAGTTGTCAGCCCGAGTGAATTTGCCGGTGCGACCATTGAAGGCCGCGTTGTGCGCGTGAAGCGTGCCGGAAAAGTGAAAGGTTCGTCGCAACTGCAACTTGCTTTCAATTCCATTCGCATGGCCGATGGGCGCAGCAGTCCCTTCAATGCTTCCGTGGTCGAGATCATTAACATGGGTAACAGCGACGACAGCGGTACAGTTGATTCCGAGGGCGGGGTAAAAGGACGCAGCTCGACCAAAGACGATGTTTCCAAGGTAGGTGCCAGCGCGGGCGTAGGCGCAATCCTTGGCGCAATTTTTGGTGGCGCGCAGGGCGCAGCGATCGGGGCGGCAATTGGTGGCTCAGTCGGGACCGCCGGAGTTCTAACCAGCCGCGGCCGGGATTTGCATTTGGAACGCGGCCAGCAACTCAAGATTCGCGCCGAGAACGAAACTCGCATCCAGTGACGACTGAGGGCGGCAAAAAACTAAAAACACTTGTGACCAAAAAGTCGCGGCTGACAAAGACGCGGAGGCGTGGTTCGAAAGAATCAAGTCTCCGCGTTCCAACGTCTGGGCGACGCCGCGCTCGCGCCCTGCCGCCGATTACGTTGCTTACTGATTTCGGAAACTCCGACTACTTCGTCGCCGCGATGAAAGGCGTCATTCTTTCTTCCAATCCCGACGCACAGATCGTTGACATAACTCATGAAGTTCCGGCTCAGGATATCGAAGCCGCAGCCTTCACCCTGCTTGCCGCACACAGTGCATTTCCCGGCGGCACAATTCATGTTGCGGTTGTCGATCCCGGTGTGGGTTCAAGTCGTCGCCCGATTTTGATTGAGGCAGCAGGCCAGTTTTTTGTCGGCCCTGACAATGGCATTTTTAGTTATGTTTGCGACCAATCAAAACCGCGAATCTTTCACCTCAATAATCCTAAATACTTTCGCTATCCGGTTAGCGACACCTTCAACGGCCGCGACGTTTTCGCGCCCGTTGCTGCCGCTCTGTCACTGGGTGTAGCGCCGAAAAAGCTGGGTGTTGAAGTTGACGATTACGTTCGTCTGCCAACGCTGCATCCGGAAAGTTCTCGCGACGGCGTCATTTCCGGACGAATAATTCACATCGATCATTTTGGCAATTGCGTTACGAACATCACCGCAGACCAAGTAAGTGAGAAGATGATGGATAAGGGAATTCGCCTTACGATATGTAACCAGAAGATCGACACGTTTCATCGTTACTTTGCGGCAGAGACGCGCGAGAACAAAGTTTTTTGCATCTGGGGAAGCGCAGGCTTTTTGGAGTTAGCCGCCAGGAACAACTCCGCAGCCAAACTAATAAAGGCGAAACTCGGGGATTCAGTCGTCGTAACACCCCATTAAGAAACTGACTCCGCAAATAGCCAATCGGCAATCGGCATTTGGCAATCGGCAATCTTAACCCTCGCTTGTCACACGCGGCTGTCGTTTGTTATCTTCGGCCCACCGAAAAATTTTATGAGTACAAAAGTAAATGCGCCCACCGGCACGTCCGCAGCGGGACTCAGAGGAGTTGCCGCTGCCACTTCCTCCATCTCCGACGTCAATGGCGAAAAAGGCGAACTGATCTATCAGGGCTACAACATCCATGACCTGGCCGAGCATGCGACGTTTGAAGAAGTAATATTTTTGCTTTGGAACAAGCGCCTGCCGACAGCGGCCGAACTTTCCGAGCTCGAGCGCTCAATACGGTCCGCCTATGAAGTTCCGAATGAAATTATTGCGTTAATTAAACAGTTTCCTCGCGAGGCTGATCCGATTGACGTGTTACGCACGTCGGTATCCGCGTTGGAGTTTTACGACCGCGACGCTCGAAATCTGTCACGCGAAGCCAGCGTGAAGACCGCTATCAAACTGACGGCGCAGTTTCCCACGCTCGTAACCGCGGCTGATCGCATTCGTCGTGGGCTGGAGCCGATAAAGCCGGATGCGAATCTAAACATCGCAGCTAATTTTCTTTATCAATTGAAAGGCGAAGTCCCGTCTGAGCGTGAGACCCGCATTTTTGACGTCTGCTTAATTCTGCACGCCGATCATGAACTGAACGCGTCAACATTTACAGCACGTGTGGTGGCGGGAACGCTGGCGGATATGTACGCGTCAGTGACGGCCGCCATTGGCGCGTTGTCTGGCCCATTGCACGGCGGCGCCAACACAAACGTGATGAAGACGCTGCTGGAGATTGGTTCAGTAGAACACGTCGAACCGTATATCAAGAAAGCGTTGGCTGAGAAACGAAAGATTATGGGTTTCGGCCATGCTGTTTATAAGACGGAAGACCCGCGCGCCACGCACCTTCGAAAGTTTTCGCAGGAAATGGGAGCGGTTGCAGGCGATTCCAAGTGGTATGAAATGTCGCGCAAGGTTGAGGAAGTGATCAAGCGCGAAAAAGGTCTGTTCCCGAACGTTGATTTCTTCTCCGCCTCCACTTACTACATGATGGGAATTCCGCTAGACCTTTACACACCCATCTTCGCCGTCAGCCGTATTAGCGGTTGGACTGGCCACATTCTCGAACAGTACGCCGACAACAAACTCATCCGTCCGCGTGCTGAGTACATCGGCCAGCGGGACCTCGCCTACATTCCGATCGCTGAACGGTAAGCAAGGAATCTTGTAAAAAACTAAATCAGGCTCTAGCTGTTTTCCTTTAGGAGATCTGATCTTCAGTGCGATTCTCTGGCTTTAAGTCCGCCAGGCGGACGGTCTGAGAATAGCCCAGCGGCTTAAGCGCTGGGATCGATTAGTAAATGAAGGCAGTCCGCACAGCGGACGCTTGAAAGGAGATTCAATGTCGCACTCCTATGTGAGTAACCTCAACAATCAGAAGGAACACCATCGGAAGAAAACTTTTAAGGAAGAGTTTCTAGAACTACTCAACAAGCACGGAATCGAATACGACTCGCGCTACATATTCTGAATTTCAGCCGTCCGCTTCACGGACTAGATCATTTGTCGTTTTCCGATCCCAGCGATGAATCGCTGGGCTATTCTCAAACGTCCGCTTCGCGGACTATACAAACCGAATGGCCCAGATAATATGAATTTTGGAGTAGAGGCTCGTCTCATCGCCATTAGTCGTTCTTGAGATCTAACCCTCCGCCACCGCCGGATTTTCTTTCGAAGTCAACTCTTTCATCTCATCTGTTTCTGAAACAAATTTCATCCGCCAAATGAACAACGTCGAAACGATCAGAGTGATCGTGCAGGCAACTCCACCTTCGATGCCGTAGCTTCCGCCGGTGAGCCAGGCTGGACCAAGATCGGTTCCATGCAGCAGCGGGTTCGGGGCGATAGTAGTAATGCCGCTGACTGGTAAACCGAAAAGAGATCCCAGCGCCCAGTTCCACGCCCAGTGAACGCCAAGCGGAAGCCATAGACTTCGTGTGCGCAAATACGCAACGGCCAGCCAGACACCGGCCAACGCTGTGTTAATGAAAGTAAATCCCTTTACGACGTTGGGATTCTGTAGATGGAAGGCGGCAAAGGGAACTGAAGTGAGCAGAATCCCCAGCCATGCCAACTTCGCTCGCGTCAACGTCTGCAAAGGATAGCCTCGAAACAAAGCTTCTTCAGCCAGCGCCGCAAAAATAAAAAGCACCGCAGACAACACCAGAGTCTGGACCACCTGCAATAGCATCGTTCGCGGCGAGGCGGTAAAGCGAAGTCCACCTAGCGCTGCCGCAATCGCGGTAGCCAGCGCCAGCGATGCAATACCAATCAATGAGCCGACCACGAGATCGCGCCACCAATGCGCGTGCATAGTCAATCCGAGCGCGCGCCAGGGCAAACGTTCGAGCCAGCGCGTGCAGAGAAATCCCGCCAACAACGCGGAGACGAGCAGTCTTAGTCGAAAGATGAGATCTTCTGCGAACGCACCGAGGCTGCGACCGGGGGCCATTCGCAAACCAACCGCGTACCCGACGCGAACCAGCGTGCTCAGTAAAAAGAGCACGGCCACATAGACGAGGATGAAGATAAGTACCCGCCAACCGCTGCGCAGGCGGCCAGCGCTGTTAATGAAAACTTGTTTCAGGTCCATGTGTCGCGAAATAGAAAGTTTTGCAGAGCGCGCAGATTCTAGACGAAGGCTCGCAAATGTTCACGCTTTAAAGAAACAATGGTGGATTCAAGTTTGAAGTGCACCGGATTAGTCAACAACGATTGCACACACGAAGAATTGCTGGCAATAAATCAAGAACGCGCCCGATGCGGAAACGCGAGCGGTAGCGACCGGATGCTACGGTCGACTACAAATGGAGCATTTGAGTCGCCCTCGAACATTGAATGCTAACATCCGGTTGCTACCGGTCGCGGTTGCGCACTGCGCGCATTACGCATCTGCCAGCGCCACCCTTCGCTATGATTATCGACTTAGACTAATTGCAGTTCGAAAAATGAACTCGCGCGCTTAAAATGAGAAATGAGAAATGGTAAATGGAAAAATCTTCCGGATCTCTTACCTTGAGTTTCCACGCTCCCAGGACAGGCAGGAATGCCTGTCCTTCGGCCCTATGTTAAACTTTGGGCCACTTCCCGCATGAATAATCAGCACGAAAACCGTGAAGCTTTAAAGCCGCCCAGGTTAAAACGACGGCGCCGAATTCTGTTGTGGGGGCTGGGCCTAACGGTATTGCTGCTGTTGGCAATTATTATTTCTCAGCAGTTATGGCTGTGGACCATCATCCCTCCTGATACTGCTGCGGACACCGTGCTGCTCTATGCGTTGTCGACTCTTAACTTTGTCGCCTTCGTAGTTTTCTCGTTCATTTTCGTGCGCAACTTGTTGAAGCTGCGGCGCGAGCGGCACGAACGCCAGCTCGGTTCCAAGATCAAAACGCGTCTACTGGTTTACTTCATTGCGATCAGTTTTCTTCCGATCATCGCGATGGCCTCATTCTCGTATCTCTTTCTCAATCGATCACTGGAGAAATGGTTTGGAAGTCTGCCGGAGCGTGTAGTCATTGAAGCGCAGGAGGTGCAGCGCGAAGCCGCCGACGCGCAGACGCGCAACCTTCGCGATACTGCATCACTACTCGCGGTGGTCTTGAATCCGCAAGCAGGCTCTGAAAGACAACAGACGCTCGACAGGGTGGTGGCGAATGGTCATTTATTGGCAGTGGAGATCGTTGATGGCAGCGGCCAGGTATTGGCGCGAAGTACCCGCTCACTGACAAGCGCTGAGAATTCCGAATTGGATGAACTTCTAAACAAAGCGCGTTCGTTGAAGGGCGAAGATGACAGTCTCGCAGACGGCAAAGATTTTGATGCGGTAACTGTGCCGCTCTCCGACACTCACCAGTTGATTGTGGTGCCGGGGCGGCGGGCGCCCAACGACTTGAACGAGACTATCACCGGCTCACAGGGCGAGTATCGCAAACTGGTGGAACGCCAGCGCCGCGTGCGCCTGCTGGGATTATCCACGCTGGGATTGATGACACTGATGTTGTTGTTTGTATCCAGTTGGGTTGCTATCTATTTAGCGCGCGGTATTGCGACGCCGATCAGGGCACTGGCCGAGGCATCTGATGAAATCGCCCGGGGCAATCTCAGCCATCGGGTCAGTACGATAGCTGAGGACGAGTTGGCGCTGCTGGCGGATTCATTTAATCAGATGACCTCGCAGCTCGAAGATAACCGCGCGCGAATTGAAGCAGGCTCGGCTGCATTGCGCGAAAAAAATCTAACACTCGAAGAACGCCGGGACTACATTGAAACAGTACTCGAGTCGCTTTCGACGGGTGTTGTTTCGCTCGACGAGAACGATCGAGTGACGACGATCAATGCCGCAGCAACTCGAATGCTGAGATTACGCGCGCCGGCTAATGGGGAACAGCGACTCGAGCAACTGATTGCTTCTGAGAACTGGCGGGTGATGGATCGATTGGTGCGCCGCGCGCGCCGCACCGGCCAGGCAAGCGAACAGGC
>JBDUCC010000135.1:0-8469 GCA_040003675.1 bacterium | reverse complement strand
CAGGCTTGCGCCGCAACAGTCGCACGCACAAGTCGTTCAAATCCGCCGGCACATTACCGGCGATTTCGCTGGGCGCCGGTGGATCGAAGTTCTGCTTGTTCATCATCACTTCGAAAAACTTTCCCGAGAACGGCAGGCGGCCGGTCAGGGCCTGATACAACATCACGCCGACGCTGTACCAATCGCTGGCTCGCGAAATCGGCAGTTGCGCGCCCTGCTCGGGCGACATGTAATCGGGAGTGCCGGCGAGTGTCACGCTGTCGTGCAGTTCCTTGCCTTCAACCTGGGCCACCAGTCCAAAATCAAGAATTACAACGCGTCCCTCGTTTGTGACCAGCACGTTGGAAGGTTTAATGTCACGATGAAGTTTCCCTGTTTCATGCAGTCCGTGCAGGCCCTCGGCGAGTTGCCGCAAAGCGACGCTCAAGCGACCTAGATCGAGTTTTGCTTTTGACAGCAACGAGTCGGCGGACCTTTCCGGCGAGTCTTGATCAGGGTCTGAAGCACTTATGGAATCTAACTGGCGCGTCTCTGCCTCGTAATCCGCGAGTAGTTCGGGAGGTGAACCTTCCTCTGTGGCTTTAAGTAGAGTCGGGGTGCGAGAAGTTGGTTTATGCCGGGCGTGATAACCGGGGCGCACGTATTCGAGAAAGCTGATTCCCTTAACCAGCTCCATGGTGAAAAACCAGTAAGGGCCCTCCACCATGAACTCGTAAAGTGTTACCAGGTTCGGATGTGAGACGTCGGCGAGGGAACGAAACTCATTTTTGAAACGCGAGATATGCGAGGCCTCAGCCCGCGTCAGTGTTTTCAGCGCAACCAGTTTGTCAGTTTCTCGATCGTGCGCTTCATAAACCACACCCATACCACCCGAGCCGAGCCGGCGGCGAATACGAAAGCGTTCGGTACCAAGGAAGTCGTGGGAACTTTGGCTCATTGATCGGAGCGAACCAGGGAACGCGAGAACTCAAGTTAGTATAGATTAGTCTAAGCCATAATGTGACGAAGGCCTAGACCTTCATTCGTAATCTAGATGTTTTAGACGATTACAGGATGAACAGAATTGAAAGAGCGTTTTAGCTCTAAGCAGCTGCATCTTGTTCATTAAGTAACTCATGTCGAGATGATTTAAAGGAGAGTGAAATGGACTGGCGCGTCTTGCTAACAACTTTTGGCGTTATCTTTCTTGCAGAAATGGGTGACAAAACTCAACTGGCGGCAATGACCATGGCCGCACAAACTAAGCGCCCCTGGGCAGTTTTCGTCGGTGCTGCGTTGGCGCTCACCGCGGTTTCGGCGATTGGCGTAGTTGTTGGCAGCGTTATCGGCAACTACATTCCGCTTGTCTGGGTAAAGCGAGTGGCCGCGGTCGCGTTTATTGTTATTGGTGTGCTAATTCTGGCGGACAAATTCTAACCTTGCATTGATTGCCTCAAATGTCATAGGCCACGGCGGGGTTCGGCTTTGCCGCCTGATGTGCGGCGGTGGCTAGGCCCCGCTGGCAGTTGCAAGATGATTATTTCGGGGCTACGCCCTAGTCCGCTGAGCCCTGCGGATTTATTGGGCCAGGACGAAACAAAGGGCACAGCCCAAAAAAGTAAAAGGCAATTCTACGGCGGGGCAAAGCCACCGCCGCACATCAGGCGGCAAAGCCGAAGCTGCGATAACGGAGGTCCCTTCGGGATAAGCTTCGAAGCATAATAGGATGCGACAAACATACAGCTTCCGAGATTTTCTGGTAGCCCGAAAGTTTTGCAGTACTTTTAAAAACGAATTAGAGTCTCTCAGTTTTCTTTATCCCTGAGCGACGGAGACAAGCCATGCCGCAAACTCCTCATACCGAACGCCATTTCACCGCTAGTGAAGTTGTACGCGACGTGGTGATAGGCATGTCTGACGGATTGACGGTGCCGTTCGCACTGGCTGCCGGCCTTACCGGTGCGATCACCACGACAAGCATTATCGTCACCGCCGGGCTCGCAGAAATTGCCGCTGGATCAATAGCCATGGGTCTTGGTGGCTACCTGGCGGCAAAGAGCGATGCGGAACACTACGCGAAGGAACGCGAACGCGAGAAACGCGAAGTAGCGGAGATACCGCACGAAGAGATGAAAGAAGTCGCAGAAGTCTTTGAAGAGTATGGTCTCACCAGGGAACAGACTCTGCCGCTGGTAGAAGCATTGCGCAAACAGCCGCAGAAGTGGATCGATTTCATGATGCGCTTTGAACTCGGATTGGAGAAGCCCGATCCTAAGCGGGCGCTGACTAGCGCTTTGACGATTGGTGGCGCTTACGCCGTGGGCGGATTTGTACCGCTTGCCCCTTATATGGCTTTGACCAGGGCTTCTACTGCATTGCTGTTTTCTATCGTGGTCACAATTTTGGCGCTGCTGGTATTCGGCTTTATCAAGGGCCGCTTCACCGGAATGCGACCGCTGCGAAGCGCTCTGCAAACGGCCTTCATTGGCAGTGTCGCGGCGGGCGCCGCATTCGCAATTGCCAAAGCGATCTCCTGAGATTTCAAACTCAAGCAGTCTAATCCTGATCACGAGGACGTAATCATGGGCACAACAACAAATGGAGCGCCAGTGGCGATAGACGATTCCGGTTTTGCCGGACATCCGCGCGGGCTGCCTACGCTTTTCTTTACTGAGCTTTGGGAACGTTTTAGTTACTACGGAATGCGGGCCATTCTCGTGCTCTACATGGTCGCGCCGGTTGCGCAAGGCGGCTTGGGCTTTGATACAAAACACGCAGCTTCAATTTACGGCACCTACACAATGTCGGTTTACCTAACCGCGCTGCCCGGCGGCATGGTTGCCGACCGCTGGCTGGGCGCGAGGCTCGCCGTCTTGCTCGGAGGCATCGTGATCGCCTGTGGCCACTTCTCGATGGTCTTTCATTCCATGCCTTTCTTCTATCTGGGAATGGTGCTGATTGCTCTCGGCACCGGATTGCTTAAACCAAACATCAGCGCGATGCTCGGAAATCTCTACGGCAAGGACGATCCCCGGCGCGATAGTGGCTTCTCGATCTTTTACATGGGAATAAATGTCGGCGCGTTTTTCGCGCCGCTGGTCTGCGGCTATCTCGCACAAGGCGAAAGCTTCAAAGGCTTCGTTGCGCGAATGGGATTTGATGTTTCCACCAGTTGGCACTGGGGTTTTGGCGCTGCGGGCGTGGGCATGTGCCTTGGGCTGGTAATCTTTCTGCTCAACGCCAAACGATTTCCGGACGCGCCCCCAAGCAGCGACGACGCCAGCGCTGAGGAACGCGCCGACGAGTCAGTGTCGGCCGCTGCCGCCTCAGCAGTTGCGGATTCAAAGCCACGCAATCCAATTATCGCGGTGATACTCAGTCTTATTCTTCCCGGCATGGGCCATGTGTATAAAGGACAAGTTGGCGCCGGCCTCTCCTGGCTGTTGGCCTACGTGCTCGCCTGGATCTGGTACTTCGCATATGGCGGAGGAACTATATTGACCGTCGTCATCGTCGGACTGGTGCTCGCTTGCGCGATCTCGGTGGTGCGACGCTCAACCGCTACCACGCAGTTGTCGGCGGGGGAATGGAAACGTGTCGGAGCAATTTTTGTTTTCTTCCTGTTCACGATTCTATTTTGGGCCGCTTATGAGCAGAAAGGCGCAAGCTTGAATCTGTTCGCGAAAGATTTAGTGCGCACCGAAGTTTTCGGCATGAGGTTCCCATCGAGTTGGTTGCAATCGTGCACGCCGCTCTTTGTAATTATGCTGGCTCCGATTTTTTCCCTGCTCTGGGTGCGGCTGGGAAAACGCCAGCCATCGAGCCCGGTGAAGTTCACCTTCGGTCTGCTCTTCATCGGACTCGCCTACTGCCTGCTGGTTCCGGCAGCGTGGATGACAGCCAACGGCCGCATCAGCCCGCTGTGGCTTGTCGGTCTCTACTTTCTCGAAGTGGTGGGTGAGATGTGTTTGAGTCCAGTCGGCCTCAGCACCGTTACCAAGCTGGCTCCGGTGAAGCTGGTCGGAATCATGATGGGCGTATGGTTTCTGGCTGCGTCGTTCGGCAGCAAACTCGCTGGCTACTTGTCGGGATTTTATGTTCCGCAGTCAGGGACCCTGGTTAAGCTTTACGGCAGCATCGCAGTGGGCCTGCTGATCTCAGCGGGCATCCTGGCGCTATTAACGCCAAGAATCAAAAAATTGATGGGCGCAGTCAAGTGAGCAGTAAAGGGCGGGATGAGTAACCCAAACTTTCGGCCAGGCGCTCAAAGTGCGATAATTCACGCCCGATCTGTGTCCCTGAAACAACGAGGTTCCGTGGAGCTATGAGTACAGCGATAGAAGAATCCTCCGAACTTACAGATCAAGCCACTCACAAGTGGGTTTATCTCTTCGAAGAAGGCAGCGGCGACGACAAGTCACGGCTTGGCGGCAAAGGAGCCGGACTGTGCGAGATGACCCATGCCGGCCTGCCTGTGCCACCAGGCTTAGTCGTCACGACCGAAGCCTGTAATGCATTTTTCGAAAACGATAAAAGCTTTCCAGCGCAGATGTGGGAACAGGTGCAGGAAGGTCTGCGAAAGATCGAAGAGAAAGTCGGGAAAAAGTTTGGTGATCCGCAGAACCCATTGCTGGTTTCGGTCCGGTCGGGCGCGGCATTCTCAATGCCCGGCATGATGGATACCGTTCTTAACCTCGGCCTCAACGAAGAAACTGTACAGGGTTTGGCCAAGCAAACCGGCGATCTGCGTTTTGCACTCGATGCTTACCGCCGCTTCGCTTCGTTGTTTGGCGAAATCGTCATGGGCGTGGCCCATGAAAAGTTTGAGCGCGTGATGGACCGTTACAAGGCGCAGACCACCGGCGGTCGCGACACTGACCTGCAACCGAAACACCTGCGCGACATCATCGCCGCTGAAAAGCAGATCATCCTCGCCGAGCAGCATGCCATCCCTGAAGATCCTTATGAACAATTGCGGGTCGCAATTGCTGCAGTCTTCAATTCCTGGATGGGACGGCGCGCGATTGATTATCGGCGTATCAATCGCATTCCTGATTCACTTGGTACTGCGGTGAATGTGCAGGCGATGGTCTTTGGAAACATGGGGCAGGACAGCGGCACCGGCGTGGCCTTTACTCGCAATCCTTCAACCGGCAAAAAGGAACTTTACGGCGAGTATTTATTGAATGCGCAGGGCGAAGACGTCGTCGCCGGCATTCGTACGCCAAATCCAGTCAGCCAACTGAAAAAAGAGCTGCCAAAAGTTTACGACGAGTTTGCCGCCATCACCGGACTGCTGGAAAAGCATTATCACGACATGCAGGACTGCGAATTCACCATTGAGCGCGGCAAGCTTTGGATGTTGCAGACGAGGACCGGCAAACGCAGCGGCGCTGCGGCAGTGCGCATTGCAGTTGAGATGGTTGGCGAAAAGTTGATCGATCGCGCAACTGCAGTCCAGCGGGTTTCGCCCGAGCAACTCGATCAGTTACTGCATCCGACCGTTGATCCAAAAACAAAAGCCACTGTGCTGGCTACCGGACTGCCGGCGAGTCCGGGCGCGGCGCAGGGTCAGGTCGTATTCAGCCCCGACGAAGCCGAAGAGTTAGCCCGCGAAAACGCCAAAGTAATTCTGGTACGGCAGGAAACCAGCCCTGACGATTTTCACGGGATGGTGGCGGCGCAGGCGATTGTCACCGCGCGCGGCGGCATGACCAGCCACGCGGCTGTAGTTGCGCGCGGCATGGGCAAGCCCTGTGTAAGCGGCGCGACTTCCCTCGACATTGATTACAGCCAGCAACAGTTTTCCGTGAATGGAACTGTCATTACCAAGGGCGAATGGATAACTGTAGATGGTTCCACTGGTCGCGTGTTTTTGGGCCAGGTGCCGACCATGCAGCCCACGCTCGGCCCGGAGTTTCACGAACTGATGACCTGGGCGGATAAGTTTCGCCGCTTGCGTGTGCGCGCCAACGCCGACACGCCACGCGATGCAAAAGTGGCGCGCCAGTTTGGAGCCGAAGGTATTGGGCTCTGTCGCACCGAACACATGTTCTTTGGCGATCAGCGACTGGCAGCCATGCGCGAAATGATTTTGTCGGAAGGCGTCGGGGCGCGCGAGAAGGCGCTTGAAAAATTGCTGCCGCTGCAAAGAGGCGACTTTGTCGGCATCTTCCGCGAGATGGTTGGACTGCCGGTCACCATACGCCTGCTCGATCCGCCGCTGCACGAGTTTCTTCCCAATGCCGAAGAACTGCTTAGCGAGCTCAGCGAGTTGAAGATGGCCTTGCGTTTGGCAACGACGCTCGGCGACATGGACAATCTGCTTGACGCGATTGACGAGAAGCGCCGTCTGCTAAAGCAAGTCAACCGCATTCGCGAAGCTAATCCGATGCTGGGATTTCGCGGCTGCCGCCTGGGCCTGGTTTTTCCCGAAGTAACGCGCATGCAGTGTCGCGCGATTTTCGAGGCCGCCTGTCTGGTGCAAGGCGAGAAGAAGAAGACTGAGTTGGAAATTATGGTGCCGCTGGTCTCGCTTAGCGAAGAGCTGCATCAGCAGCGCGAAGTCATCGACGAAGTAGCGCGCCAGGTTATGGGCGAGAATGGAATGACGATCGAATATCGCGTCGGCACCATGATCGAACTGCCGCGCGCCGCCTTAATGGCCGATCAAATTGCAGCGCACGCCGACTTCTTTTCGTTTGGTACTAACGATCTGACGCAAACAACTTTTGGCTTAAGTCGGGACGATTCGGCCCGCTTCCTACCGAACTATGTCGAGCGCAAGATTATGCCCGAGGATCCCTTTCAGGTGCTGGATCGCGACGGCGTGGGCCAACTGGTCCGTCTGGGAACTGAACGCGGGCGCAGTGTGAAACCGGATCTTAAGGTGGGAATTTGCGGCGAGCACGGCGGCGATCCCAGCTCGATTGCTTTCTGCAATGAGATTGGTCTCGACTATGTAAGCTGCTCGCCGTTCCGCGTTCCGGTCGCGCGCCTCGCCGCTGCACAGGCGTCGCTGGCGGCAAAGGCAACAGAAGAAAAGTAAAGCAAACTGTTAGTTTGTGGTGGTGTCAAATCATTCGAGTGTTGAGTGGTCACGAACGACCGCAAACTACAGTTTGCTTTACAAGGAAAGTCGAAAATCCAACAGCCGGACACGCATGTCTGTCCTACTTAGAAGGAGTTATCATGATTAAGTATATTTTTCTTTGCGCTTTGTTACTGGTCACCGCAATCGGGGTTAAACCGTCCAGCTCACTGGCTGAAGTTCCCGCCGCCGGCACCGCAGCTCCCACTTTCAAACTCGTTACCAACGAAGGTAAGGAGGCCAACCTGTCCGATTTCAAAGGCCAGTGGGTGGTGCTTTATTTCTACCCGAAAGACTTCACCAGCGGCTGCACGCTCGAAGCCCACAATTTCCAACGCGACCTGGCGAAATACAAAGCGATGGGCGCCGTGATCCTGGGCGTGAGTGTGGACACAGCCGAGTCGCACAAGAGCTTCTGCGCCAAGGAAGGCTTGAACTTCAAACTTCTTGCGGACACCGACGCAAGCGTTTCTGAGAAGTACGGATCAGTGATGGACTACCAAGGGATGAAGTTGTCGGCGCGCAACACCTTCATCATCGACCCGCAAGGAAAGATCGCTAAGGTGTTTGTGAAAGTGAGTCCGGCCGGACACAGCGATGAGGTGTTGGCGGCGCTGGCTGACCTTAAGAAGTCCTAGGTAACACAACCGACGGAGCAGGCTCAGAAAGGAAAATCGAGCTGGCTACGGCTATGCCGCCGGATGTGCGGCGGCGGCTTTGCCCCGCCGTTAGGTTGCTGAATAGATCGGGCTTCGCCCCTCGTTCGGGCTCCGCCCTCCCATCCGGCTGCATAGCCGAACGCGCCAGTTATGACGTTTAGGCGAGGTGGAAGGGTTCCGTATCTCGGCAATCCATCCTCATTTTCTCCTTGGCAGCGGGATCAACATGCCCACCCGTTGGCGATATTCTCGATATCGATCACCATAAAAGTGAATTAGATCGCGCTCTTCGAATTGAATGGCCACCAGTATGTAAGCGGTGGTCATGATCGCGAAAAAGAGATGCCCGAGCGTCATGTGCGGCGTGCTCCAAAAGGCGATGATGAATCCGAGATAGAGCGGGTGGCGCACCATCTTGTACAGCGCCGGGGTCTTAAACGGGATGGCCTCGGCCGCAGTGCCTTTAAAATAGTTGAAGACCTGCTTGAGACCGAAGAGCGCGAAATGATCAACCAGATAAGTAGACACCAGCACCACACCCCACCCCATCCAAAACAGCGCCAGCAATAACAAGCGGCCATTTGGATTTCGCACGTCCCAAATTACCGCTTTCATCGGCTGCCATTGCCAGAAAAGCAAAATCAGGGCAAGACTTGCCAGCAATACATAGGTGCTGCGCTCAACCGGCTCGGGAACCACCTTCGTCCAGGCACGCTTGAACCACTGCCGGGCCATCACGCT
>JBDUCC010000134.1:0-8474 GCA_040003675.1 bacterium | reverse complement strand
GGCGGCGACATCGACGGTGGTCTGTTGTTGCGTCCCCACGCGGAAGGCGTCGCACCCATACGGAGCACCAGGCGGCCGCCGCGCGCAATTTCGTCGTGCTTCAACCAGGCGCGGTCGAGCGCGCGCCCGTTGAGCGTCGCTGACTGCACATACAGATTGGTGGCTGAAGTTTCCAGAGCTTCGATGACGAAGGTGCGACCGCTGCCAAGACTAATGGTTGACCGCTGAAACAACGGACTGCATACGTAGTAGTAAGGCTGTCCCGCATTCGGATAGAGTCCCATCGCTCCCCATATATACCAGGAAGACATCGCTCCACTGTCGTCATTGCCGGGCAGCCCGCCGCGCCCGGTCATGTACTCGGTGGCGAGAATGCGCCGCACTCGCTCCTGCGTGCGATCGGGACGATCGGCGTGGATGTACAGGAATGCGGCGAGGAAGTCTGGCTCGTTATTGTGATTATAGAGCGCATTATTGAAGGCCGGATCTCGTGTTGGAGGATTAGCAAAAAACGTGTCGAGCCAGGCAATAAATCGTTCGTCGCTTCCAAGTTTGTTGATTAATCCCTGCGCGTCATGAGGAACGTAGGTCCCGTATGTGTAGCCACTGCCTTCATAGAACGGCGCATCCCAGTAGCTGTAGTCTTTGTCCGGATAAAAATGAGCCGCCTCAAACGGCGCGAGCCAGCGTCCGTCGGCGTAGCGCGGACGGGCCGAGCGCGTTTCCTCGCTCCACACGTTCATCCAGTTTTTTGAGCGCTCAATATACTTGCGACTGTCGGCGGTGTGTCCCAGAGCTTGCGCTACTTGGGCAATACAGAAATCGTCGTATGCGTATTCGACTGTGCGCGAGGTTGATCGCGGATAATTCATACTTACATAACCGAGCCGCTTATATTCCGCGAGAGCGCGCCCTTCGTAGAGCGGACGCGGGCTATCAACCTCAGCGTTTTTGACGATTGCCTCATAGGCTTTCCGATAGTCAATTCCCGGTACACCTTTGGCCAGCGCATCCGCTACCACGACATCGCTGTTTGAGCCCCCCTGGGTCATGCCGTTAGCTCCGGCGATGCGGGAATCCGGCATCCAACCTGTATGCACATACGTGTCAACCAGCGAACGCACCATGTCACGCTCGCGCTCAGTTTGAATTAGAGTCAACAGTGGAAAATGCGTGCGGAAGGTGTCCCAGATGGCGTAAAACTCTTCATAGTGTGGCTCATTGGAATTCCACCAGACATTCTCGCCCGTGAGATCGTGCGGCATGTAGTGTGAATGAAATAACGCAGTGTAAAAAATCCGGCGCTGCTCTTCCGTTCCTCCGTCAATTTTGATTTGTCCGAGCACGCTCTCCCAGGCAGCTTCAGCTTGTCGCCGCACAACCTCGAAATCCCAGTTGGGAATCTCTTGTAAAAGATTTGCGCGCGCTTTCTCCGGGCTGATGAAGGAGATGCCAATTTTCATCTGCACCGTTTGATTACTGGTGGTGTCGAATGTCGCGTAGGCGCCGACCCTGCCTTCATTCGCTGCCGCAACTGTGCCTGCTTCCACGCGATTGTCCCGCCATGTACCAAAGGCGCTGAACGGTCGATCAAACTCCGCGGAAAAGTGGATCGTATAAGGCGACTGGTTCCAGCCACCAATAAAATTGCCGCTACCCTCAATGCGATTCGGCGCAATCACTCGCACCCAACAGTCAACCGGATGCGGATTTTTGATCGCGTCTTTTCCGGTTTCCGGTTGGACGACGGAACTGGCATCAATCAAAATATGAGATAGCTTGGAG
This sequence comes from bacterium, assembly GCA_040003675.1. Lineage (GTDB taxonomy): Bacteria > Acidobacteriota > Blastocatellia > Pyrinomonadales > Pyrinomonadaceae > PSRF01. Next base: position 6,689 of record JBDUCC010000134.1, on the reverse strand, counting down.
GCCGGGTAGGTATAGCGATGCATGGCGACGAGCCGCGTTGCCGTTAATTCGGCTTTCACGTCTGAACGCGTGAGCCGCACGGTGTAATAACCGGGTGCTGCCGTTTCTTCACTCTTAGGCGAGCCGAGATTATTGATACTCAATTTCCCCACCAGCGGCGTCGTGAGAAAGTTTCCGTACTTGCTCGCGCCGCCGGTGCCGCTGACATGCGTCTGACTAAAGCCGAGAATGTTCTCGTAAGGGTTGTAGCCGGCGGTGTTCGGGTTCACCGTGTCGGGACTCACATGTACAAAGCCAAACGGAATTTGTGCTCCCGGCACGATGTTGCCGCCATTCTCCGTGCCGACGAAGGGATCAGCATACGCGACGAGAGGTTGAGCGCGAGTAACTGTTTGAGAAAATGCGACCCGAGCTGGGCCAGGCAGCAGGAGCGCGATTGCGAGCAATGCGCTCATACTTATTTGCAAATATGACGAGCGATGATCTTTCATAGTGGTTATAACAGTAGTGTCTAATTTCAGTTTTCTTTGAGCGTCCTTGTGTTCTTTGTGCCTCGGTGGTGAATCTTTACCAGCCATTGCTCACCACAGGAGGCACAGAGAACACAAAGGACGCACAGAGAAGATTGAAAACGAAGACGCCACCTAATTTATCCATGGCTGTCGAACAACATCTTAAGCATATGTGCGAGCGTGGCGGAACCGATCGATTGCGACGGCGGTGACGATGATGGCGCCGATTATGATTTCCTGGATATAGTTGGGCCATCCCATCTGTTGGCAACCATTGCGCAGGAAGGCCATGATTAAAGCCCCGATCATCGAACCAAGAATGCTGCCTTCGCCGCCGTTAAGACTGCCGCCGCCGATAACTACAGCCGCGATGACGTCGAGTTCGGTCCCGGCCGCCACTGTTGGATCACCCTGGCGCAGTCGAGACATCTGCATCACGCCTGCCAACCCAAAAAACAGACCAGCTAGCGCGTAGATCAAAACTTTGAGCTTATCAACCGGTATCCCGCACGCCCGTGCCGCCGCCTCATTCGAACCGAGCGCAAAAACGCGACGGCCAAACACCGTGTTTCGCAAGATAACGGCCACCATGATCGCCAGCAATACTGAAAGCCAGACTCCAGGTGCGAGCAGCAGCCATGATGGACTTGGCACCGTGACGGCGAGTTCATTGACCCAGGTCGCAGGAACGTTAACGGTCTGTTGATCCGCGAGCCATTTTGCCACGCCGCGTGCGATGCCGAGCATTCCCAAGGTCGCAATAAACGGAACCACACGCAGCCTGGTAATTGCCAACCCGTTAATCAAACCAATCACCCCGCCACCAAGGATGCCCAGGAAGACGGCGACTATCGGTGACCAACCGTGCTGTATACCCAGTGCCGTGAGCACACCGGTGAGGGCAATCACTGATCCCACGGAAAGATCAATGCCGCCGCTAATAATAATGATCGTCATGCCAATAGCGCCCAGTGCCACGATCACCGTTTGCGAAAGCACGATGCGAAGATTGGAACCCGAAAGGTAACGCTCCGGGGATTCAGTGAGGACCGCAAAGACTAAAATGACGAGCGCAAGCCCGAGAAATGGACCAAGCCTCGTCAGCCAAACCTTCAACGACGCCGGCATAAGAGTAGTTTTGTTTGTTTCCGCAACCATTTCAGATTCGGGTTTGGTTCACTTGACCTTAGGATCCGAAGCTTAAGCCATTGCTACTTCTTCACCGATGGCCGCCTCCATCACCGATTGAGGAGTCCACTCACTCACATCGCGCGCCGGCGACAGTCGTCCACGGCTCATTACCGCGATGCGATCACACAACCCGAACAGCTCGGGTAGATATGAACTGACCATCAGAATGGCTTTGTTCTCCGCAGCGCAGCGGGCGATGGTCTCGTAGATCTGCGCCTTGCTCCCAATGTCGATCCCGCGCGTCGGTTCATCTAACAGCAGCACGTCAGCATCCTGATGAAGCAGGCGGGCAATGACAACTTTCTGCTGATTGCCGCCCGAGAGCGTACGAACGGGCTGCTGCGTGGTGCGCGCCTTAATACTGAGTTGTTTCATCCACTTTTCCGAATGCCGCCGCTGTGCTGCAAGGTCCAGCCAACCCCAACGGGCAACGGAGGAGAAGCGCGTGATCGTGGTGTTGTCGGCAACGGAAAGCGCGAGTGGCAGCCCTTCACCTTTGCGGTCTTCGCTCAAATAACCAATGCCCTGGAGTAAACGCAGTGAAGGCGTGCCGCTATGTGCCGAAAGAGATTTCGCGCGCAGGATAAAGGTGCCGGACTGCGGCGGAGCAAGACCGAAAAGCGCGCGCACCAACTCGGTACGTCCAGATCCCATCAGCCCAGCGATGCCAAGAATCTCGCCGCGACGAAGTTCAAAGCTCGCCTGCTTTACTTCAGGTGGCGCGGCAAGATCGCGCACTTCGAGAACAACTTCGCCGGAGGGTTCTCGTTTATGCGGCGGAAAGAGATTCTGTACTGGCCGCCCAACCATCTGTGCGATCAATTGATCGTTGGTGACCTTCTCAAGCGTGCCATTGCCGATACTCTGTCCATCTCTAAGCACAGTGAAGCTATCGGCGATCTCGCGCACCTCTTCGAGGAAATGGCTGATGTAGATCACACTGATCCCCTCATCACGCAGTCTGCGAATCAACGCAAACAGCTGTTTCACATCATCGCGTTGCAAACTGCTGGTAGGTTCATCCATCAGGATGATGCTGGCACGAGCGGCCAGCGCGCGGCAGATTTCGACAACTTGACGAGCTGCAAGTGGCAGATCCGCCACGCGCCGATCCGGATGAATTTCGGGATGGTGAAAACTTTCGAGCACTTCCAACGTTTTGCCTCGAGCGGCATCTTTATCCAACCATCCCCAGCGACTCGGTTCGATGCCCATCAGTATGTTCTCGGCCACGGAAAGATGCGGGGCAAGTGAAAGCTCCTGATGAATAAGTGCGATGCCGCGAAGGCGCGCATCGAGCGGTGAAGTGGGAACATAGGGATGCCCATCAATTTCCATGTGCCCGCGATCTGGCCGCAGCGCCCCCACGATAATGTTCATCAAGGTGCTCTTGCCCGCACCGTTCTCACCGATGAGGGCATGGACTTCGCCCTTGCGTAACTCGAGATCTACGCCGTCGAGTGCCACTGTGGGACCGAATCGCTTAGATATATTGGATAGTCGGAGAATAGACATTGAATAGGTGGCGGGTGTCAGGTATCAGATGTCGGTGTCGGGTGGCGGGTATCAGGTGTCGGGTATCAGGTGTCGGCTGTCGGGTCGCCGGCTATCACGTGTAATTAATTACCCGGCACCTGACACCCGGTACCCAGCACCTGACGCCCTTCACCCGTCACCTATTTCAAATACTTGTCCAGAGGCGGATGAAGCAGCTCCTGCGTTTCGGAAGCATCAAGGTTGTCCGGCGTAATCATTAACACGCCCGTGTCAACGCGCTTTTCTACCGGCTTCCCGAGAAGCTGATTCACCATTGTCTTCACGCCGAGATATCCCATGTTGAAAGGATTCTGCACGACGATGCCATGCAATTGTTTATTGCGCATCGCATCGATGAAGGTTTGGCTGGTGTCGAACCCTACAAAAGTAAGCTTGCCCGCCTTATCAATGTCTTGCAGTGCGAGCAGCATGCCGGCCGTTGAGGATTCATTAGGAGTGAAAACACCTTGAATGTCGTTGCCGTAGCGGTTGAGTAAGTTCTCACTGGCGCGCTTGGCCGTATCACGCGTCGGGCCGGCATATTGTTCCGACGAAATTAGTTCGATTCCCGGATACTTAGCCTTCAATTCTTTTACGAATCCTTCCTCGCGCTGCTGCGTGCTCGCCGAACCTTCCTGGTAGCGCAGCATGAGAACTTTACCTTTCCCTCCGAGCAACTCTCCCATTCGGTCGGCCGCGAGCATTCCGCCCTTCAGATTGTCGGTTGCCACAAAACTAACGATGTTCTCTGTTTGAAGCCCTGAATCAATAACCACCGTGGGAATCCCTACGCGTGCCGCTTCCTCGACCGGACGAACCAGTGCGCGATCATCCAACGGAGCCAGCACGATTCCGTTGACGTTTTGACTAATGAAGCCCTCCACCAGCGCGACCTGTTGCTCACGATCATCTTCACGTAACGGGCCGTTCCAGATCACTTCGACTGGGGTGCCTGCTGCTGTCAGCTCATGAGCAGCTTTGATACTGCCCGCATGAATGCTCTTCCAGAAGTCGTGCGTTGTCCCCTTAGGGATCACAGCTATTCTGTACTTCTTCTCTTGCGATCCGGATTGCTTACAGCAGAGTGAAGCAAAAATGATCGCCAGCAGCAAAAGCAAGAAACTGAATTTTTTTATCAATGGATTGTTCCTCTCGCAGGCATGTAACGATTAGATCCCGATCACTTTTCGCAGATACTGCCGGCTGCGCAGCGCACTCTCAAAGGGCTTAACATCCATATTTCGCGTGTCCACGTCTTGTTCAACTATGGCCCATTGGGAGTAGCCGCCCGCCGTCATCTCATTAATAACTGTATTCAGATCGACCGCGCCGTCACCGAGTTCGCAGAATACACCGCGTCGCACCGCCTCAAGGAAGCCGACCTCATCTCGGCGCGCGGCCTCTAAGACTGCCAGTTGCACGTCCTTGAGATGGAGATGCCGGATGCGCGCGCCGTAAGAGCGCACAGCGTCAACAGGGTCGCCGCCCCCGAAGAAATAATGGCCGGTGTCCAGACAGAGCCCGAGCAGATCAGGGTTTGTATTCTCGCACAGACGCGCGATCTCTTTAGGAGTTTCGACGAACGTGCCGGCATGGTGGTGAAAGACTGCGGACAATCCAAGCTTGCGGCAAGCATCGGCGATGCGATTCAGAATCTGCGCTGCGTCTTCCCACTGCGTATCGCTCATTCCGTCGCGCTCTTCATCAACTCGACCAGATACGGCCATGCGCCCCTGGCTCATCTCATCGGCCAGCACGATCAAACGCGCACCGCTCTGGGCCAGCAGTTGTGCGACCTTCATCGCCTCTTGATAGCCCTCGTCATGTCGTTCGGGATGAGCCAGCGGAATGGGTACGAAGCTGGCGACCAGTTGCAACTGGCGCGCTGCGAGTTCAGCTGCCAACTCCTTTGGCTCCGTCGGAAAATAACCATAAGGTCCGAGTTCCGTGCCCGCATAACCGGCTTCAGCGATCTCATCGAGCACTTTGCTGTAAGCTATCTGCTCGCCCCAGCCCGCAACTTCCATCACGCCCCAGCTAACCGGTGCGTTCCCGACCTTGATAGTCATCTGAGTTCCTTTGTCATACTCCAGTCGTTCAGTGATTGCCAATTGCCGATTGCCGATTTTGACTGCCGGGGATAGGGCCAATCGGCAATCAGAAATTGGAAATCGGAAATTATTAAACGAGCTTGCCGCCCTCGATTTTCACGGGGCGATTTTCCTTGAATGACAACGTGGCGGCCGCGCTTGCCTGTAGAGCTGACACGCCGTCGGCGCAGGTGACAGATGGCGGTTTATCTTCCAAAACGTTGTTCACGAAATTCTGAAGTTGCGTGATGTAGGCCTGTTCGAAACGCTCGGTGAAATAAGGCACCGTGTCATGCGTAATGCCGTTTTTGGTCATAACCAGAACCGGTGTCTCACGTAGATACCCAATCTTCAGCGTGCCCTCAGTCCCGAGAATTTCGGTCCGGATGTCATATCCGTAAACGCCGTTTCTGCTTAGATCAATCGTACCCAGAGCGCCGCTGGCGAAATAGAGACTGGCGATAGCGTTGTCAATGTCGCCGATCTCTTTCATCTCCGGATAGGCCAGGGTTCCGCCGATGCTGTATATGCTCGCTATCTCACCCATGTACCAACGCGCGAGATCGAGATCATGAATGCCGCAATCTATGAACAGCCCACCGCTGTGTGCCGGGTCGAGGTATTCAAGGCTGGGGCGATAAGGGTCACGCGACGACGATTTAAAAACAACCGGCGTGCCGATTACGCCTTCTCCAATTTGTCGCTTGGCTGCTACATAACCTTTGTCGAAGCGTCTCATGAAACCCATCTGAAAGAACACGCCTGTCTGCTCGACGATGGCAAGCATGGCGCGCGCTGCATCAAGCGAGATTGATAAAGGTTTCTCACAGAAGATCGGTTTGCGCTGATACGCTGCCTCTTGCACGATTTCCTGATGCGTGCTGGTAGGGCTGACGATCACGACGCCTTCGACCGCTTCGTCAGCGATCAAATCCTGATGGCAGGTATAAGTTTTGGAGATGCCCAACTCCGCAGCCAGTGTGGCGACAGCAGTTTCGTTCACATCGGATATGGCGACGAGCGCCGCGCCGGCGATGCGACCGGTAAAGTATTTCGCATACGAACTGCCGAGGCGGCCCAACCCGATCACACCAATTCCTAGCTTCTTAGTCATCTGTTCTTTGCTCCCTACAACCAGAGGTCAGAGATCAGAAGTCAGAAGTCAGAGGTCGGAGGTCGGACTTTAGTCCAACCGTTCAGGGCCCTATCCAGGATAGCGGCAAGATTTGGGCCCGGCTTCTGATCACGCACTTCTGGCTCCTGACTTTGACCTCTGACTTTGACATCTGATCTCTGATCTCTGATCTCTGACTTCTGACTTCTGACTTCTGACTTCTGACCTCTGACCTCTGACTTCTGA
>JBDUCC010000133.1:0-8501 GCA_040003675.1 bacterium | reverse complement strand
TGATTCGTCCGGCGATGCTTGATTGAATTCGCGCCGCCGCGTCAACTCAAACGTTAGATGGCTTAGCGCATTATGAATATGGCTTATCCCGTCATAACGATAGAAGATAAACTTCACTGATGTGAAAAAAAGGGGAGCAGAGAACTGCTCCCCTTTAAGTTTTACCGGCCGTTGGGCGCCGGCAAAATCAGTAGCCCGGCAACTAGAAGATGAACTTCACTGCGAGTTGCACGTTGCGGCGTTCGAGGTTGCCGCTGGTAAAGACGCCACGCTGCGCTGGAATAAAGCTTGGCGTCGGATTGCCTGCGGCATCGGTGAAGCCGCTTACATCCAGCGAGCCCGGTACGATGAACAGGTTCGCATGGTTGAAAACATTAAATGCTTCCAGGCGAAACTGCATGCTGTATCTCTCGCCGAGTTTGACCCGTTTGTATAGACCCAGATCAGCGTTCCAAAAGCCCGGGCCGCGGAAAGCATTGCGCTTTGACATCTGGTCCGGGAATGGTCCAACCACTCCAGTGCCGCTAAGCGGATTGACGAACGGATTCGCCGACGGCAGTTGAATATAGTTGAACGAGTTAGCTCCTACCGAGGCCAAGTTGCCTGAGGTAGAAGTGACCGTGCCGGTGCTCGGTACATAACGCGGGCAAGCGCCGCTGCTGGCGGTCGTACAGTCAAAAACGGTAAAGGGATTGCCGGTGCGGGCGTTAAAGATGCCCGTCAACGAAAAGCCGCCCAGAACGTTCCTGACAAAACTACTGTCAGCGTTTTTGAAGAACGGAATTTCATAGTTGAAACTGGCTATAATGCGGTGACGCGAATCGAAATCCGCGTAACCATAGTCAAGTTTCGGATCAAATGGATCGAGCAAACCCAAACTCACATTCGCATTTGAATCGCTGAATGTTGAGCTCAGATTGTCCCGGGCCATCGACAAGGTATAACGCGCAGTAAACTGAAGTCCCTGGCTGCGGAAGTTGTTGCTGTCAATTCCCACCACAAGAGCGTTGTAGTTCGAGAAGCCGTTGTTGGCTCGGGAGTTGATATTGGTGTACTGGCCGTTCAGGCGCGTTGAAGTGCCGCCTGTCGGTGTGGTTGCCCGACTACCCAGGTAAACCAATCCCGTGCCGGTACGGTTGACGTTTTCGAGTGAATAAAGAGCACGTCCCGCCGAACCCGAATACTCGACCGAGGCGACCGTGCCGGGGCGCAGTTCGCGTTCGAATGCCGCACTCCAGAAGTGGGCGTAGGCGTTGACGATATCTTGCCGAACATGGCGCAAACTCGCGCCCGGTAAGCGAATTGTCGTGCCGCTCCCGGCTAACGGGCCCGCGTTGTCACGCGAGATCGACAGCGAAGGAATCTCCACACCGGCCGTGAGTGCCACGACCGTCTGCGCCGGTGGATTCTGGATCACATTGAACGTAACGTTTCCGAAGTTGCGCTCGTAGGCCATCCCATAACCGCCGCGTAGAGAAGTCTTCCCATCACCGGTAAGATCCCATGCGAAGCCGACGCGTGGGGCAAAGTTGTTCCAGTCTTTCTGCCACAACCCACCCACCGCGCTATTCTTCGCGATTTGGACACTGCCATTGCGAATGCGTTCCTGCAAAGTGCTGCCGGAACCGAAATAGAAGTTGGAGTCGAGTTCTGGGTTCTTGTTGTGCTGCACGCCGTAGAACTCATAACGCAATCCGAGATTCAAAGTTACCGTCGGACTAATGCGCCAGGCGTCGTTAACGTAGGCAGCCCACTCATTGTAGACGTTGCTGCGACTGAACGCCGGAGCACTTAGCGGTGTGGTCACGAAGCTCCCAGGAAAACCGCCCTGAGGATCGACCGCGCCCTGAAACTTCACGAGCTGTCCCGCCACCAGGTTGTTATAGGCCTGGACATTGTTGTTGCCGAGCGTCTGCACCGAATTGAGAAAAGCGCCGAACGTCCGGTTTTGTTGAATGTTGAAGAACTGCCCACCAAACCGAACCTGGTGGTGGCCTGTCAGGTAGTTGAAGTCCTGGTAGATCTGAAACTGATTGCTTGGACCATTTGCCGGGATCGCGCTGCCAGGATTGAACGGCAGGTAACCCGGGTAAGCAACACTGACCGGAGTGTTCTGATCAACGTTAACGGCGAAGGTCTCGTTCATGTACAGCGTTGGACCTGGTGGTTGATCTCCAAGTGGGTTGCCGGTGTTGACACGGTTGAAAGCCAGCTTCGTGGCCGACACAAGTTTTGAGGAGAAGGTGTGCGTCAGCGAAGCCAGGAAGTTTTGATTGTAGGCGGTCGTACCGGTGTTGAAGCCTTCATACGGACTGTTGGCTCCCGTGCCGGGCAAGGTAATGTTGTCTTGCAGCGCGTAACGACCGTAAATCTGGGTCTTGTCACTCAGGATCCAATCGACTCGCGTTACGGTCGAAACATCATTCTGTGGAAAACCACCACCGAGATCTGTCGGGACCGAATAGGCGACTTCCTGAAACGCCGGAGTGCTACCCGGAACGCCTGTGATGCCAAGCTCGCTCGCAGTTCGAATTCTCCCTGTTGGTCGCGCCGCAAGCGTGTAACCACTGAAGAAATTCTGAGTTGCCGGGGCCGAGAGACCAATCAATTGCGACGTCGGGACGAAAGCCAGCAACTCGCCCTGACTGCGAACTCTGGTCCATTCAGTGCTATTGAAGAAAAACAATTTGTCTTTGATTATGCGTCCGCCAGTTGAGTAGCCGAACTGGTTGCGCGTAAAGACGCCGCGCGGAACGGCGGTCGCATTGTTGGCGAAGCCATTCGATGCCAACCTCGATATCCGGTTGAACGCGTAAGCCGTGCCGTGGAACTCGTTGCTACCGCCGCGCGTAGCCACATTCACGATGCCGCCGCTGGCACGGCCGTATTCCGAAGAGAAGTTGCTGGTGATAACGCGAAACTCCTGTACCGAATCAAGCGGGATGCTCTGGCCGATGACCGCGGTGTAAGAATCATTGTTGTCCGCTCCGTCGAGCAGTACGTTGGTGCTGGCTGCGCGCTGACCGTTCAAAGATGCCCCAGCGCCGCGATAAGTGGACGTACCACCCGTGCCGTTCTGCGAAGTGCTAGGATCGTCTGTGGTTGCGTTGCCAGACAGCTGGACCAGGTTGTAAGGGTTGCGGGTCACCGTCGGTAACTCGCGAATCTGCGTCCCGCTCACCACGTTCGATAATTCGTGAGTCTGAGTGTTGACTTCGACACCAGCGTTATCGACAACATCAATCGTCGCAGTACTGATGCCTGAAACAGAAAGCGCAGTCTCAAGCGACGCTTTTGCTCCGACTGTCATTTGCACGCGCTGGGTGGACTTAGCAAAGTTTGCCGCCTCCACTACGACTTCATAGATGCCCGGCTGCAAATTAGTAATTGCATAGACACCTTCGTCATTCGTAGTTGTCGTCCGTTGCGCCCCAGTTTCCACCGAGCTCAGGGTGACGGCGGCTCCAGTAACAACTGCTCCGTTCGGATCAGTGACCTTGCCTGTGATCTGGCCCGTCTCGCTCTGGGCAAAAGCCGTATTGGCGATTAGCAGGACGGCGAAAACCGCGGACAACAATAACAATCCGCGGTTTGTTGCGCGTCTGAATTTACTCTTGTTCATGATCATTTCCTTTCTTAACTTTCCTGGAAACGAAGCACGCCCTTTTTGTAGCCGGTAGTTCTGGGAAGAGTGGAACTAACAAACGACCAGGCAGCTTCTGGATTTAAAGATCCGTTAGCCGGCGAGGTATATGCTGGAGACGTTGGGCTCCGATTATTCGGATGACCGGCTACTCAGCTTCTCGCTGGTGCGGGTTGTAAGGTGCAACGAGTGTGCCGCTTGCATCGCATGGTGAATAGGCCAACTCGTCACACAGCGAGGCCCACTCATCGTGAAGCTGCAAAAAACGCAATTGCCGAAATTGGATTCGCGCAAGAAAGCGTTGTTGTTTCTGGATGCGCAACTGCATTCGTTGTCGAGCAACTGGGCAAAATCAAACGGATTTTCGTAGTGCTTTGGAGTACGGCGGCCTGGCGCCGCTTTGGCCCCACAGCAAAGAAGCTCACAAGCTTTCTAAGGATCTGGCAGTCAGCGTTAAGGCCAAAGCGCCGGGCCGCGCACTCCAAAGGCCGGCGCAGTGCAAGAGTTGAATCTCGTTACAAACTTCAACTCATTAACAACAAAAAAAAATCACCCAGCCCGGGACCGAGCTGGGTGATTAAAATTTGTTCGAAACAGATCTAACTGACGGCTGATTGGTGATGGCTCGAAATGGGTTCGACGATCTCCTCCGGTTGTTCCGCAATCGCGGTCTCAGTTGGCAAGCCTCCCGAGAAACCTTCCAGGCTGATGTTGTAATGCTTGATTTTGGAATTGAGTGTGGTGACTTTTAGGTTAAGCAAGCGCGCCGCCTGCCTTTGATGACCAGCGGTCTGCAATAGCGCACACTTGATGAGATCGATTTCAAAGCGACTAACCTCGGCATAAAAATCGACGCCGGCGCCCAGGCTGCGCAGCTCGACCTCACGCAAAGATTGCACTTCGCGCAGCAACCTGATGGCCAATTGCTTCACTGACGCGATTTTGTGTTGCGAAGAATTCAATGCGCTGTCGCCGTTTGGTGGTAAAAGTTCTAAGCGATTGCTTCTCCGGTTTGAGAGTGAGTCCATAAAATCCTCCGTAAGCTTCTATCTTTCGGCTATTCTAATTTAATCCCACGTCAGTCAGGTTTCGCCTTGCCGGCACTAGCCGTCACTTCCGTCTTGCCTTCGGCTGCTCCCAAGGCGGCAATTTCCTTTCCGCATATCGTTTCGATCTTCGTCGAGTTACGACGACTTAGACCTTCGTCACTGCCATCATTAGGCAATAGCCACTTGCCGTCGTCGGTAGTCACCAGGTGGCCCAACTCGTGTAGTAGCATCAATGCCCGGGCTTCCCGCGTCGCCGGTTTATAACTACCAACGCCCTTCGCCGAAGGAGCGAAACTGAAAAGTCTTCCCCGGTAAAATGGTCCGTTGCCGTTAATACTTATTTTTTCGAACAACCGGAATGCTCGATTCGTCCGCTTATCGGTGATGTTCTCTGTCTTGCCGGACATACGGATGCCGATATCGGCTGATAAATAATTCTTCTGCGTTTGTGCAACCATTCGATCGAAAATATTGATAGTGGTAGGGCCCCCAAAGAATTCGCTGCAACGATTCGCGGCGTTCAAGATCTTCACTACGTCGTAGTACGCTGAGCTGAAAACATCGTCTTCCAGTACCAAGTCAGTTTTCGGACCGCGTTCGCGCGACACGATGTCATCCTCGGGTTTCGTGTTTGGCTTCGGCTTGGGATTAGCCGCAGTCACATCCATTGCCACTAACAAGAAAGCCATGCCAAAAAGAAATTCGCGTGCCCTCATTGCCACACCTCCTAACGCAATCTCGAGGTATATAAACCCGGGTCATATCCTGGCCGGTTGGGCCGACCGCTTGATGTGGGCAATGCGCGTATCTCACGAAAAGAGGCGACTGTTTGGTTACCGCTTTTCAAACCACGTGAGTTCGACGCGGCAAGTTATACGCTGAAGTTCTGGCCTGGGGTCGGGGTTTGTGACGGATGGGCAGGAAGGTGTGACTAGGCGGCTTTAGGACGTGGCAATGGTTCAGGGAAGCTTGCCAAGGGCTTCCTGTAGTTTGTCTCTATGGTTCCGTGAAAGCATCAATTGAGTACCGTCGTGCAGGATAATTCGGTACTCGCCATGAAACCACGGTTGCAGTTCCTGAATTCGATTTAGGCTCACGATTGACGAGCGATGGATGCGCACAAACTTCTTTGGATCCAATTGCGCTTCCAGGCTGCTAATAGTCTCGCGCAAAAGATGCGACTTCTTGCCGCTGTGCACCGACACGTAGTTGCCCTCCGCTTCAATCCAGTCGATTTCTCCGGTTTCGAGAAAATAGATTCGTCCTGCAGACTTGATCACCAGGCGTTCCAGGTACTTGTTGCCGGCTTTCAACTCTTCCAGCAGAGCCAGGATGCGTTGGTCCACGCCGCCATTTCGCTCGCTTAGGATGTGGGACCTGGCGCGTTGCCAGGCAGCGTCAAAGCGCTCCTGATCGAAGGGCTTCAGCAAATAGTCAAGTGCGTTCACTTCAAAAGCGCGCACGGCATATTGGTCGTAAGCCGTAACAAAAATGACTTTTGGGATCTCGTTTTTTCCGAGCGCGGAGAGGACTTCGAAGCCACCTAATTCAGGCATCTGGACATCGAGGAACAGCAGATCGGGAGAATGCTCGCGAATCGCCGCCAGCGCCTCGTGACCATTAACCGACTCGCCCACAATCACAACCTGGGGGTCGCTTTGCAGCATTTCGCGCAGCATCTCGCGCGCGAGCGGCTCGTCGTCCACCAATAGAACTCTAATGACGGGAGAGTCAGCCATAATTTGTTGCGCGAAGGGAGTGGCGCGGGGAGTTTGCTATTGTGGTTACACCACGGCTCCCTCATTCCTGACAAAAAATTACGGATTAGAACTGGAAGGCTGGAAACTTAAGCAACTTCTGAAGTGCTGGCGGAGCCATCTTTATGAAAGGGTATCTCCAGCGTCACTACCAACCCGCCCTCGGGATGGTCACTTAGATCGAAGAGATGTGCTGCGCCGTATAACTGTTCCAGCCGCTTTTCCGTATTAGCCAGCCCCAGGCCCTTCTTGAACATATTCTCGGATGTCCGATGACTGGGAAGGCCGGGCCCGTTGTCCCGCACTTGAATACGAAGCGTACTGTTCCGGCGTTCCGCATCAATTTCGATGAGGCCGGGAGTGGAACGGGGCGCGATTCCATGGCGAATAGCGTTCTCTACGATGGGTTGAAGGATGAGGTTGGGAACTTTCGCATCGAGCGTCTGTTCAGGGACGTCAACGCGGGTTACCAGGCGATCCTGAAAACGCACACGTTCGATTTCCAGGTAACAACGGAGGAAGGTTATTTCCTGTTCCAACGTTACTTCCTGCGACCCGGAGTTTTCCAAAGTGAGCCGCAGAAAATCGCCTAAGCGCGTGATCATCTTCCGGGCAGATTCGGGATCCTTGTTGAGTAGCGCCGAGATTGAGTGGAGGGTATTGAAGAGAAAATGCGGGTGAAGCTGCATCTTTAAGGCTTGCAATTGGGCGTGCGATAGCTGGGCCTCGAGCTGAAAAGTTCGCATCTGCGACTCGCGGTAGCGGCGATAGTAGCTGAAGGCATAGCTCGACAACGCTATCAACATGTATATGCCGACGCCCTCGCTGAAGTTTAAAACCACAAAGCGTGTCATGCGCTCGAGCGAGAAAGGGCGGCCCATCATTCGGCCCCAGTAAAGCCAGACGAACACATGGCCAATCGCAGTCACAATGATGCTGAGACCGAGGCTGATGGGAACATGCAGCAATGCGGCTCGCAGCCAATTACTTCGTTCGATGGGTATCCGCGAAGCGGCCCATAGTACGAGCGGAGTGGTAAGGGCCCATAGATAGGACCAGGTGAATTGTAAATAAGCCGAATCGACCAACGTCATCGGCTGTTCTGATCTGTACGAGGTGAAATAACTCTGAAGAGTGAAGACGAGGCCAACAAAAGTCCAGATTCCCCAGATGAGCGCGAGCCGCAACCAGCGACGTCGCCATCCACCACCACCAGCCGGGTGATGGCTTGAGGACCGGGAATGCGACAGGCGTGGACCGTCGTCTGGAAACTGGTCGTTTGTGTTTTCGGTCATGCGCCCCGAGGAAAACGTTTAGTGGACAATGAAGAACAAATACTTTGAGGATCTTTAACGGCCCGGCGTTTGCCGCAATAGCATCAGCGGCAATGAGCCAAAAAGACCATGCCGACGACACCGCCACTGCCGGATCATAGACCCAAAAAGTGAGAGGACATAATCCAACGGACGCAGGCCAAGGTAGATGACTAGCCTCGGAAAAGATTTGTGCCAACGGGTTTGTGATGAAATGGCCGCCAGGAATGGTCAAGCGGCTTTGCGCGAGGATGCAATTTCGGACAAGCATATATGAAAATAGCTACCTTCTGAGGTCGCTATCTTCGTGCCGAATTTTGGCTCCGCAGGTAATCCCGACTAATCTGGAGAACTTACAATCCCGAGCCATCGGGATTAACAGTCAAGTCTTAGCGCTCGGGCTTTGTTTCTGGGCAAACCGGGCGAAGTAAAACGGGCAGCTTGCGTTGCCCATTCGAATCGGAAACTTGGCTCCCGCGGTGGATGCTCTTGCACCTCTCCTGTGCTCACCTAATCCAGCAACGGAGGCGACCTTTAAGCGATGGGAGACAGATCATTCGCTACCATAGCTAGATGCGTCGCGGTCATTGGGACCAGAGTGGCGAGTTGGTTGTCTTCCAGCCTGGGTCACTTAGATTCGCATCTGGGGTATGATGATCCGGAAAGCTTCATTCCGAGAACCATACTCCAGGCGAGCAAGGTAAGGCATCGATGACAACCGGCAAAATTGCTCTTTTCA
>JBDUCC010000132.1:0-8582 GCA_040003675.1 bacterium | reverse complement strand
TTGAGCGATCTACCGCGATTGATTCGGGTTTCGTAGAAGTGACGACAGTGGCAGCCAATACGATCGCTTACACAGATCGGAATCTGGCTCGTAAGACGACATACTATTACCGCCTGCGCGCGGTGAAAGGGACGGCGAAGAGTGGTTACTCAAACATCGCGGGGGCGCGTACGAAGTAGCCACGAGCATTGGACCGCAGCCACGCGCACGGTCAAGCGGTAGCGATAGAGCGGCATGCGGCTTTGTCGGGAGCCGCACGTTGCCTAAGAATTCAGCGCAGTTAGTGGCGAGAGGCCGTCACAGACTGCGCTGAATTCTTTTTGTGTTGATGGGAAGCCCTGCACAAGAACTCATCTGAAAGTGTTTAGCGGCTTTGCCGCCTTCCGTGCGGTAAGCCTATGGCTTACCGGAAGGAGGCCTTTCGTTGAGGCTGTGCCTCTGGTCTCGACTATTACATGCAGCAAAGCTGGAGGCATAGCCTCGGACAAGATTACGGTTCCGCGGTAAGCCATAGGCTTAGCGCACCGAAGGCGGCAGAGCCGCAACGCTTTGCGTCGCCGGACCCCACGCGCGTGGGCTCAGTCGCGAAGTCACAGTTCCATCGGGAGCTCTGATTTTTGTTTGAAAGCCGATGTGAACTACTTAGACAGAATCAACATGAGGCTCAGCGAGATTGGCGATCGCCGAAATCAGCTCATCAGGCTGGACTGGTTTAGAAACAAACATATTGAAGCCGGCCGATAACGCTCGGGTTCGATCTTCAACACGAACGTACGAGGTGAGCGCGACTGCCGGAATCTCCCGGCCGCTACAATTCTCAGTTTGCCGGATTTTCTCTATAAGTGAATAGCCGTCTTCATCCGGCATCGCCAGGTCCGAAACCAGCACGTCGGGTGCATACCACTCGAGCACCTCAAGCGCTTCGTCAACGGAAGTTGCAATCTGGACTGACGCTTTGGTTTCGGCCAGCATGATGCTGAGAATTTGCAGCGTATCGGGATCATCATCAACCAGCAGCACGCGCACATTATTCAACTGTGGGACCACGGCAACGCTTTTTACTGCGCTCTTTGGTGCGAGATGCCCAGTGAGATGCTCGCGCCGGGAACCGCGCTTGTTCGGGGGGGCTAGCGGTAACTTGATAAGAAAAGTTGCGCCTTTCCCTTCGCCTGCGCTCTCCGCTTTAATTGTGCCGCCATGAAGCTCAACCAACTGCCGCACGATAGCCAGACCCAACCCCAGTCCGCCGTGCTGTCGAGTACTAGTGCCGTCCGCTTGTCGGAACCGATCGAAGATGAAGGGTAGAAACTCGGACCTGATGCCCTGGCCCGAATCGCTTACACAAAGCCTGGCATGACGTCCGGCGCGTTCCACCTTCACCTCAATGCGACCTTTTTCTGACGTAAATTTGATCGCATTGGCGAGCAGGTTCCAAACGACCTGCTGTAAGCGGTTTGAGTCACCAATCGTGTGACGCGCTGACGGATCCAGCGTCACTGCCACTTGAATCTCTTTCGCGTTAGCAGCCAACTGTACCGAATCAATGGCCGCATTAATCACGGCGGCCAGGTCAACTGGTTCGTTGTTCAACTTTAGCTTGCCAGTGATCATGCGCGACACGTCGAGAATGTCTTCGATGAGTTGCGCCTGGGATTTGGCGTTGCGGTCGATGGTCTCAACTGCTCGGGCGATGGTGGCTTCATCGAGTCGGCCGCTGCGAAGCAGATGTGACCAGCCCAAAATAGCGTTGAGCGGCGTGCGCAGCTCGTGCGAAACCGTCGCCAGAAATTCGTCCTTCATGCGATTCGCGGTTTGCGCTTCTGAGCGCGCCATCTGCTCGCCCACCAAAGCCAGGCGCAGGGCCTCTTCGGCGCGAGTGCGTTCCTGGATCTCGTTCTCGAGCGATTTCGCCTTCTGTTGCAGTTGCACAATTACCCGCAGCCGGGCATCTGCATCTGCCAGGCCCGCATAACTCTCGGTAGGGATGACGCGCGAATGGGCGGCGCACAGATCGACATGGGAAGAGAAAAACTTCTCCCCGCCAAACCCATTCATGGGATAGGCGCAGAAAAGCGAAAATGAGTGCGCATTTTGTAAATCGTTCCACATCTCCTCGAGCCGAATTGCTCCGGCATGATTACCTTCCGCCCACAATAGCGAGACCATCTCACCAAAAGCGCGCACACGCGCGCGCCCGTCGGTCACGCTGGCTATGACGCCTCCTAACACGTCCTTGAAGCGTTTGGGCTCAGGCGAACCGTCCACCATGAATTGCGATAGCATATCGGCTGCATCGAGCGAGATGTACTGGCCGCGAGTCCTGGCTCCAGTCAAATCCAGGCCGTTTGCGAGGAGTAATTCGTCTAGACCCTGGCGATGCTTCTCAGTGGCGATCACAATCGCGGCATCGTTGGACTTAATTGCGGAGCCGATGAACCCGACGAGCGAGTTCAACAGAAATCCGTCACTTTCATAGAACTGAACAAAGTGGTCCGTGTCATTCATAATGGACCAATGCGAATCCGGCGCGAAGTTTAACTTCGCAATCTCCAGATTACTCATTTCAATCACTTGATCGACCGAACTCTCGTTGTTATTCATTTAATCAACAGCCTCCGCTCGAACTCCCAGGCCCTGATTCTCAACTCGGGAGAGATTCTATCAATACGGCGCGAAGTTGTATCTCTTTCCGGCGCAGCCAATTATGGAATTTGTGTGTTCCCAAGCTTCGCCGAAGCCGCGAGTTTTTCAACTGTTACGTAAGTATTACCTTCACCCTGCCGGTTCCAGACTACGATTATGTTCCCGCACTTTCACGTTAACTGGATGAGTGTTCCCCGACGCCATGGAGGACGAGATGAAGGTTCTATTAGTTAATCCGGAGTTTCCTGATACCTATTGGAGTTTTCGCCATGCGTTGCCCTTCGAACGCAAACGCTGCGCATTTCCACCCCTCGGCCTGCTGACGGTGTCGGCGATGTTGCCGAAACAGTGGGAACGTCGCCTGGTAGATATAAATGTACGGGCCCTGAAAGCTTCGGATATCGAGTGGGCAGATATGGTTTTTGTTACGGGCATGCTGGTGCAGAAAGAGTCCGTGCATGAGGTCGTGCGGCGCTGCAAGGCGATGGGGAAACGTATTGCGCTTGGCGGTCCTTATGTGACAACCACCATAGAAGACCTGCCTGACGTTGATCACATTTTTCTCGGCGAAGCTGAAACGACGCTACCGCAGTTCATTGCAGACCTGGAGAAGGGAAGCCCTAAGGGTTCGTATCAAGCGGCCGAACGGCCACCGCTTTCCATCACGCCGGTTGCTGATTTTCATCTGGCGGATCTCAAACGTTACAGCTCAATGTCAGTGCAATACTCGCGTGGCTGCCCCTTCAACTGCGAGTTCTGCGACATCATCGAAATTTATGGCCGCGTTCCACGCACCAAGAGCAACCAACAGATCATTGCCGAGCTTGATGCTCTGCTTGACCTGGGCTGGCGCGGTACTGTGTTCATCGTTGACGACAACTTCATCGGTAATAAGAAAAATGTCAGGCGACTCTTACCAGATCTGGCGGCATGGCAGGAAAAGCATGGCCACCCCTTTTCGTTGCTGACCGAAGCAAGCGTGAACCTCGCGGACGATCAGGAACTGTTGAGCGATATGCAACGTGCCGGATTCACGCGTGTGTTTTTGGGAATTGAGACACCCGAGCCAGCGAGCCTCAAGGAAGCGCAAAAGTCACAGAACCGCGGAAACCTGCTTGAGTCAGTCAGGAAGATTCAAAACCATGGCATGGAAGTTATGGCCGGTTTCATCGTTGGTTTTGATAACGATCCGGACGACATCTTTGAACGACAGATTAATTTCATTCGCGAAAGCGCAATTCCGCTGGCTATGGTGGGATTGCTGACCGCGCTGCCCGACACTCAGCTTTGGCGCCGGTTGGAGAAAGAGGGCCGCTTGCTGGGCGAAAGCACCGGCAACAACACGAATTGTTCGCTGAATTTTGTGCCGAAAATGGATGCAGACCGTCTGATTGCCGGGTACCAGTCCATCATGCGCACGATTTACAGCTCGAAGGAGTATTACCAGCGCACACTCGATTCGTTGCAACGAACGCCGGTTCCGAGCTGGGATCCGAAACAGTTTAATCCGGTTCGCGATGTGGCGTCGTTTGTGCGGCTCACGCTCAAGTTGGGCGTCCAGGATCGCGAGCGTAGAGAATTCTGGAAATTTTTTGCCACTGCACTCGCGAAACATCGCGCTCAGTTTGCCGACTCAATGCGCTTAGCGGCCATGGGCTATCACTTCCGAAAATTGAACGAAGCTTATGGAGAATGAAGGAAGGCTAAGCGGACGATGACCGGGTAATGGAGCGATCGAGAGTGAGTGCGTTTTCCAATCGTGAGGTTTCTTCCCGAGAGGCCATCAGCTTCACTTTCTTTAGTTCCGGCCCCTTGATTCCGAAGTACGTGGCCATCTGCGTAATCTGACGCGGATCTACAAAGTCTTTCCGGTCAGAGCAAAACTTCTCCATTGCCGGATCAAACTCTCGACAGGTCATGCTCTTTGGCAGAGTTAATCCGAGAAAACAAGCACCGTCTTCCCGGAACTGCAAACAGAATTCACAAACTTTCAAATACGCACTTCCTTCTTAAAGGACAGTTATCGCGCGCTGTCCGACAACTCTTCCTTAGTGGCCAACTGGTATTCGTTGAAAACGTGCTTTGCCTTCCGGGTCCTGCCAGGAAATGTCCAGCACGTAAGGCCTGACTGCGCCGGCTATCACCCTGAGCCGTTGCAACTGATCATGAGCGGGAGCAACGATCTTGCCGTTGATCCAGGTCTTGTGGGACAGCACAACGTTCTCTTTTGGCCGCACCTGGGTAAGCGCTTCAAACTTGATATGAGCTTGCGAAGGGCCGCCGCCGGGAGTTTCTTCGTCTTTCAAAAAGACTGTCAGGACCTCGACGCCTTTCAAAGCGTGGTCAGTCGCGTTGGTCAGTTCCAAAAGAACATCGGATTCTGTTCCAACAAATCTAATCGTAAAGGGCTTTTCAGCAGTGCCGATCATCTTTTCTTCTTTCTGGTTTGGCGGGCCTTGCCGCCCTTCTTGCCATTTGCCAGCGCGAGTACTTCACCAGTTTGACAGTTGAGAGCCTCACAAAGCTTTTCCAAAGTATCGAAATTAATCCCGAGTGCTTTGCCTTTTTTCAGACGCCAAAGCGTGGTATGGCTAATACCAGTTTCCTTGGCGAGCCAATAGAAGGTTTTACCGTGACCACCCAGCAACTCGTTCACTCTTATCTCAATCATGATGTTGTCCTCGCATGAATGAATCATATTTATCACATATGAAAGATATTGTCCATGCGAAATATATTCCACAGTTGACACATATAGCTCCATGCCGTAAGCTTGATGCGAATCGAGTCTGCTTAACTCCTTTCTCAGCTTCTCTGGAAACACCCAGACCACCTGAAGTACACAGCCCAAACAATTCGAGGACTCGTGATCAATCTTTATATCAAAGAGCGTCAGCTCGGGGATGTAACTGTTCTCGATCTGAAGGGCAGAGTAAGAGTTGGTGGCGCTACCGTAGCGCTGCACAAGTCATTTCGATCATTGGTGCAGGAAGAGAAAGTCCTAATCATTCTTAATCTTGCCGACGTTACCCACATCGACTCGAGCGGGCTTGGTGAACTGATCTCCAGTCACATTTCAGTGTTCAATAAAGGTGGCGAGATTAAGCTGGTGCAACTGACAGAGACGCTTCGCGAATTAATGAGGGCAACCAAACTGCTGACGATTTTCGATGTTTACGAAAACGAAGCGGACGCTCTGGTCAGCTTTCGCGACCGTGCGGTGAGCGTTAAAGGGTCTGCGCTCGCTTTTGCCTAGGATAGCCTGGCAACACTTGAACATCATGAAAATCATTCTGCTAATTACGCTGCTCGAGAGTTTGGCCATCACTTTATGGTTGGTTCTGCGCCATTTCCGAATTGAACATTCCAGGATCCGGGCCGCCACGATCATTCCGGTGCTCAACACGGGCATGACAACGTCTCCGTTGTCGTCTCCCGAAGCATCGCGTTGGCACTTCATTAATGGGTGGAACGTAGAGGCACAGTCAGACGACCGGAGGCTTACGCTGGGCAGGGTTGTCGAACGTGCCGGGTCCGCGCCCGCGCTGCGATCATTCGCACGCCGATCTCACCAGCGTAGCTTCAAAACGTGGTCGCAGGATAGACACGACTAAACCATTGCAACGCAGAATCCGAGGTAACTAAATGAGTCATGCAACGAAGAACCTAAAAAACGTGGTGGCATCGATTGTGGGATTGGTGGTGATCGCGACCATTGGGCTCTGGCAGTTTTACGCCTACGTCACTTTCAAAGACCCGAACGGCGTTCTGAACATTGAAGGCGGAACAATACACTTATTGCTGGCGATCGTGATGGCTGTGTTTGCCTGCCTGATGGGCTTTTTGGTGTTTTCGATTTTTCTGCGACACGACAGTAGCGATGATTTACACATAACGTTCGCGCCGCTCCCAAATAAACAGTCCGGCAAGGCGGATTTGCGATGAGCACTTTGTTCGCAATGCAGCGCGCCAATGGTGACTGGTTTGCGCTCGACGATCACGGCCGTTTTCGCGTGCCTATATTTTATGATCGCAGCGCAGCGATGTTAGCGCGATCACGCGAATCGGGTATGGAATGTTTCAGACCGGTGTTACTGGATGAAGCGACCTTCAAGAATTTGACGACAACGGATGGCGGCAAAGCCTGTTTTTGGCTGGTTGAGGATCCGTTAATGAAACTGAACCGCGGACAGGCGCTGGACACCCCGGAACTGGCGCGCGTGATGCGGAACGGAAATACGACTGCTGCCTAGAAAGACTGCTCTGATGATTTCTTCGTGTGATCACTGTGGGAGAATTTTGCCCTTCTGGAAATTGCGTTGTTCAAACTGCAAAAAGTCGGCAATGAATTGGCTGCAACTAATGGTGATGGCCGGATTCGCCCTCGGCACTCTTTTAATCGGCGCTAAACTACTGCTCTAACCTAAGAAAAATGTCAACAACGGTCGATAACGATAGGAAGGCTCGAGAAAAAAACTAAATGGCTGGAACAAATAAAACCGATAGCAAACCTTTAACCGGCGTGGCGAACGAGGGAACGTGGCCCGGCATCGATTCACGATTTCGTCTGATCATTGTGGCTGGTTTGCGAGCGAAACAACTATTACACGGATCCAAGCCGCGCATTGAGACCAATAAAGGCAGGCGCCGAAATACAAGCATCGCCCTTGAAGAAGTGAAACGGGGGCTGGTTCATTTCACCAGAGTGAATGGGGACGGCACGGCTCTACTAGATGAGATTGAAACTGAAGTTCCGGCAAGTGTTCATCCCGTCGGCCACAAAAATCGCGCGGCGATTGTCCGCTTATAATTAAACTTATCCAGGGAAAAATAATGGCAGCAACGAATGGAATCCGAGTCTATACGCAGTTGGCCGATAAAGCGGCGAGTGACGTAAGCCTCTTTTATAGCCGGCGCGGCAATGGACCAATCTACCGTTGGCGATATGAAGCGGCAATAAAACATTGGCGAGTTCTGCGCATGCACCTTTCCGACTTTGCTACGCATGAACTTTGTTTAGCGAGTTGGAAATCCGTGCCCGATCAACTGCAAACGCAACTGGCGCAGCACTACGTCGAGTAGCCTCGAGCGAGCGCGGCAATAGTACCCCTATTGGTTATAGCAGCGCACAACCTGATTCATACCTTCCTACAGCCCGCCCAAAAAGCCCAACCCTCCGGTTCGCCATTCAGAGTTTCAGTCTGCACGGGACAAAACGGCGTAGACTTTGCGCGACTATGAAACGTTTAGACGGCGCATGATGGAAGACTGGAATCAAATAGCAACCACCACGCATCAGGACCATGTGATTGCGCATGTGATAGGCGCAACTGTGTTGGGCCACTTCGTATTGGATGAGAGACTTCATATCTTGCTCGATATTGGCTTTGTCTGGAGCATGTTTGTCGACGGGGAGATGGGACTACTGCCGCATCCGGTTGCAACTACTGAGCTCGAGGTAAGTAACGAAACGCGCAGTGGGCTCGGAGCCGAGATTGACATGCTGCTGGCGCACCCGTTGCATGCTCAAAATCTGCAACATGTAACCCAGCCGCAGGTCGAATGTGTGATCACCGAGGTTAACTTTTTTGTCAGCGGTGATCGGCGCCGCCTGGTAGTGACAGGCGCGGAGGCAAACCTTACAATCGAAACATCAATTGAAACGGCGGAGATTCGCGTTTATGAGTTCTAAAGATGAAGCAGCGCCGGAGCAGGAATCGAACGGGCTGGGTGATGCAGCTCGCGCGGAGCACGAATTTTTGCATGAGCGACTGCTACAGGAACTGGGACGCGAGCCAACCGAGGAAGAGCTTGACGAATGGCTGCGCCAGCATACGGAAGGGTACTAAGAGAAAAGTGCTGAGTGCTGAGTACTGAGTGCCGAGTTATTACGTCTAATAATCGGTGCTGGACAAAATGAAGCGCCGCAGTTCCATGAA
>JBDUCC010000131.1:0-8588 GCA_040003675.1 bacterium | reverse complement strand
CAGATTTGTCGCTTTGCGTTGGTGGCGCTGTTTTTATTTACGGCCGGCGCGAAACTCTGGATCGTTAAAGCCTTCGCCGCAAATGTCTCTGAACTGCTCGCCTCCTCGGGTTTCGATCCTGAACGTTGGATGTGGCCGGTAACCATCGGCGTTATCGCGATCGAAGTTGTCACCGCAGCCCTTCTCTTGATCCCCAAAACAGTTCGTCTTGGCGCGTTACTCGCCGCGGCATTGTTGATTGGCTTTGCGGCTTACGCGCTTTACTACGTTTATGTGTTGCATGGCGAGCCGCTCGAATGCGGCTGCTTTGGCAAGATTATGGCCAGCCAGTTGGGGGTGAAGACGACGTTGCGCAATCTCGCCTTACTCGTTCCCGCGTTCATTGTGCTGTTCGGCTACCGGCGAAGGGTACGAACGACAGCTAACTACGACCCAGCAGCTAACGCCATCGCCTGAATTGGAGAAGAGATATTGGCAACACTCTCATTCTGGGGCGGCGTCGGCACGGTAACTGGTTCAAAGTATCTTATTGAAACTGAGCACGCGCGAGTGCTCGTTGATTGTGGCATTTTCCAGGGACTCAAAGCGCTGCGTGAACGCAACTGGCAGGCGCCTCCCTTTGATCCGCGTTCCCTCGATGCGGTTCTGATCACACACGCCCACATCGATCACACCGGATATCTTCCCCGCCTGGTGCGCCAGGGTTTTAACGGTCCCGTTTACTGTTCGCGTGGTACTGCCGACCTGCTGAAAATACTTCTGCCGGATGCCGGCCGCTTGCAGGAAGAAGACGCCGACTATCGCAACCGCCACAAGCTGACTAAGCACAACCCCGCGCTTCCTTTGTACACGGAGAAGGACGCTATTGCCGCTCTCCAGCTAATCAAACCCGTCGCAAACAGTGGAGAGCCTATTGCCGTTGCTCAAGGTATTCGCGCGGGGTTTCGCGTTGCCGGCCACATACTTGGTTCAAGTCTCATCCTCGTGGAGATCGATAACGCCGGCGACGATAACCGCGGTCGCCGAATTCTGTTTTCGGGAGACCTCGGCCACTACAACCAGCCGATAATTCGCGACCCAGTTGTGCCGCCCGCCTGCGACTATCTGTTGGTTGAATCTACCTACGGCGATCATCTTCACGATCCTGAAGACCCAAAGAGCGCGCTCAAACGGATCATCAATGATGCGGCGCAACGCGGTGGCCCAATACTAATTCCTGCGTTTGCAGTTGGTCGCACGCAAGAGATCATCTATCTGATTCGAGAGTTGGAAGATGAAAAAGCGATTCCGGTCCTTCCTGTTTGCCTCGATTCACCGATGGCGGCAGCAGCGACTGCGGCATATGCAAATCGCAAGGAGGAGCAGGATGAAGATTACGCCAGTGTGCTGGCCAGACCGCAACATCCACTTCGCACGCATGCGATGATCACGTGCTCGTCAAAGGCGGAATCGAAACGCCTCAGCGAGCTGAAGGAAACGCGCATCATTATCAGCGCCTCGGGCATGATGACCGGAGGGCGTGTGCTGCATCACGCGCTGCGTTTGGTTCCAGATCGAAATACGACGCTTCTTTTTGTTGGTTATCAGGCGGCCGGAACAACTGGCCGGCGAATTCTTGATGGCGAGCCGGAAGTAAGAATACTGGGACAATGGGTACCGGTCCGTTGCCGCATTGAACGCATCGGCAGCTTTTCTGCTCATGCCGACTGGAAAGAGGTTTTGCACTGGTTGGAAGGAATGACCGCCGCGCCTCGCCAAACCTTTCTTACGCACGGAGAGCCGGCCGCCGCAAACGCAATGGCCGCACATATCAGAGAAAGATTTGCGTGGCCGGCCACTGTGCCCGTGTATGGTCAGCGCGTCGAACTCACCTAGGTTTGCGCAGTGGGGCAGTTTGATGTCCGATAAGCTTTAGCTTGTCGTAACGCCGCGTCAAACTAAGTTTATCGGACCTATGCAACGAAACTGACCCACCACCTAGGTTTTTGCAAGCGTTCTTTGTGCCCGCTCGTGGCAGTTGTTATACTCCGCCCTCATTTCGTAATCCATTTTTTCTATTTCGGGAGCCGAGCAATTGAGCATTCTCGTTGATAAAAACACGCGCCTGGTGGTGCAGGGAATCACGGGCAAAGAGGGAACGTTTCATACGAAACAGATGGTTGAGTATGGAACAAAGGTCGTTGGTGGCGTCACGCCCGGCAAGGGCGGAACTACACACGAAGGCATCCCGGTATTCAACACAGTTAGCGATGCGGTGAATCAAGCCGGCGCGAACGCAGCCGTGATTTATGTTCCGCCAGCCTTTGCGGCGGACGCGATCATGGAAGCGGCCGAAGCCGGCATTCCGGTCATCGTTTGCATCACCGAAGGTATCCCAACCCTCGACATGGTGAAGGTGAAAGAATACTTAACCAACAAGGCAACACGTTTGATTGGTCCAAACTGTCCCGGCATCATCAGTCCCGGCAAATGCAAAATTGGAATCATGCCCGGCCACATTCATCGCGAAGGCCGCATCGGAGTCGTTTCGCGCTCCGGAACATTGACCTATGAAGCGGTGGGCCAACTGACCGCGCTCGGGATGGGCCAGTCAACAGCAATTGGCATTGGCGGCGATCCGATCGTCGGCACGACGCATGTCGATGCGCTGCGGTTATTTCAGGATGACGACGAGACAGATGGAATTGTAATGATTGGTGAGATTGGTGGCACTGCCGAAGAAGAAGCTGCGGCTTTTGCGAAGGAGAATGTCACCAAGCCAATCGTTGCGTTTATTGCCGGACAGACGGCGCCGCCGGGTCGCCGCATGGGCCACGCCGGCGCGATCATCGCCGGCGGCAAGGGAACTGCGGCGGAAAAAATGAAGGCACTGGAAGATGCGGGTATCCACGTGGTTAAGTCGCCGGCGGATATTGGTACTGGGATGCAACAGGCCCTGGCTAGCTAACGAATTCGTTGCAACTTGGTACTTAGAGCTTTGAGCTTGGACCTTTGTACGTTGTTAGTGTGACAGTCGAAGACAAGCCCGAGGCATTGAAGTACAAAGATCCAAGCTCAAAATACAAAGTTCATAAGAAGATTCTGGAAGGAAACCGAAAAGTTAGTAATGAGTAATCTTACCTTTGGAATCATTAAACCGGACGCGGTGCGCGCCGGAAACACCGGCAACATCATTCAACGAATCAATGACGCCGGCTTCACACTGCGGGCAATGAAGACCCTGCACATGAGCCAACGGGAAGCCGAAGGCTTTTATGCCGTGCATCGTGAACGGCCGTTCTTTGCCGGCTTAACGGAATTCATGTCCAGTGCGCCTTGCGTGGTTATGGTTTTGGAAAAAGAGGGAGCGGTGAAAGCCTGGCGGGACCTAATGGGCGCCACCGATCCGGCGAAAGCTGATGAAGGAACGCTACGCAAAGAGTTTGGCGCTTCAGTCGGCGAGAACGCCACTCACGGTTCCGATTCAGATGAGAATGCGGCCACTGAGATCGCGTACTTCTTTAGCCAGCTCGAATTGGTTTAAACCAATATCTAACGAGCTTAAGCGAGCGTGGTTTATTTTGGACTGCGGCGGCTTGACGCCGCTTTGGACCGCGGGAATAAGTCGACTGCTTTCTTAAAAGAGATCTCAAGGGCAACCAAAGCGGCGCAAGGCACCGCCAACCAAAGCGGCGTGAAGCCTCAGCTCAGTTGTGAAGTCCACGCAAATTGAATCACCATGAAACGTTGTCCCACTTGCAAGCGAACCTTTACCGATCAGAATCTCAGTTTCTGCACCGACGACGGAACGCCGCTAGTCACAATCGTCGACGAGTCTGCTGAAGAGACAGTGGTCCACCCGTCCGCGAGCGACCGCGGTCCTGAGCCTTCGGCTTCAGCCAATCCCGTTCAGCCTGCATATCAACCACCGGGCTCATACGCGCCGCCGCCGGGCCAGCCGGCGAAACGCAGAGTTTGGCTTTGGGTATTGGCCATTTTGGCGATTGTGTTGGTTGTGATAGCAGCGTTGGGAATTGCCGCGGCGGTGTTTATTCCGAAAATGCTGCGGGCAGCGGCGAACCAGAATTCGTCAAATGCCAACGTTCGATCCTACCGGACTGACAACAACAACGTCGCCAACACGAACGCAAACTCAAATGCAAACTCGAATGTGAATGCCGACGAGCAAAATGAAAACGACAATAGTGACGAAGAGAACTTGGTTGCGCCGCCCATTAATGAAGAGGAAGTGTTGGCGCAGTTGAATGATTTGGAAAACGATTGGACTGTAGCGAATATCAATGCTGACAAGAAGAAACTGGATCGCATTCTTGCAGATGACTATGTTGGCAAGTCGAGCGAAGGGAAAGCGCAGGGCAAAGCCGAATATTTGAAGACGATACAGCCTGACACCACCATCCAAAAGTGGGAATTTGAAGACTTGAGGGTCAGTTTGACAGGCGATCGTGCGACACTTACTGGTATCATTAGACTACAGGTAAAAGACCAGGAGGTTGCTTTCAACTTCATTGACAAATTCGTCTGGCGCGATGGACGCTGGCAGGCGATCGGGTCGGAGGTGAATCCCGTAAAACAGTAGGCAGACGGCAGGAGCAGTAGGCAGAAGGCAGAAATCGAATACAAATTTTAAATTCCAGATTCCAAATCTTAAGACCCAAAACCAAAGAACGAAAAACAAAAGACCAAAGACCAAAGACCAAAGACCAAAGACCAATTGACTAACTGATTACTGACCACTGACTACTGACAAAAAAGCAATGTCCATAATCACTGACGTAATTCAATCAACGAAAGCCATCATCCAGGGGATGGGTGTGACCCTGTCATACATCCCAAAACAGAAGTGGACCGTGCAATATCCCGAAGAGCCGGTGACACTGCAACCGCGTTATCGCGGACAGCACTTGCTTCACGTTGATGAGAGTGGCAAGGAAAAGTGCGTTGCCTGTTTTCTTTGTGCCGCGGCTTGTCCTTCCGAGTGCATTTACATTATTGCGAAAGACGATCCGCGCTTGCCCGCAGACCGCATCGGCGTCGACGAACGCTATGCCGAGGTTTACAACATCGATTACGGCCGGTGCATCTTTTGCGGGTACTGCGTGGAAGCGTGTCCCAAGGATGCGATAACGCACGGCTACAATTTTGAGCTTTCGGTTTACAACCGAGCCGACCTGCTTAAGACGAAAACCGATCTACTAATCACGACCCAGATTCAGTCGAAAAACTACCGCGTTGCCTTCTCAGATGAAGATGTTGATTCTGAGTACAAGGAAGTGTGAGCCAGAAAGTCGGAATGCAGAATACAGAATACAGAATTCAGGATTTAGATTTCAGCAGCTCCGATGGCCGCGTCTGATTGATCGGAACTTCTATTTGAATCTCCGGCTGACCACCGACAACATCCTTCTGACCTCTGATTCCTGAATTCTGAATTCTGAATTCTGAATTCTGACTCCTGACTTATGCCCCGCCAAGAACTCCACTATCGCTGGACCTACGATTTGAAGTCTTCTCCTGAAGAGCTTTGGCCCTTTGTGTCGGACACTAATCGCTTCAATCGCGACACGGGAGTGCCTTCGGTGGAGCACAGCAAAACCCGGCAAAAACTCAGAAACGCGCGCCAGCGGTTGCGACTGTCGGTTTATGGCATGGCAGTCGAATGGGAAGAGCAGCCGTTTGAGTGGATTCGACCGTCGCGTTTCGGCGTGGCGCGCACCTACAGCAAAGGACCGATGGTTGAATTGCGCGCGCTCGCCGAATTGACACCGGGCGCCGCGGGTGGAACCAGGCTTACTTATCAAGTCTCCGTTACACCGCGATCGATGTTTGGCGCACTGAGTGTCGCGTTGCAAATGAAATTTATCAGCACGCGTCGCTTTGCGCGCGCATTCGCGAACTACGATCAGATGGCGATGATCGGGGCGCCGACTTCGTTCGCCGATTCAACTGTCGAACTCAGCGCCGTTGCCATTGATCGAATCGACAGCATCAAACGGAAGTTAATTAGTGAGCAGCCGGAAAGTGAAACCATCACTCGGCTTGCAAACTTTATTCAAACGGCCGACGAATTCGCGGTGGCGCGCATTCGCCCTTATCAACTCGCCGATGATTGGAATGTTTCGCGACGCGAGGTGCTTGAGTTATGCCTGAAGGCAACTCGCGCCGGACTGCTCGACTTGCAATGGGAGTTGTTGTGTCCCTTGTGTCGCGGCGCTAAAGAAACGGGCGGCACGCTGCGCGAAATAAGTTCCGAGCTTCACTGTGAAACCTGCCGCATCGATTTCAAAGTAAACTTCGACCGCTTTGTCGAAGTCACCTTTCGTCCCAATTCGTCACTGCGGGTCGTAGCGATGCAGGACTTCTGCATGGGCAGTCCGCAAAAAACGCCGCACATCGTCGCCCAGCAATTGTTGGCGCCGCAGGCGAGCCGTCTGCTGACGCTGCCGCTTGAACCGGGACGCTATCGATTGCGCGCGCTGGAACTCTCGGGCGGAGTTGATGTTTCCGTAACTGCCGCCGGCGGTAACAGCGACGCCAGGGTTGCAATTGCCGAATCAGGCTGGCCGCTTGAGCCGTTGAAGTTGGCCACCTTGGCCTCGCTGCAACTTGAAAACGACACAGCAGCCGAACAATTGTTGATCCTTGAGCGCCTCGCATGGAGCGATCAGGCGGCGACGGCTGCGGAGGTAACTGCGCTGCAAACCTTCCGCGATCTTTTCTCCAGCGAAGCGCTACGACCAGGTGAGCAAATCTCAGTGGGCACGCTAACAGTGCTTTTTACTGATTTACGAAACTCTACCCAGCTCTATCGCGAGATAGGAGACGCGACGGCGTTTGGTCGCGTGATGAACCATTTCGACGTGCTGAAGAAAGTCATCACTACTGAAGATGGCGCGCTGGTGAAAACGATCGGCGATGCGGTGATGGCAATCTTTCGCCAGCCGGTGAATGCGCTTAAAGCAATGCTGGCCGCGCAGGAGGTGCTGGCTGCGCCTCAGGGCGACATTGCGCCGCTGACATTGAAAGCGGGCATCCATGAAGGCCCCTGCATCGCGGTTACCTTGAACGACCGGCTCGACTACTTTGGCTCGACCGTCAACATGGCAGCCCGACTGGAAAGCCTGTCGACGGGGAATGACGTGGTAATCTCTCATACAATCTATGAGGACACGGAAGTTCAGGAGTTTATGCGGGTTGAAAACCTGCGCGCTGAACCTTTTGAAATAATGTTGAAGGGATTTGATGAAGAACGATTCGAACTCTGGCGTGTGAGTAAGGTGAGACGAGAGTAGCGAGAGACAAACACGGATAAAAACTGATCGAACCGTAAATCGCGGACCAACTGGTATTGTTTTATTCTGATCAGCTCTGCTAAAAGTTTCCGTCGTTGGGCTAGGGCTATGCCGCCTGATGTGCGGCGGTGGCTATGCCCCGCCGTAGAGATGCCCTTACATGTTTGGGCTACGCCCTTGATACGGCCTCTGGCCCACTAAATCCAAGGGCATAGCCCGGGACTAATCTGGCTGCTGTCGGCGGGGCATAGCCACCGCCGCACATCCGACGGCAGAGCCGAACCTGACATGGCCCATGACTTTTGAGGCAAAGCTATTCTGATCCGAGTCTATCCGGCGTTAATCCGCGGCAAATTTCATGTCACTTCTGGAAGCACGCGAAGTTTCGAAGGTGTATCAAATGGGCAGCACGAGCGTCACCGCGCTCGACAATGTTTCCTTGAAAGTTAACGAAGGCGAGTTCGTGGCAATCCAGGGAACTTCCGGTTCAGGGAAGAGTACTTTGCTGAACATTCTGGGCGGTTTGGACCATGCAACCAGCGGCGAGGTTTTTTTCAACGCCAAGGCGCTTGGCCCGTTCAGCAAGCGCGATATGGCCCGTTACCGTCGTTACTCGGTCGGCATGATCTTTCAAAACTTTAATCTGATTCCCACCATGAACGCACAGGAAAACGTTGGCCTGGCGCTGGCATTTGGCGGCTTGCGCGGAAATCAACGAAGCCGCAAAGCAGGCGAACTGCTGGATCGGGTGGGACTCGCCGATCGGTTGACGCACCGGCCGGGAGAACTCTCGGGCGGTGAACAACAGCGCGTGGCGATTGCCCGAGCGTTGGCAAATAGTCCGAAAGTGTTGCTGGCGGACGAACCGACTGGAAACCTCGATTCAACCCGTGCTCATGAATTACTCGAGTTGGTGCGACGAATGGCGACTGGTGATTCGCTGACCGTATTGATGGTGACACACGATCGCGAACTTGCCACCAGTTTTGCCGATCGCATTGTGCAGATGAAGGATGGCAGAGTGACTGAAGAAGGATGAAGGCAAGGTTTTTGGTCTTTGAACTTTGTGCTTTGAACTTTGAACTTTTGTGCTTTGTACTTCGTGCTTTGTACTTTGCATCCCGATTCTTAACTCTAAGCGCAGGACAGACAAGCCAAGTCCAAAGCACAAAGTTCAGAGTTCAAAGTTCAAAGACCAAAGACCAAAGACCAAAGACCAAAAGATCACTCGTCCTTTCCAACCCCCGTGAGGTACGTTCATGTCTGTTAATGCTCAAGAGATGACGCTCGAAGCGC
>JBDUCC010000130.1:0-8603 GCA_040003675.1 bacterium | reverse complement strand
AGCGTCTCCCCAGACATCAACCCGCGCCTCAGGGCCTTCGTGCCGACTTCGATGAGGCGATCTAAAAACGGGTTGTCTCTCAAAATTTTTGCGGCACCATGTTCTTGAGGCTTGGAAACCTCCAGGATGGACGAAGCTTTGCGCATCGATGCCAGTGACTTTCCCGATATCAAATAGGGGAGGCACCAGTGCCTGTCCTACTTTAAGCGCTTCAGCATTTCTGAAGTCGAATGGTTCTTTGGATCTCCGACGATAGCGACGCGCCCGCCAAAAGATCGTACCACATCGCGCTCCGGAACAGTTTCCTCGGTGTAATCCGTTCCTTTTGCATGAACGTCGGGTCGGAGGGCGAGCAGCAGCTGCTCGACTGTCGGCTCGTCAAAAACAGTTACGAAGTCGACGGCTTCAATTGACGCGACTAACTCGGCGCGGTCATGTTCGGAGAGGATAGGACGGCCAACTCCTTTCAGCGCCCGTACCTGTGCGTCGGCATTGATTGCCACCACCAGAACGTCCCCGAGTTCGCGCGCACCCAGCAAATACCGAATATGTCCAGCGTGCAGAACGTCGAAACAACCGTTCGTCAGGACAATTGTTTGTCCCTCATTTTTTGCGGATTCGATTTGTGCAATCAGCGCATCGCGAGCGAGAATTCGCGAAGCGGCGTCAAGAGTTGCTGATGATGAAGCGGTCATTAGTACGAAACTTCTGAATGGAGCACGGAATTTTCAAGTTCCTCCCGCGTGACCGAGGCGGTACCGCGCTTCATGATCACCAGGCCGCCGGCGTAGTTTGCAAGTCGAGCGGCATCGGGGAAAGACGAGTCGGAAGCCAACGCGAGCGCATAAGCAGCGATAACCGTGTCACCCGCGCCGGTAACATCCACCGGCTCGTGCGAGCCGACCGCCTCGATGTGAATGGCGGGAACACCATCTTCCAGCAACATCATTCCCTGGCCGCCCCGCGTTACCAGGAGCGCCCGATATCCCAGTACCTCCCGCAGCTCTTCGGCGGCAGATTCCAGTTCGGTCGCATCCGAAATTTGTTTTCCCAATAGTTGTTCTACTTCGTCTTCGTTTGGCGTTGCCGACGTGAACCCCGCGAAACCTGACAGGCGAAAGCGCGAATCAGCGAGCAAAGGAATTTTTCTTGCGGCTGCCACATCTTTCGTGAAGAGAGCCATCTCAGCGTCCGCGACACCGTAGTTGTAGTCGGAAACAATGACTGCATCCGCTGACTGCGCGTGTTCGAGTACTGCTTCTCGCAGTTTTTCGCGCACGGTGAGATCGGTCAAAGCATCACCCTCATAATCAATGCGAATTACTTGCTGGCGCGTGGAGTGTAATTGTCCAGCTAGAATGCGAACCTTGGTGGTAGTGCGGAGCGCATCCGAAGTCAGAAGTCCCGTGGTATCAACACCGGCGCTGGTCAACTTCTCGGTGACGGCTCGACCAGCTTCGTCGTCTCCGCGAACTCCGATCAAAGAGACCGCGGCACCGAGCGAGGCCAGGTTCATGGCGCAGTTTGCCGCGCCGCCGGGAAGTGTTTCGGTGTGTTCATGACGCAGAATAAACACCGGCGCCTCCCGAGAAACTCGATCTATTGCACCATAAACAAACTGGTCGGCAATTAGGTCGCCAATTACCAGAATGCGCCGATCGCCAAAGCGTCTGACAATACTTATCAAACGCTCCTGCAAGAGTGTTCGCTCAACAGTCAAAACGTTTTCCTCGATGCGGATGTCACAACATCCAGATTACGGATTAAACTAACAGCTTCCAGCAGATCTTCGGCAACCAGATCTGGCAGCATGGTCCACGTGTCACGTTGATGTTCCCATTCGCCGCGCCCATAGCCGCTTAAGACCAACACGGATTTCACGCCGGCATTTTTGGCCAGTTCCACATCGCTATAACGGTCGCCGACCATCCAACTATTTGTGAGGTCAAGGTCGAAATCGCGCGCCGCGCGCAACAGCAAGCCAGGTCTTGGCTTGCGGCAGTCGCAGTCGAGTCGATAGGGAGGCTCACCCACCGACGGGTGATGGGCGCAATAATAGACGGCGTCGAGAGTCGCGCCACTCGCCTCAAGTTCTTCAGTCATTCGTTTATGAACGGCCTGAACCATGTCCTCGGAAAAATAACCACGCGCAACGCCAGCCTGGTTCGTGACTAAGATTGCGAGATAGCCACTTTCATGCAACTGCTCAATTGCAGCAGCGGAATAAGGAAACAAGCGAAAGCGCGAGGCGTGGTTGATGTAACCCACTTCTTCAGAAATGGTGCCGTCGCGATCGATGAAGACTGCCTGGTTCATTTTTTATTAGGATCTTTGATCAAGTTTTTCGACGCGTAGCGTCGGTAGAATTTAGCCTGGCCTTTCAAGGCCGGGAACGCTCACCGAGTCGTTTGCGTCGCGTAGCGCCGCCTGAAACTGGCGTATTTTCGACCGTCGCTACCCGACGGGGAAAATTTCGAGTCGAACCCAGACTTGAAAGGCCGGGCTAAATTCTACGACGCTACCGCGTCGAGGAACTACCCAGAGTGTCCTTTGGTTCTACTTGTCGACACACCTTAGTTTCTCACTTCCTCAACCAAAGGTTGCGAATGCTCGCAAGCGGGTAGCGCCTGTTTGTTGGCCAACAGGGCTTGCGCCCGGGAGAAAACTTCATCCGGCGTAATAGCCGTCATGCAGCGGTGGTCAATCGGACAATCTCGCAACATACAGGGCGCACACTCCGGTGGATGACTAATAATTTCTGCATAGGGCGAGAACGGCCGCGTAGTCAATGGATTTGTCGGTCCAAAGATTACCAGGGTGGGACGTCCTAACGCGGCAGCAATGTGGGCCGGGCCCGTGTCATTGGTAACGAGCAAGTCGCAAAGGCTCAGTATCGCGACGAGTTGAGCAATATCAGTCTTGCCAGTTAGAACCAGCGCCTTATTGTGCATGCGGCTGACGACGTGCTGCGAAACGTCCAATTCCTGTTGTGATCCTATCAGCAGTATCTGCGCGCGCCGCGTGTCCACAAGGCGATCAGCAAGCACAGCATAGCTTTCCGACGGCCAGCGCTTGGCGCGGCTATTTATCGAACCGGGACAGAGCGCGATTACCGGACGATCTTCAGTGACACCCTGACGCCTTAGAAAATAACGCGCTTCATCCGTCCTCCGCTCCGCAACCTCGAGCGACGCGTCGGGTTGAACTTCGAGAAAGGTTTGCTGCTTGGTGAACAACCATTCAAGCTCGGCTACAATTCTCAGGTAGTAAAAAATTTCGTGCCGAGTGCTGCGCCATTCGGGTAGCTCGATCGCGTGAGTCAACAAGCGGGCTCGGCCATCGGATGCATATCCGATCCTTGCGGGAATCCCCGCAAGGGCTGCAACCAGAGCAGATTCGAATGAATTGGTTAAAAGGATCGCCAGATCAAATTGACCTTTTCGCCAACCGCGCAGTTGCTGGAAGAAAGAACGTATTCCGCGTCCATCCAGAATTTGCAATTCGTCAATAAACTCCGCGCCAAAAAACAATCCCCTGGCCCAGGCACGCGTAGCAAGCGTGATGTGGGCATCGGGAAAAAGCCGTCTCAACTCGCGCAACGCTGGCAAAGTCATCATCGCGTCGCCAACCCAGTTGGTGCCTCTGACGATTATGCGCCTTATGTTTTGGGGCTTCGCTGCTTCCATTTGGCTAGGCTCTAAAAGAAAGATTTACCATTTTCCATTTTCCATCGAACTGATTGAGCAACTTTCAGAGCGTCGATTCGCGTTCCAACGAAATGCCAAATGAGAAATGGTAAATGGCAAATCTCTTTTCTTCCTGATTGAGGGGCCTCCCAAATTCACAACAAACTGCGCAGTCCTTCCTCGATTCCAATTTGAGGTTCCCAGCCAAGCTGTTCGCGGACCTTCGTTAAATCGGAAACATAACGAATGGGAACATTTGGCGGTAACGCTCCTGCATCAGAAATCACCGGCTCGAGTTCAATCATTTTACCGATCATAGTCACGAGTTCTCGCAAGCTTAGTGAGTTGCGCATCCCGCCGCCAAGATTATACAGACCGTGAGCCTGCGCTGAGTCGATGAAGCTTTGGCAGGCGCGGGAAAAATCATCAACATGCAGGATGTCGCGAACGGGCTGACCGTCCAGAGGAAGATGCATGGGCCAGCCGCGCTTCACCGATTCCACATAGTGAGTGACAAAACCTGCTTCGTTACCCGCGGAAGGCCGCGCGTAAACGGTGGACATGCGGAAAATGCAGGCGCGCACGCCGTGTCGACGCGCGAAATATTCAACGTAGCGCTCGCCAATTAGTTTGGACCACTCCAGGGCAGTGTGGCCGCTAAAGTCGGTTGCACAGGCTTCTGAAACTTGCGCCTGGACATTCGCATGCGTGCCGTAAACATCCCTGGTCGAAGCGTAGATAAACGCAGCGTTAGGCTTGAGGTGCTTTACGACGTTCGCCGCGCCTTCAGCGTTGGTGCGAAAACAAAGTTCAGCGGCTTGAGGGTCTTTATCGAGATGAGCAGCGAGGTGAATTACGGCGTCATACTCAGCCACGAGTTTGACGTCCTCATCGTCAAGAATGTCGTGGCCGGTGCGGCGCGAGAAATCATCGGCATTAAAGAAACGGCATACGTGCGAGCCCAGGTAGCCGCTGCCGCCGGTAACAAGAATTTTCATCTATGCAAGATCAACGGCCAGTCCAGTGGCCTCCTCGTTCAGTTTCATTAACGATTCTGCGTGGCCAATGGCAATGAGAATGTCGCCCCTGCCGATGACGGCATCGCCACTGGGATTAAAGAGTATTTGGCCGTCCGCGCGCCGGATACTCACAACTACAATGTCGAGTTCCGAGCGAATGTTCGTCTCACTTAGTTTTTGACCCACCAAACGCGAAGTTGGACTCACCATCAATTCCTCGAATGCGAGCTCCAACTTGTTCGCCGTAATTGAACCGATGAAGTCGTCAACCGCGGGTTTCGTCAGCGCCATCGCCATACGATGCCCGCCAATAATCGTCGGCGCAACCACTCGATTCGCGCCCGCGCGGAACAGCTTGGCTTCCGCTTGCTCTTCGGCGGCGCGCGCAACGATATGTAAATTGGGATTCAAATCGCGAGCGGTTAGCACGATGTAAACGTTGTCCGCGTCGTCTGGCAAGCACGCAGCCAGGCCGCGGGCTACCTCAACTCCTGCTTCGCGCAGCGTCTCTTCGAGCGTCGCATCATGCACCAGCACAATCACGCCGAGCTTGGTTAGCTCCTCAACTCTTTGGCTGTCTTTTTCGATGACCACAAAGATGTCGTTGCTGTTCAGCAGCGTCCGCACCAGGTGCGAACCGACGCGTCCCGCGCCGCAAATGATGAAATGATTTCTTAGCTTGCTCATTTTTCGCGATTGCCGCCGCTCGCCGAAAGTGGCAACTAACTCGGATTGAACGATCGCATGCACGGTCGCCGTCAACGCATAAAGGACAACTCCCACGCCGCCGAGCATGAAAATAATCGCAAAAAATCTGCCGTCGCGCGTGGCAGGCGTGACATCGCCGTAGCCCACGGTGGTAACAGTTTGCGCCGCAGCATACAGGCTATCAAGTATCGACCACCCTTCGATCAGATGGAAGCCGATGGTCCCAAAGCCCATAGCGACAATGACCGCTAGAAGAGAAAAGAGGATGCGGCGATTATTGCCGGCGAGCAAAGGTCTTCGCTTTGGCGATAGACTCATAAGTTACAAATCGCATCTAAAGCGCAGTTAACTTTGACGTTAGCTAAAGACTACCAAGCTGTCAATTAGGTGGACACCCCGGGGATGAGAGGTTAGCATTTGAATTACGAGGATGGACGACTGACCACAGCCTGAAGGACAACTGGACCAACACGGTCTATCGCCTGTCTATGCCAGTAAGATACCCACCTGAAGAAAAGCCACCCGGGATGAGCCCGGGAATAGATCCCCGAGGTCGAGCTCGCGTCGTCGCTTATGCGCAATCGGAACCGAGTTTCCGCCGTCGTGTCCTGCGACGGCTGATAAGCCCGCCGGTAATAATTCCGCTCGCGGCTATTACCGTTATCACCCTTGGATTTCTGATTTATTACTGGACCGTTTTTTCCGGGCGAATCGACAATCTGCTTAAAGGCGAAGTCTTCACGCGTTCTGCAGGAATTTACGCGGCGCCAAAGCTGGTCCATGTGGGGCAGGGAATCAGCCAGGATCAACTGCTGGAATTTTTGAAGAGCTCAGGCTACGTGGAAAAGGCCCAACAGGCCGACAAAGGTCGCGGCCGGTATGTGGTCAACAATGGCGCGGTTGATATTGACCCGAGCGACAGCAACGTAGTCGACGGCCAGCGACAGTTTCAGCATGTGCGAATCCAGTTTACCCGTAACGGCAAGGCGATCAGCGGAATCTCAGACCTGGACAACAACGCGAAATTGGATAAGGCCTGGCTCGAGCCGCAGTTGATCAGCTCGGTGACAGGCCGCGATCGAACGAAACGCAAAATCGTCGGCTACAACGATCTGCCGTCTCATCTCGTGAAGGCAATCGTAGTAACTGAGGACAGATCGTTTTTCGAACATTACGGCGTAAACCTTCGTGGCATCCTGCGAGCGTTGGTGCGGCGTTACGATTCCGATCCGAACTCGCCAATTGCGCGACAGGGTGGTTCCAGCATTACCCAGCAGTTAGTTAAGAACCTTCTGCTTTCGCCGGAGCGGACGCTGCGACGCAAAGTTGCAGAAGCTTACATGTCTATCATCCTCGAGACGCGACTGTCGAAGGAGCAGATATTTGCGCTCTACGCGAATCAGGTTTACCTGGGCCAACAGGCGGGCTTCTCGATCAATGGTTTTGGCGAAGCCGCGGACGCTTATTTCAACAAAGACGTCACCAATCTGACTCTACCCGAGTCTGCTTTTCTTGCCGGACTGATACGCAGTCCCAATCGTTATAACCCTTATCACGATTTGGAAACGGCCACCGCGCGGCGCAACCAGGTTTTGGATAACATGGCGGAAACCGGCGCAATAACTGCGGATGAAGCGACCAGGGCGAAAGCAGAAACGTTGCAAGTGGCGGCGACGAAAGGCCGCATCGACATTTCCGATGCGCCGTATTTTGCTGACTACGTTCAGAGCCAGCTTGGCGACATCATTGCTGGGCCGGGCGCGGCCGAGCACCTGCGGATTTACACCACCATCGATCTCGATTTGCAACGCGCTGCTTATGCCGCACTCACAAAACAGCTGGCCGGACTCGACAAAATTGAAGCGAAGCGCTTTGCTCCGGGAACGCTG
Organism: bacterium; assembly: GCA_040003675.1. GTDB lineage: Bacteria > Acidobacteriota > Blastocatellia > Pyrinomonadales > Pyrinomonadaceae > PSRF01. The sequence continues at coordinate 1,301 of JBDUCC010000130.1, read as the reverse complement.
CAAGCGGCGCTGATTGCGATGAACGCTAAGACCGGAGAGATTGTGGCAATGGTTGGCGGTCGTGATTATGGCAAAAGCCAACTGAATCGGGCGACCGATGCCTACCGGCAACCGGGTTCATCCTTTAAACCCTTCGTGTATGCGACCGCGCTCAACACTGCCTATGATCCAGTTCCTCGCGTTATAACCGCGGCGACGACCTATGTCGACGAACCAAAGACATTCACTTACGACAATCAGGAATATTCGCCCGGGAATTTTGGCGACAGCTACTCACATACGCCCGTCACCCTGCGCGATGGCCTGGTCCATAGTTTAAATGTGGTAACGGTAGACGTGGCGATGGAAGTAACGATCGGGCGCGTCATGAATCTCGCGGCCAAGGCCGGCCTGCCTAAACCACCCCGCGCTTACCCGGCAATGGCCCTCGGCACCAGCGAAGCGACGCCGCTGCAAATTGCGTCGGCCTACACAGCATTCGCAACGCTGGGGACACGTACCAGTCCCATCGCAATCAACCGCATCACGACGGGCACAGGCGTAACTATCGCTGCGCCCACGCCGCAAAAAAGTGAAGTGTTTCATCCCGACGTGGCGTATGTCATGACGTCTTTTATGAAAGATGTGGTGAATCGCGGTACGGCGGCGCCGGTGCGAGCGCGCGGCCTTAAGGCAAACGTTGCGGGGAAAACAGGGACCTCGCGTGATGGTTGGTTCGCGGGCTATACACCGAACCTGGTCTGCGTCGTGTGGGTGGGATTTGACGATGGATCACAACTCGGCCTGACGGGTGCGAATTCAGCCTTGCCAATATGGACCGACTTTATGCAGGTGGCATTGGCCCAGCATCCGGAATGGCAAGGCGACTGGGCCATGCCGGCCGGCATTGAACAGATACCGATCAATCCAAAAACAGGCGCGCCTGCCGGGCCCGACGATCCCGAAAAGCGCATTGAACTTTTTATTAATGGGACGTCCCCTCGCGGCGCTGAGATTGTTCCCGAATTGGAAGTAACACCTGAGGAGTTGCCGACGCTGGAGCCCGGCGAGGTTGTCCCTATGCCGACTTTGGAACCTTCGCCTACCGCTTCACCGCGCAGGCCAAAGAGCGAGCTTCGCACTAACGAGAGTGGGCGATTGGAAGGAACGATTACTCTTGATATTGATCCAACCACCGGATTGATAGCGGTTGAGAGTTGTCCCGTGATCAGGACCAGGACTTTTGTGCTTGGCACCGAGCCGAAAAAGTATTGTGGGCCTGAATACCATCGACCCGGCGCCACGCCTCAAGCCACGCGGCC
>JBDUCC010000129.1:0-8693 GCA_040003675.1 bacterium | reverse complement strand
GGTGACAAACTGCGCGTCAAGCGAGAACTGGAGAGCGGCTGGTATCAATGGTACTCAATGCCGTTGCCGGCGTTGCTGACGATTCAATCGGGCATTAGCCAGATTCGTTATGCAACCCTTAAGGGCATCATGGCCGCCAAGAAAAAAGAGATTAAGGAAGTCGCGCCCCCTGCCGAAGTTGTAGATCGTCCCACGCACCAGCGAATTGAGAAAATTTATCTCCCGCAAAAAACAAAACAGACACAGTTGCTCGGGAACGGCGACGCGAAAGCGGGCGCAGTTGAGTTGGCGCAAAAGCTACATACAGAGGCCCGAGTGTTTTGATATTCAAACTGAACAAGACAGACTTCATTAAAGAAAGGCAACCTATGCATCCCTCACTAGTTCAAGCAAGCAGATTCCTTATCATTGCTTGCGCGCTCACGACTTTAACCCTGGCTTTCCAGATTCAGGTAACGGGCCAAAACCAGAGTTCACAAGCTGCGCAAACATTTGAGCTTGTTCGCGAAGGTAGCGCCTACTACATCAAACATGATTTTGAAAAAGCCATCGGTCCCTACCAAAAGGCGTTGGATCTTGAGAAAGAAAAACGAACGTTGGACAAGACCATTTGGAAGGTGCTTGTCGATAATCTGGGCATGGCTTATGGCATCACAGGCGACTTGGACAAGGCCAAAGAGACGTTCGAATACGGAATCGCAAAAGATCCGGACTATCCAATGTTCTATTACAACCTGGCTTGCACCTACGGCGAGAAGAAGGATATGGACAAGGCAATTGAGTATCTGAAACTCGCATTCGACCGGCGTGAAAATATGATTCCGGGCGAGCGAATACCCAACCCGGCAACTGATTCGTCATTCAAGCAGTTCATGCAAAATGAAAAGTTCAAGGCCGCACTTGAGGAACTGAAATCGAAATGAGCCAGGGAATTCTAGTTTTCATCGAGCACCGCGACGGCGCGCTTAACAAGACTTCGCTGGAAGCGATCGCGGCCGCGCAAGCTCTCGGCTCTCAATCGCAGCAACCGGTGACTGCAGTAATTCCGGGCGCTGACGTTTCCGCGCTGGCCCAGGAGATTGCAGCCTACGACTTGGCGAAGGTCATTCCGGCAAGGAACGAAAAGCTGGCCCAGTACACGCCCGACGGCTACACCGATGCGATGGAGCACGTGGTGCGGCAACTCGATCCGCAGCTTGTCGTTTTTCCACATACCTATCTGGTGCGTGACTTTGCGCCGAAGCTGGCGGCGCGTTTTGAAAAGGCCCTAATCAGCGATTGCATTCGCGCGCAGGCCTCGGGCAGCACGCTCACATTTACCCGTCGCATTTTCCTTGGCAAGCTTGACGCTGACGTTGTTTCCGACGGCGCGGCGCCGGTTTTTGCAACTTTTCAATCGGGAGCGTACCGGCCCGACCAGGCAGCGAAGGGAAGTGTTACGGCAGTTGAGGAAATGGCTGTAGAGGTGGGCGAAATCCGAATGTCGCCCGAAGCGCCGTTTCAGGAAGTCAAACAAGCTGTCGACTTGAGTAAGGCGGACATCATCGTTGCCGTCGGTCGCGGCATTAAGAGTAAAGACAATCTCGCGCTCGCAGAAAAATTGGCCGAGGCGCTTGGTGGAGATCTCGCAGCCTCAAGGCCGATCTGCGACGCAGAATGGTTACCAATCGATCGCCAAATTGGATCGTCAGGACAAACCGTGGCGCCAAAGCTGTACATAGCACTGGGAATCTCAGGCGCGATCCAACATCTGGTTGGCATGAAAAACTCGGGGACCATTGTCGCAATAAACAAAGATCCCGAAGCGCCGATTTTTGACATCGCCGATTACGGCATCGTCGGCGATCTTTTTGAAGCCGTGCCGGTACTCACCGAAGAAGTGAAAAAGATAAAAGCCGGCGCCTGATGTGGTAGGAAGGATTTGGCCGCGGATTAACGCGGATAGGCGCGGATCAGACAAACTGAAGCAGCAAAGACTGTCTTATTGTTTAGTTTTTTCCTGAATTCGCGTTTTCCGCGTTTATCTGCGGCGAATCTTTGGTTTGGGATGCTACACGCAGATCGTTGACAATCTCATCAGGCTTCCAATCGTTCCCGCGATAGACCTTGATGACCTTGCTGTCCGGGCCGATAACTGCAGTGCGGAGCGAATGGATAACTTGTTGGTTGCCGGATTCTGAATCCTGGTAGTAGCGCATTCCAAAATACTGCGCTATCCCTTTCACCTCATCGGTACTGCCTGAAGCGAACTCCCAATGAGCGAAAGTCTCGTCTGAATACCTACCCGTAAACGCGGCCCCATAACTGCGCAGCACTTTGGGGGTGTCGTATTCCGGATCAAAGCTCACGCTGAGCAGATGCGTCTTTGCATAAAGCTCGGGTTGTTTTTGCAGTTCCTGGTCAATGGCTGCGAAGTTGTTGCTCATCAAGGTGCACTGGTCCGGATCCGGGCAACGTGTGTAGATGAAAGTCAAAACCAACGCCTTGCCCCGGTAGTCATGGAGGCGAATTGGTTTTCCATCCTGGTTAATAAGACGATAGTCCGGAACTTCCTCACCTGGTTTTGGACCAATGCCTGCGCCACTCACCGGCGCCCCGCTATCTGAGGCTTCTTTTGCTATCACCACCTCTTCAAGCCAGGACTTTGCGCCGTCAACAATTAGAGTGGCGTTAATCTGATCGCCGGGGACCAGCGGTACTTCGAAAACCCACCACCAATCTTCGCCGACCGCAAACGGCATCGTCATTGCCGGCATGTAGTCTTTGATATCTTCATGCGCGACCGTAACCAGATGTTGGTCCTTCTCAACCAGTATTACCTTGCCCTTCAAGTCGAAATGCTTCTCGGTTGCCGAGCGTGTACGCTGATGACGACAGCCTGAAATGACAAGGAGAGTAACAACGCAAAGTGCAATAATAACTAACCAGAAACTTTTCATTATGTTTGCTGATCCCGGCTAACAAATAAAAGCGATATCGGTGTAACCTAGCACGAAAGTTCCACCGTTGTTAAAAGGACCAACTCTTAGAACATGGCGACGCAATCTATCACTAATCCGGAGCCGGCGCGGCGCGCGCAATTGCTGGACGGTGCCGCCGTCGCCGCGCAGATCAAACTCGAAGTGGCGCGCGAGGTGGACCAATTATGGAAAGACCATGAGGTCAAGCCTTGCCTTGCAGCGGTACGCGTAGGCGACGATCCAGCTTCGGCGGTTTATGTAAGGAATAAGATAAAAGCTTGTGAGGAAGTCGGCATCCGCTCGGAGCACCACGCCTTGCCCGCGCGTACAAACTCCTTAGAGCTGCTGGATCTTATTGCTTCGCTCAACGAGCGCGGCGACATTGACGGCATCCTGGTCCAACTGCCATTGCCGCCGGAGATCGACGCAGACAAAATCATTGAAGCAGTCGATCCACAAAAAGACGTCGATGGATTTCACCCTTTAAACGTGGGGCGATTAGCGCTGGGTAAGCCGGCATTCGTGCCATGCACGCCGGCGGGCGTAATTGCGTTGCTCGATCGCTCGGGAATTCCAATAGCCGGCGCCGACGCTTGCGTGGTTGGGCGCAGCCAAATCGTGGGCCGGCCGATGGCACAGTTGCTTTTGCAAAGGGACGCGACGGTCACCATCTGTCATTCGCGCACGCGCGACCTGGCGGCAGTGACTCGCGCAGCGGACCTGCTGATAGTAGCAATCGGTCGCCCCGGGTTTATTGGCCGCGAACACATCAAGCCGGGCGCCACCGTTATTGATGTTGGGATGAACAATGTCACCGATGAAGCTATAGCGAGAAAATTGTTTGGAGCCGAAGCAGAAAAGCGCATTGAAGCAATTGCAAAGCGCGGGTACACACTCGTTGGTGACGTAAATCCGGCAGAGGCGGACACCGTCGCCGGTCGCCGCACGCCGGTGCCGGGTGGCGTTGGCCTGTTGACCGTCGCGATGTTGATGCGCAATACCTTGAGGGCGGCGAAGCTGCGAAGAGAAGTAAACAGTGAACAGTAAACAGTGAACAGTATTACTGGGACCGCGGGCGTCTCGCCCGCCTCAAGAGACCATTCATTCAGGTCACGGCTAAATCCGAACCGTGACTGCTCGGCATTTAACGCGGGCGGGCGGGACGCCCGCGGTCCCAGTGTTGCCGTTCACCGTTTACTATCGGCTGTTCACTAATCATGTTGCGCGTAGGACTAACAGGATCAATTGGCGTTGGCAAATCATTTGTAGCCGGCGTGCTCGCTGAGCTGGGTTGCCACGTGCTGGATGCTGACCTAACGGCGCGGGAAGTGGTTGAACCAAGTTCTGTCGCGTTTGCAAGGGTGGTTGCTGAATTTGGCGCCGAAGTCTTGCAGCTCGATGGTTCGCTCGATCGAACGAAGCTTGGCGCGCTGGTATTCGGTGACGCCCAAAGACGCACCACGCTTAATTCAATCCTGCATCCATACATCATTGCGCGTCAGGATGAACTGCTGCGTGAGTGGGAAGCCATCGATCCGGACGGTATCGCAGTAGTAGACGCTGCCTTGATGATCGAATCGGGCGGTTACAAACGTTTCGACAAGTTAATTGTTGTTCACTGCCGTCCGGACATCCAGCTGCAGCGTTTAATGTCGAGAAACAATTTGAGCCAGGAAGAAGCAGAGAAGAGAATTAGCGCGCAGATGGGCCAGAATGAGAAGAAGAAGTTTGCCGGTTATCTGATTGATACTTCAGAAGGTTTTGACGATACGCGCCGGCAAACTGAAACAGTCTATGCAGCGCTGAAAGAAGATTTGCGACGGAGTGGTGAAAACACCGATTAGAGCGCGCGCTGATCCGATTAAGACTAATGACCCTGATCAGAAACATGTTCCCGAAAAAGCAAGCTCTGCGCGCGGGCGTCTTAACGATTCTGCTTCTCACCCTGGCGTTAAGTCATGCCGGCTGTTTCCTGAATGAGAAGATCGATCCCTACTACGGGAAGGTCGCTGCGCCCGAGGGCCAACAATTGAGATGGAGCGACGGCGGCTTGCCACAGACTTTTGACCCTGCTTTCGCGGCCGCGCCACCTGACACCGATCTAGTCCGCGCAATCTTTGAAGGACTGACAGATTACGATCCGCTAACGCTGACGCCCGTTCCGGCTGTCGCAACGAAGTGGGAAGCGTCGAATGGCGGACGAGTTTGGACTTTTTATTTGCGTGAGGATGCTCGTTGGTCCAATGGCACAGTGGTTACAGCGGGGGACTTTGTGCGTTCCTGGCAACGGACTGTGAAGCTGGGTGAACTGGCGCCGCACACGGATTTGCTGGCGAATATTGAAGGGACAGAAGCAGAGGCGGCGGGGCCACTGTCGCCAGCCGCTGCGTCGCCGGCGCCGGCAAACGCTCAACCGGTCTTGCCGTCCGCTCGTGAGTCAGCGAGGGCATTTGGAGCTGAAGCAATTTCAGACCGTGTGTTACGCGTCAAACTTCGCCAACCCGACATGAATTTTCCTGCGTTGGTGGCCCATCCTGTTTTTCGTCCAGTAAAACTCGGCAATGACACTCCGCTTGGTAAGCTGCCCGCCAACGAGTTGCTCTCAAACGGCGCCTTCTCGATTTCAAAAACCGATAACGAGCGAGTATTGCTAGCGCGCGCAGAAAACTACTGGGACAAACAGCAGGTCACGCTGGAAAGCGTTGAGTTTGTCGGCGCTCCCGATACGGAATCCGCCTTGGCCGCTTACCGCTCCGGGAAAGTCGACGCCGTGACCAATGCTGCTCTTGAACCGCTCGCTATCAAACTGCTTGCGCCCTACGCGGATTTTCGCCGGACGACGTTCGGTGCGTTGACCTATTACACCTTCAACACTGCGCGCGCGCCGTTTGACGATGTTCGCGTGCGTGAAGCGCTGGCAATCGCCATCGACCGCGATCGCATTAGCGCCGATGAGACCGGCGGGGCGACTGAGCCGGCGAAAAGGTTCTTGCCTCAAAGTCAGACTGAAGCGCCTAAGGTCGTGGTGGGTAAATCAGACCTGCTGGAAAAAGACGAGCGGCGCGCCCAGGAGTTGCTGGCGGAAGCGGGTTATCCGGACGGCGAGAACTTTCCGGTAGTTCGCCTGCTGATAAATCGAAACGAACAACAGCGCGTCGTGGCCCAGGCGATCGCAAATATGTGGAACAGCGTGCTGAACATTCAGACGGAATTGATTATCAAGAACTGGGAAGAATATGAGGCGGCAATTCGAGCAGGAGACTTTGACGTAGCGCGACGCGGCATCGTGATGCAAACAACGGATGAACTTACGAATATTCGTACGCTGTTCGGCGACAGTTATTTAACACCAGCCACCGGGAACGAACCTGAACACTCGATCAGACACGACGCGGAGACTGCGGACAAGAGCAAGCCAGCCAATGCAACCGGGAGAGCATCTTCTTCGTTACAGGCCATTGATACCGAAGCAGAAGCGTTAAGTGACTTGAGCGCCATGCCAGTCTACTTCGCTTCTTCGTACGCGCTGGTAAAACCGTATGTGAGCGGGTTTGACGCCAACATCCTGGACGCACCATCACTAAAAAAAGTCCGAATAGATGGAAACTGGAAACCGCCGGCGTCACCCCCGAGTAACAACGGCCATTAAGCAAAGCCAGGGTTCGTGACAGCGATCTTGATAATGCTTTTTTGGCGTGTTAACTTTCGTCTGCTTTCCCCTTCGTAATCGGTTTGCCTCGGAGAACGATGGCTAGTCGTTACTACTACAAACAAATACTCGCGTGTTTCGCTCTCGTTTCGCTTGTCCTGGGATCGATTTCCTGTCGCGCGGTCGCGATCAATCCAGCGTTCTTCGGCAGCACTACTCCGCCCGCTAGAAACATTCTGCGTTACATAAATGGAGACGAGCCTGAGTCGCTCGATCCGCCGATCAGCTCAGGCCAGCCCGAAGCGCGCATTTACATGGCGTTGTACCAGGGATTGGTGGAATACGATCCAAAATCACTGGCCGCGATTCCAGCGTTAGCTGAGCGCTGGGACATTAATGACGACTCCTCGGAATTTATCTTCCACTTGCGCCGGAATGCCAAGTGGTCAAATGGTGACCCAATTACAGCGCAGGACTTTATTTACAGCATTCGCCGCGCACTGTCGCCGGAGATGGCATCGAAGAACGCATACCTCGCCTACACCATCCGCTACTCACAGCCCTTTAACGAAGGGGCTGTCTTTGTCAGCGATCCCGCGACGAACCAGTACTTGCTTGAGAAGGATTTTGCCGAGGAAGGCCAAGTCCTAAACGAACCGTCAAGCCAGAAGCCAATTGCGCCACCGGCGGTGGAATACCGCCCAACCGACCAGGAACCGAAACCTGACCGGGACACACCTTTTCATCAGTTTATGCACTCTCCGCCGCGGCTAACCTTGCCCGGTAGTGAGAAAGCGCGCACTAAGTTACTGGCTAGTAACGCCAAACTTCAGGCTGCAGTTGCCGGTAAAGAGTTTGTGAAAGTTAAAGCCGAAGACATTGGCGTCGAGGCAGTTGATGATTACACCGTGCGCATCTCGTTGTCCCAGCCTGCCCCTTACTTCAGCGGACTGGCTGCTCATCAACTGTTCCGGCTTGCGCCGCGCAAGATTATCGAAAAATACGGGGCTAGCTGGACGGAACCTGAGAACATCGTTACCTGTGGCCCGTTCAAAGTTAAAGAGTGGAAACACTACGACGAGTTAGTTGTCGAGCGCGATCCACAATACTGGGACGCGGCTAACGTGCGTCTGGACGAGATCCATTTCTTAGTGTCGTCTGACAACCCGACTGCCATGAATGTTTATAAGGTTGGGGAAGTGGATGTGGTAAACAACCACGTAGTGCCAAACGGCTGGCTCGATGTGGTGAGGCCAAAGAAAGATTACATGGACGGTGCGGAAGCAGCGATAGTTTACATTTTGATGAACGTTACGAAGCCGCCGCTAAACGACCTGCGCGTGCGTCGCGCCTTCAACATGGCCATCGATAAGATCAGTTACGCCAAGGCAAGGCGCATTACTAAACCTTTATCAGCATTCACGCCCGAAGGAATCTTTGTCGGCTATCCACAACCAAAAGGTGACGCCTTTGATCCGGAGCAAGCACGCAAGCTGCTGGGCGAAGCGGGATTCCCAGTGACGAAAAAAGGTGATGGCTCTTACGAATGCAAGAGCTTTCCAGTGGACCAGGTGGATTTCTCGTTCAACACCCAAAGCTCAAATAAGGCGATGGCTGAGTTCATGCAGGCACAGTGGAAACAGAATTTTGGTATCACGGTGCAGTTGAAGAGCATGGAATTTAAAACGTTTATGAACGTTCGTGCCAAACTTGAATATAAAGGCTTTGCGATTGGGATTTGGGGCGCCGACTATATGGATCCGTTTACGTTTCTGAATCTGTTCTCGACGCCGACCGGCGATAACGGTAGCGGCTGGTGGGACAAGAAGTATGTAGATTTGTTGGAAGACGCCAACCGCTCGCTGGACCATCAAAAGCGGTACGAGTTGATGGCTAAGGCCGAGAAATACCTGCTCGATGCTCAGCCGATAATTCCCATCGAGACGTCATCGGTTAACTTTGTAAAGAAGCCTTATGTTAAGGGCTTGTATCCGAATGCGCAGTCAATATACCCGTGGAAGTTTGTTTACATCGAGCGTGACCCGGCGAAGTGGGATTATGGTCCGCCAAGTTTGAGTGACTAG
>JBDUCC010000009.1:0-28197 GCA_040003675.1 bacterium | reverse complement strand
GCCGCCGGTACGCGTGACCTGTTAAGATCGTTTGAATTTAACTACCCACCTGATGAAATTATTTTGGCTTTTACTCTTACTTGTCTTTGGCATCGTGCCGCATGCCTCCGCGCAGGATCTTCCCGATTTAGTTCGTCGCATTAAACCTTCGGCGGTGGCGATCGAAACTTTTGACGCGCGCGGGGTTCAGCTTTCCCGGGGTAGCGGTTTTTTCATTGACTCGGATCGCGTAGTCACAAACCGGCACGTGATCGAAAACGCTTACCGCGCCGAGGTCCATTCCTACAATGGCAACGTGTATCCGGTTAAAGGCGTCGTCGCCGTAGACGCCGAAGGAGACATTGCGGTGTTGCGCGTTGTAGCGCCACCGGGCCAGGTTCGTCCACTACCGCTCGATCGCACTTCGCCTCAGGAAGGCGAAAGTGTTGTCGTCATCGGCAATCCTTTCGGGCTTGAAGGCAGCGTCACGAATGGAATCGTTTCAGCGGTGCGCGATATTCCCACCTTCGGAAGAATCATTCAGATCACGGCACCCATTTCACCGGGTTCAAGCGGCAGCCCGGTTGTGAACATGCACGGCCAGGTGATCGGCGTGGCCACGCTGCAAATCACCGGCGGGCAGAGCATCAATTTTGCGATTCCTTCTGAACGTATTTCGCAACTGCAAAGCGGTGGCCCTTTGATGGCGTTATCTGAACTGGTCGCCGCGAGCGGCAGAAACAAACGGGCCAAGGCGGTGCAGGCATTTCGTGATGGTCTAAGCTTTCTCTCACAAGACGACTGTGAAAAAGCATTGCCGTATTTCGAGAAGGCCGTCGAATCCGACAGTAATTATGCGGAAGCTTGGGCGCAAGCCGGCTTTTGCCGCGAGAAACTCGGGCGGCACAGTGATGCTATCGAAGCTTCGCGCCGGGCTGTCTCGCTGCGACCTTCTGCTGAATCGTACTTCAATATCGGGTTGGCAAATTACTATCTAAAACAATATCGCGAAGCAGCCGACAGCTATCGCCAATCGATACGCCTCGATCCTTACAACGGGGCAGATGCGTGGTATGCACTGGGACTGGTTTATCGCGATTGGGGCAAAGCAGATGATGAGGTCCAGGCGTACAAGCAGGCGATTCGTTTAAAACCTGATTACACCAGCGCTTACGAGCGACTCGGTTCCGCTTACCTACGCACCAGAAAATATCCGTTGGCCATTGAAACTTACAAACAGATCGCAGCGCTAAAACCCGGCGATGCCGATGTGCCCAATAAGATAGGTGAAGCTTACGTGGAGCTGGGTTTGATGTCGGATGCTGTGGAGGCTTTCAAACGTGCGATCCAACTAAAGCCCGACTTTGGAAAGGCGTACTACAATCTAGGCAAGTCTTACCTGGCATCGGGCAACCGCAATGCCGCCCTCGAACAGTACAATATCCTTCAAACTCTTGATCCCGACTGGGCCGAGAAACTCGATGGTCTAATAAATCCGTAAACGAGCTTGTTGCTCTACGCGGGCGTTAATACTGGGACCGGGGGCGTCCCGCCCGCAATGAGCGCGAAGCGCGAAAGTGTTCCCTTCGTCGAGCAACTACAAGAACAGTTCAGGGCATTCAACGCGTTGCGGGCAAGACGCCCGCGGTCCCAGTAATAACCGTCCCAGTATTAACGGTCCCATATCAACGCGTCTCATTATTACGATAGGTCGCTCACCGACGTAGGCCACTTTCGGTTAATTAGCGACGCCACAAACCCTGCGCCGAAGCCATTGTCAATGTTCACAACGGTGACATTCGACGCGCACGAGTTGAGCATGCCGAGCAGCGCCGCAATTCCACCAAATGATGCGCCGTAGCCGATGCTTGTCGGCACGGCAATCACGGGCACGCTCACTAATCCGCCCACCACCGAAGGCAGGGCCCCTTCCATGCCGGCAGCTACAATTGCCACGCGCGCGCTTTGCAATAACGCCCGTTCCGCGAGCACTCGATGAATGCCGGCGACGCCAACGTCCCAGACGCGGTTCACCCGATTGCCCATCGCTTCGGCCGTTAATGCTGCCTCTTCCGCAACTGGTATGTCGCTGGTCCCTGCAGTGACCACAACGATTTCACCTATGCCGCGTTCAGTCTCATCTCTTTGAATTCTTATCAAGCGCGCTGTTGCATGCCACTCGGCCTCGGTAATAATGTTCCGTACTTCTCCAAACGTTCCTTCGTCTGTGTGTGTAACCAGCACGTTGGGAGCATGCTGCAATAAACGCTCAACTATGCCGAGGACCTGTTCGCGGGTTTTGCCGGCGCCGAAGACCACTTCCGGAAAGCCCTGACGCGACGAGCGTGCATGATCCACGCGCGCGAAGCCGATATCTTCGTAGTAGAGCTCGCTGATGCGACGAGCCGCGTCGGTCGTTTCCAATTCATCGCTCTTGTAGGCGGAAAGAAGTTGTTCGAGTTTTCCTAAGTCCATCTTGGTCCTACTCTAACGCAAACATGAAGGCGCAGCACAACCGCTATCGGCGAATCACCACCGATCAATGCCCCGGGCAAACCCACCCACTACCGCGAGGTGTGCTGACCTCATCCTCGCATGACTAACGCAACCCTCAGCTGCAGTTGTTCCAAATCCTGGGTTGCACCGGAACTACCTGGCCGGTAAGATTTAAACAACTAAACAGATGGAATTCACTGTAGCAATCACAGGCGCCTCCGGCTCGATTTACGCGCAGCGCACGCTGGTGCACATGGCTGCGAGCGGCGTAGTTGAGCGCATCAACCTGATCATGTCCGAGCCGGCGACGACTGTGGCGCGGGTTGAGTTGGGTTGGGACCTGCGCGGCGCGGACAGCGCGCGAATTAACGAGTGGATTGGGCTTGGGGCTAATTCAAAAGTGATTCATTTACAGCGTCTCGACAACATGGCCGCACGACCTTCTTCAGGTTCGCATCCGCAGGAAGGCATGGTCATCGTGCCATGCTCGATGGGCACTTTGGGCGCTATTGCTTCAGGCGCCGGCGCTAATCTAATTCATCGCGCGGCTGACGTCACACTCAAGGAAAGTCGGCGGCTGGTGCTGGTTCCGCGCGAAACTCCATACAACGCTATTCATCTGGAAAACATGTTGCGGCTGTCGCGTGCCGGCGCTCATATCATTCCCGCGAGTCCCGGTTTTTATCATCGGCCACAAACGATTGAAGCCCTCGTCGATCATCTCGTCTTCCGCATTCTCGATCACCTGGGAGTTCCCCATCCGCAGGACACGCAGTGGAAAGGCATGCCGCAACAGTCTTCAGAAACAGTGAATGTCAGCGACGAATAAATTCCGATGACTGCATTACTGCGAAATGTTCGCGTCACGCTCGAGATGATAAAGATCGAGCACACGCTGTTTGCGCTGCCTTTTGCGTTTCTGGGAGCGGTGCTCGCCGCTAATGGACTACCTACAATCAAACAGCTTTTTTGGATCACCATTGCAATGATCGGCGCGCGTTCCACGGCCATGGCCTTCAATCGCATCGCCGACCGCGAATACGACCGGCAGAACCCACGCACGCAAACGCGCGCCATCCCCGCTGGGCTCTTATCCGTAAGCTTCGTTTGGTTTTTTACCCTCGTCTCCGCGGTCCTTTTCTTGTTGGCAGCCGCAATGCTGAACCAGCTCACTTTGCTGCTGGCGCCCATCGCGCTGGCGAGCGTGATGCTTTATTCGTACTCGAAACGATGGACTTTGCTTTCTCATTTGTTTCTTGGTTGGTGTTTGTCGATTGCGCCGACCGGCGCGTGGATAGCCGTGCGTGGACATCTGGACAGTCCAGTGCCACTACTCCTCTCATTGATAGTGCTTTTATGGACCAGCGGTTTCGACGTTCTTTACGCCTGCCAGGATTATGAGTTTGATTTGCGCACCGGGCTGCACTCAATTCCGAAAAGATTTGGCATCGGTCGCTCATTGCTGATCGCGCGCCTGTTTCACCTCGGCGCGTTCGCAGCGATTCTGGCGCTATACTGGATAACGCAGCTTGGAGTTTTTGCTCTCGTCGGTGTTATTGTCACGGCCGCATTGCTTGTCTATCAGCATCGCCTGGTGCGCGCCGACGATTTGAGCAAACTAAACGCAGCATTCTTTACGACTAACGCACTTGTAAGCGTCATTCTGTTTGTGACATTTGGAGGCGCGGTCCTCCTGAGGACTCTCTCATGAACTTTTCGCACGACAAGAATTTGGTTGGGATCGCACAAAAGGTTGAAGCAGGCAAGCGTTTGTCTTTTGAAGACGGCATCGCTTTGTTCGCTACCGATGACCTGCCTTCACTCGGCAAGCTGGCCGATGGCGTTCGCCGTGGCAAGCACGGCCGCACTACGTATTTCAACGTAAATCGTCATTTCAACCCCACGAATGTTTGTTACGCCGACTGCAAGTTTTGCGGCTTTTATCGCACGCCGCGACAGCCCGACGCCTATACCCACAACATCGACGACAGCTTGCGCATCGCCGGTGAAGCGGTGAAGGAAGGCGCTACTGAACTCCACATCACGGGCGGACTTAACACCAAGCTGCCGTTTAGTTACTTTACCGATTTGCTTTCCGCACTGAAGCAGCATTACCCGCAACTACATCTAAAAGCCTTTACTATGGTCGAGCTTGACCACTTCGCGCATTTCTACAAATTAAGCGATGAAGAAGTAATCGAGAAACTCATTGAAGCGGGCCTGGATTCCTGCCCCGGTGGCGGCGCTGAGATCTTTCGCGAACCAACCCGCTCAATGATCTGCGCGCATAAATGTGATGCCAATCGCTGGCTTCAATTGTCAGGGAAGGTGCATGCAGCGGGCCTCAAGACAAATGCCACCATGCTTTACGGCCACATTGAATCGATTGAAGATCGCGTGGACCACCTGATTCGTTTGCGGCAACAACAGGACGAGTCCGGCGGTTTTCAGTGCCTGATACCATTGGCTTTTTATCCGGAAAACACACAACTTGCGCACTTGCCGGGGCCGTCGGGCGTCGACTCGCTGAAGACCATGGCAGTTTCGCGGCTTATTCTCGACAATTTCGAACACCTGAAAGCTTACTGGGTAATGCTGGGGAAACGGTTGGCGCAGGTAGCGCTGCATTTTGGCGCCAATGACATTGATGGCACCATCACCGAAGGCGGCGAGCTCAGCGCAAGCTACTCAATTGAATCCAACAATGAAGTGAAGATGTCACGTGATGAAATTGTTGCGCTGATCGAAGACGCCGGCTTCCTGGCCGTCGAGCGCGATACTGTCTATAACCCAGTGGATCGCCGCAACGTTACTCTCGTCTGAATGTATTGAAAGTCGCCAATTAATTATGTCCACTCAAATTGAACCTCGCACCATCACTGTCGCCCATTCACCAGATTCCGACGATGCGTTCATGTTTTATGGCCTGGCTACGGAAAAGCTCGATACTGGTGACCTGAAATTTACACACGTTCTCAAGGACATTCAGACGCTGAATGAAGAGGCTTTTCGCGGTACCTACGATGTCACCGCGGTTAGTTTTCACGCCTACGCCTACATCAGCGATGAATATATGCTGCTGCCGCATGGCGCCTCAATTGGGGATAACTATGGGCCAATCCTGGTTGCAGCCCGGCCGACAAAAGTTGAAGACATTTCCAAACTAAAGATTGCAGTGCCCGGCATCTTGACCAGCGCATTCCTGGCATTGAGGCTTTTCAATCCTGATTTCGAATACCAGGTGGTCCCGTTCGACAAAATAATCGATGCCGTAAAAAGTGGCGACTGCGATGCGGGTCTCTTAATACATGAGGGACAGCTCTTCTATGAATCGCTGGGTCTTCACAAAATACTGGATCTGGGCGAGTGGTGGCACGAACGCACCGGCTTGCCATTACCAATGGGCGGTAATGTGATCCGTCGCGAGTTGGGCCCTGAGATCATTCACCAGGTTTCCGATTACTTGCGCGAAAGCATTCGCTTTTCGCTGGCAAATCGAGAAGACGCGCTTCAGTACGCAATGCAGTTTGCCCGCGACATGGATACCTCGCTCGCTGATCGCTTCGTAGCGATGTGGGTCAACAATCTCACTCTGGATTACACGGACCGAGGTCGCGAAGGAGTGCGCAGGTTTCTCACCGAAGGATTCGAACGGGGTATCATTCCCAACCGACCGACCATCGAATTTGCGAGTTGAAGGTGAAGCTGGGGTGCGCGCGGCGGATATTAGCCACCCCGCCCAGAAGGGGCGACTCCCGCCGCGCACATCATCGGTTCAAGGCTGGCGATCAGGCTCCTCCCAAAGCTTGACCTAAACGTCTAGCATCCCATGCAGCAACGCGGCCGCTCAGCGTTGCCGTGCGCCTTTGCGCTCTTGAGGTCCATGGTACATCTCGACGTTGCCACGTCCCGACGTGAGGACTTTACGAAACTCTTTGGCAGTTCGATCTTGATCGCCGGACCGAACATTTTTCAAAACCGCGTGGAATTCTCCAAAAAACGTTGGAGTTTGGGTGCCAGATCCGCTGGTTCCGTTAATTACTTCGAACGCGAGCACATTACATCACTTGCATGAAACTTTGCAATAGAAAATGATGATTTTCGAGATGCGGTCGAGATGTTTCGGTCAAGTGGCAACAGGACCTTATTTCCGGGCATCTGAGATGGGTACTTTAATTCGCTTCGGCTGGGTTCTTACGTAAGGAATAAAGATGGCGCTAAAATCCCCAATAAACACACTTACATTTCTTGTTCTCCTGATTGGCCTCTGTACATTGCTGCCACTTCCCCTATTTGGTCAGGACTTATCCAATTCCGCCGATCTTTCGCCAGCCGAGGCGGACCGCATAATTAATACCTTCACGGCCAAGGAAAGCCAGTTTCGTACGGCCCTGAACCAATATTCATTTAAGCGCGATGCCGTTCTGCAGAGTTTGGGGATGGGCGGGCAGATAACGGGTGAGTATCATCGGGTTTCTTATTTTACCTTCGATGATTCCGGTAACCGGTTCGAAAAAATCAGTTACTTTCCGATGCCATCCTTCGGCGCCGTCACGCAGGAAGACCTCAACGACCTTGGCGGAATTCAACCTTTTGCGTTGGAACCGGCAAAAATTCCGCAGTACGACTTTAAATACGTTGGACGAGAAAAGATCGACGAACTAAATCTTTACGTCTTTGATGTCAGTCCGAAGATATTGCCAGACGCCAAAAAGACGAAAGAACGATTTTTTAAGGGTCGAGTTTGGGTCGAAGATCAGGACTTCCAGATTGTGAAGACCAAGGGAAAAGGGCTTCCGGAAACTAAGAATAACAAGTTTCCTACCGTCGAAACCTACCGCGAACAGATTGATGGGCGAAATTGGTTTCCCACTTATTCTTACGCGGATGAAGAGTTGGTTTACGACAGTGGCGAGGTGCTTCACGTGCGCATGCAGGTTCGCTACTCAGACTTTGTGAAGGCAAGCGCCAAGGTAAAGATTATTGAAATAGAAAACCCTGACGCGCCAAACAAGGAAACAAAACCAGCTCCGCCGCCTCCGCGCAAACCGTAGCGCAGTTTGATCATGCCGACATCCCAAGCTCGGCGCCGATCATGGAATGTACGCGTTGCAGAACCATTTTGACGTCCTCGTCGCTCGAGACCCCGGCGGTTGATACGGGCGGCAGCAACACCATTTCAATCGTACCGGGTCTTGCCTCTCCAGTTCCCTTGCCCATCAGGTAATCACTGTTCTTAATCGCTACCGGCACGATGGGTACCCCTGCCTGTGCTGCCATGTAGAAGGCGCCTTTTTTGAAGGGAAGGAATTCGCCTGGCTTCGCTCGCGTGCCTTCAGCGAAAACGCCAAACGATCTGCCGGAGCGTATGCGCGCCGTAGCTGCTTCCGTAGTCTCCATTGCGCGGTCTCGATTCGAGCGATCAATGGCCATGATGTTCACATACCCCATGCCGTATCCCAGAATCGGCACCTTCAGTAATTCCTTTTTTGCCAGCAGTCCAATGCGTGGCCCGGTATAAGCAAAAAGAGTCGCCGTGTCCAGATACGACCGATGATTAGAAATGAAGACATATGTTTGGTTTGGATTGACGTGCTCTTTTCCAACCACGCGCACCTTCGTGCCACTTAAGCGCAGCCAGTTGCGCGCACCAAAAAAGGCCCATGGGTAAACTAAATCATGATTACCCGTTAACCAGGCCACCAGCAGAACAGGTGGCGCAAAGATCAACAGGAGCATTGCCGCCACGAATAGCGACCAGATGTAATGTAATCGTCGAAGAATGCGCATGCGGCCTATTATTGATTCCGAGCGGCAGATAATCGCACATTTTCGATTCTGCTGGACAACCTCGGTCGGGCCGTTGCGCCCTTCTGTATCGAATCTTGAGAGGCTGGAAACCGTAGTTTGGCCCTTGCCTCGGGTCGCTAGTAGCGCTATCTTTGCGTCGTTCTAATCTCTCCTCCGGCCCGCATCCATGGGTCAACATTCGAAGCATCTAATCCGGTCACTGCGCATCCAAGCTAGACGGAACTGTCACGCGTCGGCATTAAAGAGGAGTCAAGTCATGAAGAGAATCTCGGTGTATTTACTTTTTATCTCGCTTTTCGCGGTTTTCGCCATAAGCCTGACCGCGCAAACGCGGGCCCGCCGGGTCGGCCAAAGCTCGCCCGATACAACTGGTAATGCACCTGCGGCGTCGCAGGCTCCGGTTCTGAGAGGCGCAAATGGCGTCAAAAAGTCGCAAGGCTCTGGACAAACGTCAACCAGTGACGGCCCCGAAGAGGTAGCCGCTGGAGACGTTATCAAGGTTAATACCACTCTCGTGACGTTGCCTGTCAGCGTGATGGATCGCGACGGACGGTATGTGCCCAATCTACGCAAGGAAGATTTTCGACTTTGGGAAGATGGCGCCGAGCAGCGGGTCGCGTTTTTCTCGTCTGTCGATAAGCCTTTTTCCGTAGTGCTGATGTTAGATACGAGCGGCTCAACTCGTTTTCGGCTCGAGGACATTCAGGACGCAGCTATTGCATTCACAAATCAACTGCGGCCGGACGATCGCGTGATGATCGTTTCGTTTGACGACCAGGTACGTGTGCTGTCCGATTTTACCAGCGACCGCGGTCGCTTGCGCGATGCGATCCGTCGCACGCGTACGGGTGACGGCACTAAACTTTACGATGCAGTCGATCTGGTGATGAACCAGCAACTAAATAAGGTTTCCGGTCGCAAAGCAATCGTTCTTTTTACCGATGGTGTCGACACCACCAGTCGTCATGCGTCTTATTCGAGCAATGTGCGTGATGCTGAAGAGTTGGATGCGCTGATCTATCCTGTGCAATACGACACGTACATGGACATGAGCGGGCGTGGCAATGGTGGTGGCGGTGGCTGGCCGGGCTCGAGCCGCGTCCCCAATTCACCTATAGGGATCCTGGCTCAAATTCTTGGCGGGATCAATGGTGGTGGGCGTAGCCGCGGCACGATAGGCGGCGGCGGCGGACCGGGAACCAGCAGACACGACTATGAAACTGCGAATCGTTACCTGCGTGACTTGGCTGACAAAACTGGAGCGCGTGGCTATCACGCGGAGACAACGCAAAACTTGTCTGCTGCTTTCGGGAATGTCGCTGAAGAGTTAAGGCGCCAGTACAGTTTAGGTTACTACCCGCAGCGTCCAGCCCAACCAGGGGAAAGACGACAAGTTAGAGTTCGCGTTAATCAGCCAAACCTGGCAGTGCGCACTCGCGACAGTTATGTATTCAATCCTTCCGGCATTCCGCAAGATACCGCGCAGCGCACAGCGCCGGTGCTGCAACGGAAATTCTTAGAAAATTTTCGTGACCGGGCCACCAATCGTTAAACTCGGCGACCAAGGTCAACCGGATCATTCAAGGGCGGGAAGGGTGACAGTGCACCACTCCCGATTTTTTTAGCTTCGATATGTAAAGCCGATTAGAAAGACTTTATCGTTCGACGCAACGCCACCCACCCGCGAAGTAAATTTTTAGAATTTGCTGTTGCAAGCCAATCGCTCAAGTTGTATAACTTCGCGCAACTGGGTGATGGCTGAATGTCTCACCCCGGTGTAGCTAATTGAGTCTTCGGATTCTTGGCTATGCGAGAGAGCGGCGGCGGGGTGAGGACGTTGCCGCTCTATTTTTCTCTTCAGGGTCCGCACCCGCAAATTAAGTTGAACTTTAACTCGCTTTACCGGCTAAACTTTTCTTCAGCACCGCCACCAGATCGATCACCTTGGCTGGTTCTCGCTCCTGGGTTTCCAACTCCACAACGTTGCTGCGCTTCTTCTCTTTCTTCTTCACCAGCTTCAACAACGTTTCAGCCTGTTCATCGTGCAGCTTCGCGCCGGCAAACTCCTTTTTCGATTTGCTGCTAATTAGCTTTTCAAACTTGCGCACCATTGCCGGTGAAACCTTTTTCTTTTCCGGCAAGTCGAGATCTTCCGGCGAACGAAGCTCCTCGGCAAAGCGCATCGTTTCAGCTCGTAGAATTCCATGATCGGAAAATATCGCAACTAGATACTCTTTGCCACGCATAACAAACGTCGCTAAGCCGGCTAGTCCACTCTTGGCCATCGTTTCGGCCAGCAGCTTGTATGCCTTGTCGGAACCTGTGGCCGGGGTAAGGAAATACCCGCGTTCAAAGTGGACCGGGGGAATGGAATCCTCTTTGACGAAGCGCGTCAGATCGATGTCGCGAGTTTTGTCCGGCGCAAGCCGTTCCAACTCCTCGTCCGTGACGACTACATATTTTCCTTTGGCAACTTCGTAGCCGCGCACCAGCTCGTCCGCATCCAGATCCTTCTCGGTCTTTTCCGAATAGTAACGACGCTGCAGCGGCGCGCCCTCGTCGCCCAGCATACGCAATGAAGGACGGTTGGACTTGTTAGCCGGAAACAAATTCACCGGCACGCTAACCAGCCCGAAGGTAAGTGTGCCCGACCAGAACGGCCGCACACTCGATTGTTCGTCCGTCGATTCGACGATTTTTCTTGCTTTCTTAGGCAGCGCGCTTCTCCTTCTTTAATGCCGCCAGGCTCTTGGCGAGAACACTGTCGAGCGACGTAGTCTTCCGTTTTGTTTTCACGGCTTTGAGTTTCGGCGCGTGGCCTTTCGCCTTGCGCTCGATAAATTCCATCACGCGCTTGCGATAGTCATCTTCAAACTCGGCAGCGTTGAATTCCCCTTCGAGCATGCCAACCAGCTGTTTTGCCATGTTCAATTCCTTTGCGGAAGGCGCGCGCCCGGCGGGCTTTGGCAGTTCGCGCGCAGAAATAACTTCCGCGGCATTTCTCAATGTGCATAGGACAAGGTAACCATCCTGCGAGCGCAATGCGCCGATGTATGACTTGTTGCGCATCACCCAGCGCGCGATTCCCTCACGCTCGCGAGTCTCAAGCGCTGCGGCCAATGCAAAGTAAGCTTGCTCGTCACCGTCCGGACCTAGGTAATACGGCCGCTCATACCATTGCTGATTGATCGATTGCGGCGGCACAAATTCATTGACTTCAATTTCGCGAGATGGTTTCGGCTCGAGACTCTGCAGGTCCTCGTCGGTGAGGATGACAAACTTGCCCGGCTCCACCTCATAACCTCTTTTGATTTCCTGGTTAGAGACTTCTTCGCCAGAGTCGGGACTGACCATGTGCTGTTTCACCCGCAGCAAATGGCGATCGTCAAGGAGATGAAAACGCACCGTGCGATCGGCTACCGCCGAATACAGCTTTACCGGAACCTTAGTCGAACCAATCTTCAGCACGCCTTTCCAAATTGCACGTCCAGCCATAAATTAAGCAACCTCAGCTTCCGATTTATCGCAACACGTTGGACAAGAGATGTGGACCATCGTTGTGTCGGCTATGCACATCGGACAGAACGGCCCGTCACAGTCGAAGCAACGATATTCCGTCTCATATAAATACAGATGATTGCATGCGGGACAGACTTCTGTACCGACTTCCAGCCACCAGGGCTGCTCGCGTCGTGACTTTGGCATGATCGAAAAAGGTAAGGCAGTTTCAGTTCCACAAGCGAACCGGTGCCGAACGCAATCAACTTGCCGCGGAGGCAGGCCAAAAATGCTTGAGCAGTAGACCGAGGAGCCAGAGGCAAACTCCCACCAGCACGGTCAGGAGAAGCCAGAATTTCCAATAATTCGGAAACATTCCTTCCCAACCGTCCTGGACCCGTTGCGACAGATTGATGTTCATCGCAACAGAGGTCAGTACTCGCGAGGCGAACTGCACGATGAAGTACCAGAGAAAAGCATACGCCCAGGGGCTGCTGTTCATTCTCACCTTCCGGAGAACAATAATGCCGGTCGCAAGTCCGCCAATGTGCGCCAGTGTTGAAGAGAGGAAACCAAAGAATTCGGAGGCGCTTGCTCTTCCGGTTACCAGCGTCCCCCAGGTGGGCACAACGTAGAGACACCAGACAACCAGGCCGGGCAGGCTCCAGATTACCGCAACTCTAATCAGTAACCGCTGCTCAAAAAACATTCCCAAGGCCAATAGCAAATTCCCGATGTTGCACATCCACAGTACGTGGCCAAGTTGGTTTATTTGCCAGTAATGAATCGCCTGCGCCAGAAAGAACATCAGGGGAAGAAAGCCAAGCAAGCGAAACTGTTTGTCAGAGAGGTTGTAGATGCGCAACTTATTATCGACAGTCGACTTTGTTTTTTCTACAAGGGAACACTCGCCGCCGCGCGAGCTTTCGTTTTAGAATACCACTTCCGTTTAAGCAGGCAGCAGTGCTGGAGAGTTGACCCACGTAAAGCATGCCATCACTCGAAGAATTATTAACCAGATCAATCCCCGAACTGCGCGAGATATTTTTAGATCGCTGCCGTCCCGTGCCCAAGGGTCTGCTTGAAGCATTGGAGAATGACAATCGCCACGGCGCCCACAACCTCGCGAAACAGATTCGCAAACGCTATCGCAGCAATCGCTCGGAAGGTCAACGCCTGCACACCTTGTTGCGTTTCGAGATCGAACTTTGGGCGCAAGGCTATTCGTTGGTTGCCGGTGTTGACGAAGCGGGCATGGCGCCGCTAGCCGGCCCGGTAGTCGCCGGCGCCGTTATTCTGCCGCGGAATTACAAGCTCCGCGGCCTAAACGACTCAAAAAAAATTCTCGATCAAGAAAAACGCGAAGAGCTCGCGCTTCAGATCAAGCAAGATGCTGTGTGCTGGTCTGCCGGCTTCGCGGAAGTCGAGGAGATCGATCGCATCAACATTTATCACGCTGGACTGCTCGCCATGCAGCGTGCCCTTCAGGGACTAACTTGCCTGCCGGATTTTGTATTGGTCGATGCGCGAAAGATTCCCCAATGCCCGGCGCCCCAACGCGGCATCATTCGCGGCGACGCCCTGTCCGCCACGATCGCCGCAGCCTCGATAATCGCCAAGACTACACGCGACGCGCATATGCTCGAACTGGACGCGCTGTATGCAGGCTATGGTTTTGCCTCGCATAAAGGTTATCCAACACCTGAACATTGTCGCGCCTTAAAGGAACTCGGCGCTCTTCCCATTCATCGTCGCAGCTTCGGTCGCGTGCGCGAAGTGTTGGGCCTTGATCCGATTCAAAACGAACTTTTCGAAGAACAAGTACCGACGCTCGATTCGCTGACTGCCTCAGCCTAAACAAACTCCATCGTTCCGCAATAGTTAAAGCAATCCTTTAGCTCATCTTAGACACCATGGCATCCTTAACCGAATACAAGAAGAAGCGAAAGTTTAATAAGACGCCCGAGCCCGGGCCGGAGAAGAAGCGTAC
The DNA here is from genome assembly GCA_040003675.1 of bacterium. GTDB lineage: Bacteria > Acidobacteriota > Blastocatellia > Pyrinomonadales > Pyrinomonadaceae > PSRF01. Next base: position 14,423 of record JBDUCC010000009.1, on the reverse strand, counting down.
GAAGAGTGGTCGGCTTTTCGTTGTCCAGAAGCACCGCGCTACTCAGCTGCACTACGATTTCCGCTTAGAGGCAGATGGTGTTCTAAAGTCGTGGGCTGTGCCCAAGGGTCCGTCGCTTGATCCAACCGTCAAGCGCCTGGCAATGCAGGTCGAGGATCACCCGGTTGACTACGCCGACTTTGAAGGAGTGATACCGGAAGGCGAATACGGCGGCGGCACCGTTATGGTTTGGGATATCGGAACCTATGAAGCCGAGAACACCGATGATGTTGCAGCCGCGCTACGCAAAGGCGAGTTAAAGTTTTCCTTGAATGGAGAAAAGCTGAAAGGGTCATGGGTATTGGTCAAGACGCGTGACCGCCAATGGCTGCTCATGAAGCACCGCGATTACTACACCACCGAGGAAGAAGTCACTGAGATTGCCCCCGCTTCGATTCTTACTCGTCGGACTTTGGCCGAGATAGCAGAAGATGAAGGCGGCGATGTGAAGAAGGCGGCGACGGGCGACCCAAAAAAGGTTCCACGCCGGACCGGCGTGAAGCGGAGAAAGAAGGGCGGCAAGAAAAAAGTCTGGCACAGCAAGGGAAGCTAAGGTTTTGCTTTAACTAGAAAATTCTGGGACCTAACTGGATCGCTATTACTGGGACCGCGGGCGTCTCGCCCGCCTCAAGCAACCTGATCCTGCAACACGCAGCTGAACGGGACAACCCAGACAGCATGGCATTCCACGCGGGCGGGCGAGACGCCCGCCGGTCCCAGTAGCAACTTAATCCTATCGAACCAGAAGTCTTCACCCTGCCAATAATCCCTCGTAAGACAATTCGCCATCGATAATTCGCGCTGCACTAGTATAAGGATGCGGCTGCTCATTAGTCGCATCCAGAATGTGAATAACCGTTACCCCGCGTGCCTTAAGAAAATCTGAAATCAAGCTGCGATGACAGCGCCACCATAAAGCTTCGGCGCACATAACCGCAGTGCGTTTCGCGCCGCTAATCTCCATTAAGCGTTCAAGTCCCTGTTGAAACTCCTTCGTTTCCATGTGGTCTGCATAGCCGCGAAACGATTGGTTTTTCCAAGCGGTGTTTCTAGAGTCCTTGCGCGTTTGGCGCCGCCCGCCAAGTTCGGGGAAATGAAAATAGTCAACTCCGATCTCCGGAAGCGTGCTTGCCAACTGCTGTTTGTTGAACTGTGGGTAGCGGCGTGAGCCGGGAAAACTTCTCACGTCTATCAGCGCTTCGATCTTACGAGCGGCTAGTATCTTGTTGAACTCTTCTGCTGAGCGCGTTGAGTGACCGATGGTCCATACGTGCCGGTCCTGTCCTGCCGCCGCCGCATTGCTCTTCCTTTTTGTCGTCACTACTCACCCGCTCTTTAGCTTTCAGCTAAGGTTCTCTCTCAAGTGTCTGCTTGCCGACCCTTGAAGAACTACTTCAGTCTCCATGCCGGGCCGGTCGAAGAGTTAAAGTCACGACTTAAAGATAAGCTTCAAGTTTGAATCTCCCGCGCTTGGCGAGTAGCGGCTCCCATAAATCTCCCAGGCGTCGCACTCTCGCCGGCACGTTGTCGATGCGAAAGTCTTCCAGCGTTACACCACGCTCCAGCTCTTTCCAGGTCACTGGAGTTGACACTGTTGCGGTGGGCCTGGGGCGCACGGAGTAGATTGATGCGAGCGTTCGTCCCCAGGCGTTCTGGTTATAGTCAACCAGTACCCTGCCCTTTGGCCGCTTGGCAACGACGTAAACTGCCGTGATCAGTTTGGGCGCCTGTGCCGCGATCGCGTGCGCGAATTCCTTTGCAAACTTCCACACCTGCTTCTGCGTCGGTCCACGTTGAATTGGGATGTAAATATGGATGCCCTTCGACCCAGTTGTTTTTGCGTAACACTGCATCTTCAAAGACTCGAGCCCTTCCCGCAGCAATAGAGCTGTTTCAATGACTTTTCCAAAGTTAGCGCCGGGCACTGGGTCGAGGTCAAAATGCAAATAATCCGGCCTATCGACGTCATCACAACGTGCATACCATTGGTTAAGATCAATGCATCCGAGATTGATTAACCACATCAGTGAAGCCAAATCCTGAATCATGGGAAAGTCAATTACGTTTCCGGAAGAATGTTCGATGTGACAAAGCTCAATCCATTCGGGCCGCGGTTTAGGCGCGCGTTTCATGAAGAAAAAATCCCCCGCCGCGCCGTTTGGATACCTTTTCATCACCATCGCGCGATCGGTAATGTGCGGCAGCAGCACGTCCGAGACATCAGCGTAATACTGCAACAGATCGCGCTTTGTAATTCCCAAATTCGGCCAAAACAACTTCCCCAGATTCGTAAGCTTCACCACCCGCCCGTCGACTTCCAAATCCATATTCGTCTTGTTGCGTGGCAACACCAGTCGCTTTGCAGGCGTGCTGGGTCGTTTGGTCTTGCTGGGCGCACGCTCGATGCGGGCAGGGTGGTAATCTCTGGTTGCGGGTTTCACCGGCATGATTTGGCCATTACTAACGCCAACGCGTTGTCATTCTTGTTAAGGTTTTACTTTAAGGGTAAACCGGCAGGGGGAGTACTACTTTCTGTCTCGCTTCGCTTCCAGCGTGAGTTGCTCCCTTTCTTTCTCAATCGCCTGCAGTGCCTTCATCAGCATTTCGCGATGCGCCGGATGAACGGCCCTCGAGAGTTGCGCCTCAATCCTCACGCGCGAAAGCCGCAAAGACTCGAGCTGAAGGTCCTGTGCGTTGGAATGATCCGACGCTTGTTTGCGGCCCGCTTCATACGCGCGGTCCTCTTCCTCGATTTGCGCTTCTACAGATTTACTTTCCCAGCCTCGAGCCATAACTTTTTGTAGGACAGATTCGTGTCTGTCCTCTTCCCTTCTCGCTTGCTATTTAGAGCCGCCCATTGCGGGCGCTGCTTCACACTACCGTACCGTCCATTATCACCGCGTTTTTGGGAACGATGATAATGCCGTCGCGAATGAAGTACGAGCCGTTCGGACCATCTGCTTCGAGAGCTTTGGCTTCATTAACGAGCCTGACACCGCTGCCAATGCGCGCGTTTTTGTCGATGATCGCGCGAGTGATAATTGTATTCGCGCCCACGCCAATGCGGGGAAAACTATTTGTAATGTCGGTGCTCATCTCTTCCCAGGTTTGATAATAGTCCGCACCCATCATGTAGGCGCTGTCGAGTTGTGCGCCTCCGGCGATACGACTGCGCAAGCCAATCACTGAACGATTAATCTTCGCGCCATTGATGATGCAACCATCGCTGAAGATGGAATCGCGAATTTCACAGTTGTCGAATTTGGATGGCGGCAAATAGCGAGCGCGCGAAAGCAACGGCGCCTCGGCATCGAAAAGATTGAACGGCGGAATCGCCGCGGTCATGTCGAGGTTGGCTTTATAGAACGCGGCAATCGTTCCAATGTCTTCCCAGTAACCGTCAAACAAAAAGCCCTGCACGTTGTAACGACCAATCGCGCCCGGAATTACTTCCCGACCAAAGTCCATGTGTTGTGTGTCTTCAGCCAGCAATTGCTCGAGGCGCTCATACTTGAAAACATAAATGCCCATCGACGCCAGATAAGGCCGCGCCAGCGCATCAGCAGCATTCAGGCCCATTGTTGTCGTATCAACGCGCATCGCTTCAAGCGCTTCGCCTTTGGGCTTTTCACTAAACTCAACAACGCGACCACTGCTATCGGTCTTCAGTAAACCAAACTCGCTGGCTGAATCAGCCGCAACCGGAATTACGGAGATGGTAATGTCGGCATCTGTCTCGTAGTGACGAGTCAGGAAATCGCGATAGTCCATGCGGTAAAGATGATCGCCTGACAGAATCAACAGCGTATCGATGCGCCAGTCTCGGATGTGCGGTAACACCTGACGCACTGCGTCCGCAGTCCCCTGAAACCATTGGCCACTTTCCGGAGTTTGTTCGGCCGCCAGAATTTCTACAAAAGCATCAGCAAAAGTGGAAAAGCGATAAGTTTGGGCGATGTGCCGGTTCAGCGACGCCGAGTTGTACTGCGTTAACACAAAGATGCGAATGACGTCCGAGTTGATGCAGTTTGAAATGGGAACATCAACCAGACGGTACTTGCCGCCCAGCGGTACCGCGGGTTTCGAACGTTGCTGCGTGAGCGGAAACAAACGCGTTCCCGCGCCGCCGCCAAGAATTACTGCAAGTAAATTGCGCTTCTCGGGCATTAGTTAAGCTGCGATTTTGAAGTGGTAGAACTGGAAGCGAGCATAGACGCAAACTGCAATCAGTATCAAGTCAATCTTCAAAAGGGCTTGTAACGGAATTTCCGTTTCTCCGTGCGTCCTTTGTGTTCTCAGTGTCTCGGTGGTGAATTTCTCAACGATTGCCCACCACAGAGACACAGAGAACACAAAGGAAGCACAAAGACTAAACTGAACGCTGGAACCGATCCTTAAGTATGAGGGATTGAAAATTGAAAGCCGAGAAAACTGGTTAGTAGGCTAAGGCAGCGCCGCCGTTGGTCCTGACGCCGGCGGCTTCCTGCGCGATCTTTACGCCGACGCTGGCGCCGATGCGTGTGGCCCCTGCTTCCACCAGTTTGCGCGCGTCGTCGAGGCCTTTGACACCACCCGAAGCCTTGACGCCAAGGTCGGCTCCCACAGTGCGCCGCATCAACGCGATATCAGCCACCGTCGCTCCGCCCTTGGAAAAACCAGTGGACGTCTTAACGAAATCTGCGCCCGCGCTTTTCGCCGCCAGGCAAGCGCGCACCTTCTCATCATCGGTCAGCAGCGCAGTTTCAATAATCACTTTGCAGGTCACGTTGTATTCATGAGCCACTTCAACTACGGAGTGAATATCGTGCTCGACGAGACAATCGTCACCACTCTTTAACGCGCCCACGTTAATTACCATGTCCACTTCTCGCGCCCCGTCGAAAATCGCGCGCCGTGCTTCATAGGCTTTAACGTCCGCCAGGGTGGCGCCGAGGGGAAACCCGATCACAGTGCAGACCGGCACTCCACTTCCCTGCAGGTTGCACGACGCGGCGCGCACCCAGGTTGGATTCACACACACGGATGCGAAACGATAGCGCGCCGCTTCTTCGCACAGCACGCGAATGTCTTCATCGGTTGCTTCCGGCTTAAGTAGCGTGTGGTCTATCAAGCTGGCCCAATCGCGTGCAGATGAAGTTTCGCCGAGCACCAGCCCAATGCGTGCTGCCCCGGCATCGACGATGCGATGCATGCGCTCCGGACAACGGTTAAAACACTCCGAAGTGCAACCACACATCTGCGCCTGATCAGCGCCGTCGCCATTCAGGCGCGCCACGATGGCGTCGGTAATCTGCTCAATCAGGAGCTGAAGATCGCCATTGTTCGAGTGTTGCATTAAGTAGAAACTCCGGAGGGCATTCTAACACGTGCGATGACGCTTGTTTATTACTGGGACCACGGGCGTCTCGCCCGCATAGCTGGGTTGCCTAACGAGGTTGAGTGGTCGCGGTGTTCGCGCTGCGCGCTCATTGCGGGCGAGACGCCCGCGGTCCCAGTGAATAACTTGACGCTAAACCTTCGGTTCAAGTTTCCACAGCAGCGCCGTATCGTTCCACCCGCCGGTTACCAATGTGATCAGCGCTTTACGACCGACGAAGCGCGACGGCCCTTTGTAATCCGGCAGCTGGAACCAAAAGCGGCGTGGACTTCGGTCAAGCAGTTTAGAGTACAACCTTTAGGTTGCGGACGCGATGACAACAAGCTAAAGTTTGGACTCTGAACTGCTTCAATGCAGGTATTGTCGTTCGATGGCCTCGATCTTTGCCACGCGCTTGCGATGTCGATCTTCGGTCAGCTCGGTGGCGAGCCAGGCGCGCACGATGTCGCGCATCTGCGCGCTGTTGATTGTCTTGCTGCCGAGCGTCAAGACATTCGCGCCGTTATGCTCGCGCGAGTTGCGCGCGACTTCGACCGAGTAACAGGCAGCGGCACGCACGCCCGGGATTTTGTTCGCCGTCATCGCGCTGCCCACGCCTGCTCCATCAATTACGATGCCGACATCTGCCGTGCCTTCTGAAACGCTCTTAGCGACTGCATAAGCGAAGTCGGGATAATCGACGGCGTCTTCCGAGTTGGTGCCAAAATCGTGGACCTGATGGCCAAGCGAACTTAAAAAAGCATTCAATTCTTCCTTCATCTTAAAGCCGCCGTGATCGGCGCCAATTGCGATCAGCTTTGACGCATCGGAGCCGCGCCGCGGCACTCGACGAACAATCTTGATGTTCTTCTCACCGACAATGTCGGAAGCGAGCGGAGTCAGACGCGCGGATTCAGCTATACGCAGGACCGATCCGGCGGCCAGATCGCGCACATCATCCTCGGTGATGATGGTCTTTGACGATTCATCGGCCGTCGGGGCCGCCCCTGATTTTGCGGTGGGGGCAGTATCTATAAAACGGCTGGAACTGGTTTGCGAGGCGGACGCGGTTTCTTCAGTTAGGGCCTTATCAAGAACATCTCGAACCAGAGCACGGATGCGATCGCGTTTGGTGTTGTCGTCCATTGGTTTGGTGAGCAAACAGTTGGGTTGAAGTAAACAGCAAACAGTTAACAGCAAACAGCCGGAATGCGGTTACTTTTGTGTGCCCCTTGATCTGCTGAACCGCGCTCTATCAAGTCCTGCTGTTTGCTGTTTGCTGTCTGCTGTTCACTGTTTGCTGTTTGCTGTTTACTGTTCATCCCAACGCCTCATCACGCAGATCGAGCAGCCCCCCGGCAGAGGCCACAACTTTTCCGGCCTTCAGTTTGAAATCGATGCGGCCGACGTAGATGCCGCTTTTTCCGACCTGAAAAATGATGGTGTCGTTACCTGACGGTTGTTTGGTAAGTACCGGCCTTTGCATGAAGGTGTGCGTGTGCCCACTGGCAATAAAATCGATGCCGTCAACTTGCGACACAACCTGCGTATCGCCAATCTCCCCTTCCTTGGCGTTCGGAAAATAACCGAGGTGCGACATGCCAATGACGAGGTTGCAGCGTTCGCGCTGTCGCAGAACCTCGACCACATCGCGAGCGGATTTGACCGGATCCATATATTTCACACCCTTGAAGTTCTGCGGCGTGATCAGATTGTCCGGACTAACGCCCAGGCCAAAAAGTCCCACGCGCACGCCGCCAAGTGTGCGCACAACGTAACGCTTCACTCGCGCCTCGAGCGGCGTGCCTTGTACGTCGTAGTTACTGGAAACAAAATCGAAGTTGGCAAACTTCATGGCAGCGACCAAAGCATCCACGCCATTGTCAAAATCGTGATTGCCCAGGGTGACTACGTCATAGCCAATCAGTGACATCGATTTGTATTCGACTTCGCCCTTGTAAAAGTTGAAATATGGCGTGCCTTGAAACACGTCGCCGGCATCAACCATCAACGTATTCGGATTCTCCTTGCGCACGCGTTTGACTAGGGTGGCGCGGCGAGCGACACCGCCTTTTCCACCGTACTGCTTGTCATTCTCCGGCAACGGATCGATCTGCGAATGGGTATCATTCGTGTGCAGGATTGTTATCAAAGTCTCGCCGGCTGCCACCTCCAGCAGCGGCGAAGAGATGGCAGACCACGCGGATGTCGAGAATAACTGGGCGCGCGATTGTGGCAGAGCAAGCGCGGCTCCGCCGGCGACTGATGCTTGCAAAAATTTGCGCCTGGTAATCATTGCGGTTGCTCCGCTGTTTCGGAACTTGATTTATCAAAAACGAAGCGGCCATCCAGATTGGGCCGGATTTCGCGTCCCGCAGCTGTTTCTGACTTCACGTAATCAATCATTGCATCACGAATGGTGAGACCAATCGGGTTAATATTTTTTCCAGTATTTAAAATCGGATAGTCGCCTTCTATTGCCGACGGTCTTGCCGAGCGACGATTCATCAGGTAATCAATGCTAACGACTGTATAGGTTTTGGCGGGATCGATTTCCTTCTCCTGCCCGTCGACCAGCAAACAAACTGTTACCAACTCTGGTTCCTTGTTGGCGCCGGTTCGATATTTGATACGTGCGCCCGCTTGCGCATCGCGATGTGAAACCACCACCTTTAACAGCTCCAAAACTTGCGCCCCGGTTAAATCGACTGCAACCAATGCATCTTCGAACGGCAAGATTTCGAAAATATCTATGACACGAAGGTCGCCTTCCGAAATTACACTCTTGCGCAAACCACCGCCGTTCGTTACGGCCAGATCCACCGGCTTGCCCAGTTTTATGGCTGCCTGTTGTTGTATGCCATTGGTTACGAAGTTTCCCAAAGAACCTGAGCCGATGCCGCCTTTTCGCAGTTCACCTTTGAGTTTGCCGATTATGACATTCAGCGCGCGCACCTTCGGTGCGTAAACCTCAAGCATCTTGTCGACTTCGGGATCGTCGGGAATGCTCGCGTCAACTACCGTTTCGCCGGCTCGCGCAGGTACGTCGGGCGGCGTTGGCCTGGGGGCGGGTTGGGCCGCGACCTGAGCGCTCGCCGAGTGCGCGCTCAAGGCGATTAACGAAAGCAAAAGGGCGCAGCTAATTAACGCCGTTCCGGCTCGTTTCACGCGGCTAGCTCCTTCTCGACGCTGCAAAAAATAACACGCCAACATTCGGGACTTGATTGACCTGTACGGAGAGCTTCAATAGTATGTCGCACCATAAGCCAGATAGGCAAACTGATTTTTCCGGCACGTTTTCAATCATAATTACTATTCAGGAGACTGACTTGGCCACACCCTCTGCCCACATGACTTCAGAATTTACTAATCCGAATCTTGATGTTCTGTTTTCCCAGGAACAGATTCAGGCGCGCATCAGGGAACTCGGCGCCGAAATCACGCGCGATTACGTTGGCCGCAATCCTTTGCTCATCGGGGTACTGAAAGGCGCTTGCTTCTTTCTCAGCGATCTGCTGCGCGCCATTGATACGCGCTTGAGTATCGAGTTCATGGCCATCTCGAGTTACGGCTCTTCGACGCGAACTTCCGGCGAGGTGCGCATCATGAAGGACCTGGACGTACCGATTGAAGGGCGAAACATTCTAGTGGTCGAAGACATCGTCGACACTGGGTTGACGCTCAGTTATCTGATGGCGAACCTCGCGTCGCGCGGCGCGGCCAGCGTAAAGCTCGCTGCATTGCTGGATAAAGCAGAACGGCGCGAAAAACCGGTGAAGATCGATTATCTCGGCTTTCAGATTCCCGACCATTTTGTTGTCGGGTACGGATTGGACTTCGCGGAACGCTATCGCAACCTGCCGTTTATCGCCGTGTTGAAGAATCCCGAAATTACAGGTTGAGAACGCCGGGCAGCTGTTAGTTTGCGTCGGTGCCCAGGCTTCAAGTTGAAGCCAACGAGCCATCGCAAACTAGCAGTTTGCTTATGATTAAGCGTTGGCATTGCAGGCAAATTGAATCCAGAGGAGTCGCTTAATGAGAAGTAGATTTTTAATGCTAGTCCCGATCTTCCTTTGCCTGGCGGCTGCACCATCCTTCGCCCAGGACTTTTCCAAGGTTGAAATCAAAACGATCAAGGTGGCCGGCACCGTCTATATGCTGCAGGGCGCGGGCGGGAACATCGGTGTCTCAGTTGGCCCAGACGGCATTCTGATCGTTGACGATCAGTTTGCGCCGCTGGCCGACAAGATTAGGGCGGCGCTAAAAACCCTGGGCGATGGAAAACTGAAATTTGTTCTAAACACTCACTACCATGGCGATCATACCGGCAGTAATCCGGCGTTTGGGCCAGATGCGCCGATCATCGCTCAGGCAAACGTGCGCAAGCGTTTGACAGCGGAACAGCAGTCGAAATTCTTTGGTTGGAAATTTCCAGCCATGGCAAAAGAAGGATTGCCGGTTATCACTTTCGAACAATCCGTTTCTGTTTTCTTTAATGGCGAAGAGATTAAGGTGATCCATTTCCCGCACGGTCACACCGATGGCGACAGCGTTGTCTTCTTTCACAGCTCGAACGTAGTGCATATGGGTGACGACTATTTCAATGGGCGTTTTCCGGTGGTGGATCTGGAAAATGGTGGCGACGTGGAAGGCATGACTAGGAATGTCGGCGACATCATCAGCAAACTGCCGGTGGACGTGAAGATTATTCCCGGTCACGGCGCCCTGTCAGATCTGGAAGGGTTGAAAGCTTTTCACCGCATGCTGGTGGAAACAACCGAGATTGTGCGCAAGAAAATGAAGGCCCACAAAACGGTGGCGCAGATTAAAGCTGAAGGTTTGCCTGATGAATGGAAGGCGTGGGGCACGGGTTTCATCAAAACTGAGATGTGGCTCGAACTTGTCTATACCAGCCTGGCAACCAAGCAAAAAACGTAAACCAAAAAGTTCTAATTTCAATTTCTCTGTGCAACCTTTGTGCACTCTGTGTCTCTGTGGTGACAATATTTTGGCCCACCACAGAGGCACACAGGACACTAAGGACGCACAGAGATTTTCAAATCAGAAGACCGCCAAACTGTTCTCACAGTTTTCTAGTACCCAGTCTGCTACCTGTTTTTAGTGAGTGGTTTTTAGAACTGAAATCCATAATACGCAAACAGCGCGTTCTTGCCGCGGCCGTGGTTGGCGATTGTATAGCCGAGAGATAGCGAGCCATCGCGCGGCAGCGTGAAGGAAAGAGCTGGAGACACGTAGCCGAACCGGTTGTCGCCGCTAAACCAATCCACAATGAAATCAACTTTCTCGACGATCGGCTGTTCATAACCGACGATCGCGCCGGTCTTTGTTTTCTCAGTATCGTGCGCGTTCAGTAGTGTATAGGCCCCACCGGTGAATCGTGGGCCGTGGGTCCCTTTAAACTGCTTGCTCGCCACGCCATAACACTGCGCAAATCTGCGCGTGCCGCTGCGATGCGTCAGCGCCACATAGCCAATGCAACCTGCGGCGGCGGCGATGCCCTTCTCTTCGTTATTGTAAAACTGCCACTTCACGTTTGGTTGCAACTCGATGGGCTCGCCGCCGCCGCGCACGTGCGTGTACGACACGTTCGCGCCCACTTCAATGTTTTTACCAACACCGATCACTGTGCGCGGAATATAGTTTTCAAACCGGTTGTCGCCTCGCTCCCAAGCGTAGTTTGTAATGAAGTCCATTTCGACGTACACCTTCTTCGCCGAGATGACGTCAGTAGATGGCACGTTCATGAGCGTCGTTTGCGCGTTGCTCGCATGCGGTGCAAAAAGACAAACAACGGACATCCAAACAAGGAAGCCAATCATTCGAAGTTTGTTCATCAGAAGCTCCTATTGTTGCAGTGCCGACAAAAAGCTTTCCCCGGCGGTTAGCTTTAAACCAAAATTGTCGGCAATCGTCTGACCGATGTCGGCAAGCGAGTCGCGCGTGCCTAGATCCACACCTGGTTTGGCGCTTTTGCCATAGACTAGCAATGGCGCATATTCGCGGGTGTGATCGCTGCCGGGAAACGTAGGATCATTTCCATGATCGGCGGTGATGATCATCAGATCGTCATCGCGCATCGCGGCTTCAATTGCGGGCAGCGCCGAATCAAAGTGTTCAAGGGCACGCGCATAACCTTCGGTGTCGCGGCGGTGGCCATAGAGCATGTCGAAATCCACCAGGTTGGAAAAAATCAAGCCCCGCGTCTTCTGATTCAACGCATAGATGGTTTGGTCGATAGACTGTTGATTGTTCTTCGCCGTCAAGTCTTCCGTCACGCCCATCGAGTCGTAAATCGAGGCAATCTTGCCGATGCAAACCACGTCGAGGTCTTCATCCTTCAGCGCCGGTAACAAATTCTGCCGCGGTGGCGGCACCGCATAGTCGTGGCGATTCTCAGTCCGATAAAACCCGCCCGGCTGGCCCAAAAACGGACGCGCAATGATTCGGCCTACTTTGTGTTCGCCATCGAGTATGCGCCGCGCGATCTCGCAAATCTCATATAAGCGATCAAGCGGGACTATTTCTTCATGTGCTGCAATCTGAAAGACCGAGTCGGCGGAAGTGTAAACAATTGGCTTGCCTGTTTTGACGTGTTCGTCGCCGAGTTGCTTGATGATCTCAGTTCCCGAAGCCGGAATGTTGCCGAGAATGCCCGGCACTCCAGTTTCACTTATGAAGCGATCGAGGATTGACTTAGGAAACCCATCGGGATACGTCGGAAATGCTTCTTTCAAAATTATGCCGGCCATCTCCCAATGGCCCGTCGTCGTGTCTTTTCCATTTGACCGAAGCGCGCACTTGCCGAATGATCCGCGCGATTCAGAAGCAGGAAGCACGCCCTGCAAAGGACGCACATTTCCCAAACCCCAACCCTGCAAGTTTGGCAAACTGACCGCGCGCGACTCGCAAATATGTCCAAGTGTATCTGATCCCGCGTCGCCCCACTCCGGCGCGTCGGGCATTTCCCCGATTCCGGCGCCGTCGAGAACAATCAGCGTTACCCGGTTGAAGTCTTTAGTCTTAGTCATTGCTTGAATCTAGGAGACGATTTGCCATGTGCCATTTTCCATTTACCATTTTCCATTTCCGTTGCCTTAGGTTTCAGGGCATAGAACGCAAGTGGAGCGAGCTGTTATCTAAATCCGCCTTTCGCAGTTTTCAAGGACGAGGTGAAGATTCTACTGAGCTCCCGATGCTCGCCGATGATTTCCACCAGAAGTTCCCTTTTAAGCAATTGACTGCGTTCAATTACGCGAAGCCAGATGGAAGTCTCATTCAATTCCTTCAAGACGATTCCTAGCTTATGAACAAAATCTGCATTGCTTTCTGCCCCTCTTGCCTCGCCATAGTTTGGAGCAGGAGAAGTTCCCGAACGCAGGATCTGTCCCGCAATATGTTTACCCGCAGGCGTCTTGGGCAAATTAGCCGAAAGCTTGATGATCCGAACGGCGAAATCGATCAAACGGTTTTCTAGTTCATCCGCTCGAGCCTGCGGCTGCGCAATCCTGACATCGCCCATACATGTTCCGGAGCGGCATTTTGGGTGATGGTTTACGGTGATTACCGGCGGCGTGATTCCAATGATAAATGAAAAATGGCAAATGGAAAATGGGAAATCTTGTTGCCTTTCCCTTTCGCTCGGGCTCAACTCTTCGGAGCGTAGTAGCCTTCGCGCGCGCGGACCTGCGCTTTGTCCTGAAGACCACGCAGCTCCACGCGGATCGCGCGAAACTTTCCATCGCGATTTTTGTTGGTGGGATAGTAACCAAGACTATATTGCGTTCCAATTTCGGTGGCTACGCGGGCGAACGCGGCGCGTGCATCCTGAAGACTGTTGGCGATGAAGTTTCTGCCGCCACTGTCTTTGGCCAACTCGTTCATTTCCTTGCGCGCCAAATTGTAAAGATCGCGGCTGATCGACATTCGCTCGAACGGTCCCATCGCGCAAAAATTCATAAAGTCTTCGGCCTTTGCGCGCGGGTAGAAGATGAGGCGATAGCGTTGCAGTTGTTTGGCTGAAAGCGAGAGACGGCCGTCGTCCTCGCAGTCTTTGAGTAAACGGTCCTCGACAAAATCTTCGGTGTTGACTTGTATGAAGTAGGAAGCAAGACCCGCACGCAGCAGCGCCGGGCGCACTGACGCGAAATCCGAATCGCTGGTTGAATCGACGCCGTCTGTCAGCGCCACTACTGCCCGGCGGCCACGCATCTCCTCAGTTGGCTGGTCGCGAAAAACATCTGCCGCAATTTTCCCGAGTGCGTCGTAAAACGGGGTACCGTTGCTCGTTCCCAAATCTGCAATCGCTTTGCCGAGGGTCTTGCGGTCATCGGTAAGTTTCGTGACCACATCAACTTTTGCGGCTACCGAACGTCCCTGCCGCGCGGTGTTAAAGCTGACTATCGCCACCCGGTCGCCGGGACGAAGCGCCGCGACAAAAGCATTCGCAGCCTGGCGGATGAGGGCAACGTCGGCGCGCGTGGAACCGGAAGTGTCCAGCAACAAAGCAATCTCAAAAGGGACCTCGGTGGTGGCGAAGCTGGCGATTTTCTGTGGCTGGCCGTTTTCGTAGACGAGAAAATTATCTTCGCGCAAACCTGCCACCGGACGGCCCCCAGTAGTTGTCACTACTGCCGGCACCGTCACGAGTTGCGTATCGACGCGCACAACATCGCCCTCATCGACGTCTTCGGTTTGTGTTTTCTCAGTTGCTTTCGAAGGTTGTTCGTCGGCGTTAGTGACGCGGCGCGGCCGTTGTTGCTTTGCCTGATCCTGCGCCTGAGTTGGCAACGCAAAGCTGCGTGGTAACGACGAGCCAGTTACTAACAGGCCAACGAATACCGAAGACAACGCCGCGAATCTTAGGGGTGACCGCATTCAGGTTTCGCCAGGATTATGGGGAGTTTCAGACTAGCTTTGCCGGAAACTATAACCTAAATCGCGAGACGGTGAAACCCGGGGAAGGCAGAGGTCAGGGGTCAGAGATCAGAAGTCAGAGGTCAGAGGTCAG
>JBDUCC010000128.1:0-8743 GCA_040003675.1 bacterium | reverse complement strand
TTACTTCCCTAAGGATATTTTGCCGAAACAATAAGCGAACTAAACAGTTTGCTTTACGCTACTACTCAAACGTGGCGAGCAACTCCTCAGCGCTCGCCGTCGCCGTGCCGACTTTGCCGACCACAATTCCGGCCGCGTGATTCGCCAGGTTTGCCGCTTCTAACGTGGATGCGCCCGCTGCCAGTGACGCTGCCAGCGTAGCGATCACAGTATCGCCGGCGCCAGTAACGTCATAAACTTCGCGCGCGGCAGTTTCAACAAAAATCGGCCCGTTATCGCGTTCCAGCAACATTATGCCGCGCTCGCCACGCGTGATCAGCACCGCGTCGCAATCGAGTCTTTCCTGGATCAAACGCGCCGCCTGGTGCAGCCCTTCATCAGAATCCTCTTCCAGGTTACTCATGCGCAACGCTTCGAAGTGATTAGGTGTAATCAAGGATGCCGGGCGGTAAAAGGGAAAGTTTCTAATCTTCGGATCGACAAGCACCGGAACTTTTTCATAAGCGAGTTTCAGAATCTCTTCGAGAATATGCCGTGTTACCACCCCCTTATCATAATCAGAGACTACAAAGGCATCTGCATTCTGAAGAGCGTGTTTCAAACTCTCTATGATCTTTGACTCAACCTGACCGTTGATAGGCTGCCGATGTTCCCGATCAGCTCGTACGACCAGTTGACTGTGCGCGATAATGCGCGTCTTGGTTGTCGACGGACGCTTATCATCTACAACCAGATATTCATCTCCTTGCGGACTAACATCCCGAAGAGTTGTCTTGATTCGTTCGCCCGCGGAATCATTGCCGATCACGCCAACCACGCAACCGGCCGCACCCAGGGCAACGATATTGGCGAGCACATTCCCCGCGCCACCGAGATGCACTGACTCACGTCGAATATCAACCACCGGTACCGGCGCTTCGGGCGAGATGCGCGTTACGTCGCCCCAAACAAATTCATCGAGCATTACATCGCCAAGCACGACCAGCTTGCGATCGCTCATCGCCTGAATGATCTCGCCGGCGCGTTGTTTGGTTAGTTGGGGCATGAGTTGAACTGTCTCAAACGTGCGGCAAAGCCTCTCAAGTACTCTCTCTCAACACACGTTCCGTTGCGGCCAATACTCTATCGACCGGCACGCGCTTGATGCATTCCGGCTGCTCAAACTTTTCGCAGAAGTAACCATGACACGGCTGACAATCCATCTCTTCCAAAACGAATTCGGACGCAGCCCGCGCCCATGGCTGCCAATGCGCGATGTTTGACGAGCCGAAAACAACAACTGCAGGCGTTCCCACTGCGGCGGCCATGTGCGCGACGCCGCTGTCATTGCCGACAAACAAACGCGCGCGCGCCAACAGCGCCGTCACTTCCGGTAAACTCAGGTTCGTTAACGGCAGAATCTCAGCAGTCGAACTTCTTCCCAGCTCTTCAACAATCGGAAGCTGATTCGTCCCACTAATCGCCACGATAGCCAAGCCCCCGGAGGCAAGCGCATCGGCCACGCGAGCGAAGTTAGTCGCTGCCCACTGCTTGGTAGCAAACGCCGCGGCCGGATGAATGACGACGAAAGGAGCGCCTTCTATTCCCTGCGCGCGTAGTCGGTCGGCGATTGTTTTGTCCGCCGCTTCGGTCACGGCCAATTGTGTGGGCGGGCGATCACTGACGGGAACGCCGGTCCATCCCAGTAACGCCAATTGCTGTTCAACTGAATGAGTTTTGTTTCGTCCCCAAAGAAATGAAGAAGATGGCGACCGATGATTGTGCAGCCAGGAGTATTGATAGGCTTCGTAGCCGACTCGGTGAGTTGCTCCGGTCGCTCGAGTTAGAAACGTCGCTGTCGTGCTGCCGTGCAGATTGTAAACAACGTCATAGTGGCTGGCGCGCAATTGCCGCGCGACTCGCGCCCTTGAAGCCAAGTTGCCGCGCTCCATCGTGATCACATTATCCAGGTGTGGCGATCCTTCGAGGACTGGCGCCACCCAGTCTTCCAATAAAATATCGATGCGGGCATGAGGCAGGAATCGTTTCAACGCTGACAGCGAGGGAGTTGACAGGACCGTATCGCCAATCGAACGCAACCTTACAACCAGGACGCGTTGTACCTCTTTCCAATCCCATTGTGCGGCCGCTAGTGGTTGCGGAGTGTCTTCGCCGCGCAAGCTGTGCATGGCCAGGTTGCGCATTTGCGGCGACCGTTCAACTATCTCGCGTAAACTATTCAAAGCGACTATTCAACTTCGTTCGGCTGTCCGTCTTCGATCTTGGCTTCGTCGATCAACATCACGGGAATGTCGTCGCGAATGGGATAGACGCGATGGCACTCGACGCATTTCAGACCGCTGCCATCAGCTTTCAATTCAACTTTTGCTTTGCACGCGGGGCAGGCAAGTATGTCCAATAAATCTTTACTGATTGCCATGGCTGACCTTTCGCATTGCGGTTTCGCTAGGCTCGGGAAGGACGCGCGTTTGGAGGGCAAAGCTTATCACAAAGATGGGAACCATCAGCAGCGGGCGACTGGCGCCACGGTTATGCTTGTCTAATAGAGGTTAGTCCGCTCCCAGGCTGACAACTTCACTACTGACCCTGGGACAAAATAGCCGAAGTTTTTGCCATACGTGCTCAGGCCTTATCTCAACCAGACAGGCCGGCTTGAATTCTGCCGGGCCGGTGTATTTGCACTCGACTTCATGGCAATTGACACACTCGAAAGTTGAACCAAAGTGTAACTGATGCTTGCCGGTCGCCCCGACTAAGAGCGGATCGGTCGCGCCATAGATTGTTATCGAAGGAATGTCGAGCGCAGCTGCGATGTGACTTAGCCCGGTGTCCAGCCCCACCGTCGCCGCCGCACGAGCGATGATGGCAGCCTTTTCCGAAATGGAAAGCGGCGGCAGCACGATCGCCTTGTCATCACCCGCGGCAATGCGAACGGCGCGTTGGCGTTCTGCTTCATCTCCCCACGGCAGCACGACCGAATAGCCGGCGCTCGTCACTTTGGGAAGCAATTCCTGCCAGTAGAATTCGGGCCAAACCTTCGAAGTCCAGCTCGTGCTATGAATGAAAACTACGAAACGTTTCGGCAGTTCGATTAGTACCGGTCCCAGGCGCGCACGATCGATGCCATAGTCTATTAGCGTCTCTTCATACTCATAGCCTAACGCGCCCGCTAACAACTGCCGCATTCTTTGCATCGAATGCTGATCTTTCGGCACGAACAATTTTTGTTGATAAGCGAACTGCGCACCCCATTCATGAACCGCAAGACGGTCGTAACCGTAGCGAGGCCCCCGTGCCAGTCGCGCTGCCAGTGCGCTTTTCAATTCGCACTGTACGTCAACTATGTAGTCATACTTTTGCGCGCGTACCTGCTTTAGAAAACTTTGCGGCTCGCCACTTTTGAATGCTTTACGCCAGTTCTTTCTCCATCTGCGGAAGGCGCCCGGAATTACTGTCTCTACGTTGTGGTGCCAGCCTGGGACTTGCGCAAACGACTCGTCAACGATCCAATCGAAGCTGATTCCGGGAAAGGCCCGCGCGGCGTCGGAAAGCGCCGGCAAAGTTTGGACGAGGTCGCCCATCGATGAAAGTCTGACGATTAATACTCGCATGGTGCGGGAAAACTAGGCGGCGCCTTTCATGAAGACTTCCCGGGAAAGAAAGCCAATTGTAAGCGGGCGCTCCGAGGTGTGTCTAATAGGTCACCGTTGTGACATGAAAACCCGCGGTTGACGCCCTAACCCCGGCCTTCTATGCTCGTGCGGTCTCGCATGGAAAAGCACAAAATTTCAGCCTGCATCATCACGCTCAACGAAGAGGACCACATTCGTGCGGCTTGCGAGTCTGTATCCTGGGCTGACGAAATCGTGGTGGTCGACTCCGGATCAACCGATCGCACGAAAGAGATTGCTGCCGAGTACGGCGCGCGCGTTTTGGAAAAGCCATGGCCAGGATTCGCAGCCCAAAAACAATTCGCCGCTGACCAGGCCACACACGATTGGATCTTCAGCCTTGATGCCGATGAGCGCGTTTCCGAGGAGTTGCGTGCGTTAATTACAAGTCTCATGTCCAAACCGGATCGCGAACTGGCCGACGGCTATTTGATTCCGCGGCGGGCATTTTATATGGGCCGCTGGATACGCGGCGGCGGTTGGTATCCCGATCGCCAGTTGCGCCTTTACAGGAAGTCGCTGGGACAATGGGAAGGCGCGCACATTCATGAGTCCGTTAAGATGAAACCGGGTGCTCGCGTCGAAACGTTAACGGGCGATCTACTTCACTACACAGTTCGTGATGCTGCCGAGCATCACCGCATGATTGGCGAGCGTTATGCGCCGTTGGGCGCGCGCAAAATGTTTGAGCAGGGACGCCGGACTTCATCGTTAAAAATTGCAACGGTTGGTCCAGCCACTTTCGTCCGGAATTTTATTTTTAAAGCAGGCTTTCGAGATGGGTTCGCCGGATTCAGCATCGCTATTTTTGCGGCCCATCACGCGTTTCTGAAGCACCTACAGTTATGGGAGCTGCAAAATCAGAAATCAAAGTAGCATTGGAGTACGGATTGAAAATGGCTAAGTTACTTCAGCTCCTGGTCGGGAAGGGCGGTTTACCCCGCTCGTTGAATGGCATTCAATCCTGAGCGGGGGCAAGACGCCCTTCCCAACCTGGGAGACATTCCGCCTTCATATTTACTTCTAACTGAATGAGCACAGTCATCGATAAACCAGAAAAGAAGAAGCTCACACCGGCCACCGCCTGGCGGGATGCGCGCGAGTTAATTTGGGCACATCGTTTCCGGCTCGCGCTGGGAATGTTATTGATGATCGTCAATCGACTGGTGGGCCTCGTATTGCCGGCAAGTTCGAAATACCTGATCGACAACGTCATCCTGCAGCGTCAGAGCGGATTGCTGCTGCCGTTGGCGCTGATTGCCGGCGCGGCCACCCTGGTTCAGGCGTTTAGCTCCTTTGCGTTGTCACAAGTGCTCGGCGTGGCCGCGCAACGCGCCATTACCGAGATGCGCAAGAGCGTACAGGAACACGTCGCGCGTCTGCCGGTGAGATTTTTCGACTCCACGCAAACCGGCATACTCATCTCGCGCATCATGACCGACGCAGAGGGCATTCGTAACCTCGTTGGCACCGGTCTGGTCCAACTCGTAGGCAGTCTGGTAACAGCGGCGCTCGCGCTTGGCGTGCTTTTTTATCTGAACTGGAAACTGACTTCAGTCACGCTGTTGGCCCTTGGCGCATTTGGGGTTTGCATGGCGCTGGCCTTTAAAAAACTGCGTCCGCTGTTTCGCGAGCGAGGTCAGATCAACGCGGAAGTCACCGGCCGCCTGACAGAGTCGTTGGGCGGCATTCGGATCGTCAAAGCTTACGCGGCCGAGAAACGTGAGGAGCTTGTTTTCGCCCGCGGTGCGCACCGCCTGTTTCGCAACGTGGCCCGCTCGATGACCGCAGTCTCAGGCGTCACTGCGTTTTCGACCATAATTGTCGGCGCCATCGGCGTCATTCTGATCCTGGTTGGCGGGCGCGACATCCTGAACGGGCAGATGACGCTCGGCGATTTCTTCATGTACATGATCTTCACCGGGCTGGTGGCCATGCCGTTAGTAGAAATCGCAAACATCGGCACGCAGATTACGGAAGCCTTTGCCGGTCTGGATCGCATCCGCGACCTCAAGCAGATGGCGACTGAAGACGAAAATGATTTAGAGCGCCAGACCTGCCCGGCGATTGTTGGCGAGCTTGTTTTTCAGGACGTGAGCTTTGAATACAACGAAAACACGCCGGTTCTAAAACATGTTGCCTTCAGGGCGGCAGCGGGTTCGACAACTGCGTTGGTAGGTTCGAGTGGGTCCGGCAAGTCAACTTTGATCAGTTTGGTAATGGCCTTTAATCGTCCGCTATCCGGCCTCGTATTAGTCGACGGACGCGATCTTGGTTCGATTCGTCTCAAGGATTATCGCAGCCAACTCGGCGTGGTCTTGCAGGACAACTTTCTTTTCGACGGCACGATTGCAGAGAACATCGGCTTCTCGAATCCGCACGCGACACGAGAAGAGATCATCGCCGCGAGTCGCGTGGCCCACTGCGAAGAGTTCATCAATGGCTTCGCCGATGGGTACGACACTATTGTCGGTGAGCGTGGCGTGAAGTTGTCAGGCGGACAAAGGCAGCGCGTCGCGATTGCGCGCGCAATACTAGCCGAGCCGCGGATTCTGATCCTGGACGAAGCGACCTCGAGTTTGGACAGCGAGAGCGAAGCACTGATTCAGGATGGTTTGCAGTCACTTCGTCGCGGCCGCACCACGTTCGTGATCGCTCACCGGTTGTCGACTATCCGTAGCGCGGATCAAATTCTGGTGCTGGAAGGCGGTGAGATTGTCGAGCGCGGCACACATGACCAATTGCTGTTGGCGGGTGGCCGGTACAAGCAGTTATACGACAAGCAATACAACTTTGAGCGAAATCAATTCATCAATCCTGGTGAAGATTTCACGCCTGAGCCGGCGAAAGTAAAAACGCCGGCATTATCTTCAAATTTGTAGTTGCTGCTTCATATGTTCGGAAAAAGATCCAAATTTAATTACCACATTGTTACCCTGCTTGTGTTACTCGTGCTCACCGCGTGGTCGCGCAGTTTTGCGAGTCAGCGCGATGAATGGCCCAGGGGCGAAGTTGTTGCGAGCGTCGCCTGCAAAGCCGACCCACAACAGAGTTACGCGCTGTATCTTCCGTCGGGCTACAGCGCCGATAAGAAGTGGCCCATCCTCTACGCTTTCGACCCGGCCGCGCGGGGCAAGCTGCCGGTCACCTTATTCAAAGACGCAGCCGAAAAGTTTGGTTACATCGTTGTTGGCTCCAATAACTCACAAAACGGCATCCAGGTGGCCGGCATTGTCCAAACGCTCTGGGCAGACACGCACGCTCGATTCAAAATTGACGATCAGCGTGTTCATACGGCAGGTTTTTCGGGCGGCGCACGCGTCGCCCTGGCAGTGGCACTCGGATATTCCGGACAGGTGGCCGGGGTGATTGCGTGCAGCGCAGGATTTCCCGCCAGTGCGGCGCCGGCGCCCGGACTGGCGTTCGCAGTTTTCGCGACAGCCGGAACAGAGGACTTTAATTTTTCCGAAGCGCAGCAATTGAAGCGAAAGCTCAATGAGATTGGCGTGCGCAATCATCTGGAGATTTTCGCAGGGGGCCACGATTGGCCACCCGCAGATCTTTGTGCGCAAGCGATCCTGTGGATGGAAATTCAGGCAATGAGAAAGGGAACGCGCGTCAAAGATGATGCGCTGATCGATCAACTCCTCACAGGGCGAACCACTAAAGCCCGTGGTTACGAAACGCACGGAAAGAATTACGAGGCTTATCTCGAGTACCAGGCGCTGGCCGCCGACTTCAAAGACTTAAAAAATACAACGGAATTTGAGGCGAATACGGCGCGGCTGGGGACAACTAAGGAAATCAAAGCAGCTATTAAGAGCGAACGTGGTGAAGAAGAACGACAAAGGGGTCTGGAGTTTAAGGTGCAGACTTTGCTTGCCAAGCTTCAGCCCGGTGCAAGTTATCCGGAAACTCTGGCCGAACTAAAATCGGTGTTCCTGGACTTGACGCGAAAGGCTGACGACGCGAAGGACACCAGCCAACAGCGAGTGGCGCGTCGCGTGTTGCATGCAGCCTTTGCTCAGCTCTATGAATCAGCCGATCGACTCGCCATGTCAAAGAATCATTCCGGCGCTGCTGAGAAACTCGAAATCGCCGGGCTGCTTAAACCGAAAAACCCATACTTGTTTTACGAGTTGGCGATTACCTATGCGCGCGCGGGAAACAAGGGAAAGGCAATCAATGCGCTGGGTCGCGCAATCGAGAATGGCTTTACCGACCCAGCGAAGATCGAACAGAACCCGGAATTTGATCCACTGCGGAATGAAGCCGGCTACAAGAAGCTCGTAATGGGCCTCAAGAAAAGTACCTAGCCGGCGCTAGTGGCACAGACTTTAGTATGTGATTGCCAAGCTGGCACGACCAAAGTCCGTGCCACTGTGGAGAACGGTTTGTCACTCGAATTCGCAGTTCAATACCCATGCACACTGCGCGCGCGCTATTCGGAGAAGCACCTGCGCGAGTGGGGACGTCTCGGCAACCTGCATGCTCGACTCACAACCGGCGATAGCAGTTCCCCTTCGCCGGAAAAACTCGAGTGGGTGGAAAACGCGCGTGACGAAATCGAGTTGATGCAGGCTGAAACCGCTATTTGCCCGTCCTGTCCGGCGTGCCTGCCCGAGGAGGTAGCTGGTGAAGGTGAATCGGTTGGGTGTCTCGGCCGCATCACTTACGCCATCGAAGCGCAGTTTGAAAAATTTCTCGCCGATCGCGTGCAGCTCGTCCTCGATACCCTCGACAGCACCGATCAGCCGCGCCTGATGCGCATACTCGTTGACGCCGAGTCGCCTTTTGATGGCGAGGCGACGAAGGAATTGCGCCGGGTAACTACCGCGCAGGGCCTGCGCTTTTTTGAATTGCGCCTGCCTATCCGTCTGTCGCGTGAAGCCAGCCGCTTAACTACTGACAACGTTTTCGATCTACTTGCAGGCTTTCGTTCCGAAGCTCAAAGCGAAACAAGTTACGTCCGCGAACTGCCGCTCAGCGCTACGGCCGACTACTACGATTTTCTCGATCTGCTGCTGCGCAACGATCTCAGCCAGTCGGAAGTTGCGCGGCTGACCAGCCGC
>JBDUCC010000127.1:0-8788 GCA_040003675.1 bacterium | reverse complement strand
ATGAGTGATGAGTGATGAGTACTGAGTAAAAACCTAAGCCGCGACTGTTTACGCTTTACTCATCACTCATCACTCATCACTTTCTTGTCCGAGTATTCACGCATCCGTGCTTCCATTTCGCGACGCACCTCTTCGCGTTCTTCTTCCAACTCATCGGCTTCAAAGGTTTCAAAGAGCGCATAAGGGTTTTCTGCAATTAGCCTCAGCTCCCACGCCTCGCGTCCCTGATGCGACGGGCGCGAAAACCAGAGCGCATCGATTGTCGCTTCTTCGGTTTCAACGCCGCCCAACGGCAAGCGCTCACTTTCGCAGCCGGCTCGAGATTCCGGACGCAGCAAGATCCGGCGCAATTGCCAACCGTGCTTCTGATAAACAGCGAGAATCTCCTCTGCCAATACGTCTGTCTTCATTTTTGTGAAAAGTATACTGGATGAAATAACCGAAACGGGCCTTGTTGACCAGCGCGCCGCCCCGCCTCTATCATCGCTGCCACGACCGCGGGTCGAATTTTTGAGTGTGGGGAAGTGCTGTTGTACCAGAACTTCTCGCGATTGCTCTGGGAATGCCAGACCAAGAGACGCTGCTCGCCTGGGGTTTCTCGCCGCGGAAAGCTTTTGGCGTTAGTGACCTGTGTTCTGCTTGACACTGCGCCAACCCTATCGCAAAACAATCAATACCGAATGCCATCAAGCAGTTCTCCAGCAACGACAAGAATGTCCGAACAGTCATCCGACGAAGTGCCTGCATCGTTTTATGAAATCCTGGGCAAGGCGCTGAAAAAGCGAAAGACCACCGTCGAGCGCATTTGCCCGCCATCCGATTCAGTTGCTCGTCGCATACTCGAAGATTACGGCGCGATGTTTTTGGCGACGAAAAAAGTGACGCCGCCGCCGGTATGCATTTTTACCAGCGAAGCAGAAGTTACAAAGTTTCAGGAGGACGCGGACTTCGTCACGGAAGACATCGAGGGCGCGGATATCGAGCTGCAGCCGGAAGCTATGAAGCAATTGCTGAAAGCTCGTGAAAAAGCGCTGAAGGAAGGTTTGAATATTACGCCGCGCGATGGCGCCGAAGCGGCACGGCGCAGTTACGAAGACAGTTATCAATTGTGGAACACGCGCTTTATGCCGGCGCTCGACTACTGGTTACAGCAGGGACGGCTCACCGAAGCACAAATCGCGCGCTTGAAAGCTTTGCCGCTTCATCAGCAAGTGGCGGAAGTATTAGAGCTGGAGCGCAGCGGGATTTATTTCAGCAAGGACCTTTCCAAATCGATTCTTTACTCAATAGCCGCGCCCGGCACTTCGCAACACATTGCGATGCTCGCGTTTGACGTTAATGAATTTGATAATCCGCGCGTGCGCCAGATTCTCGCCGAGCATGGTTGGTTTCAAACGGTGCTGAGCGACTTACCACACTTCACTTTTCTCGGTCTGAAGGAAAAAAACTTGCCAAAGAATGGACTGAAGAGCGTCGTGGTTGACGGCCAAACTTTCTGGATCCCCAACGTCACGTAATAACATGAGCCGTGCCTTCGATACCGCTGCCCGCAAAAGTCTCACCAACTGCATACGAGAAATCGAGAAGGGCACTGATGCCGAGCTGGTGCTGATTGTTCGCGCTCGTTCTCGCTCCTACGCGGCCGCGAATTATCTGTTTGGTGCACTGCTCGCTTTTGCCGGTCTCAACTTTCTGCTTTTCTCACCTTTTAATTTTCATCAGTACTGGGTACCCATCGATATAGCCTTGCTTTTCGCGGTGGGAACGTACGCTGCTTCTCACAGCAACGCGATTCGTCGCCGGCTTACGCGCAAGAGTGTGCGTCACAAAGCGGTCCGTGAAGCGGCGGCAGCGATGTTTTATGAAGCAGGCATCGCGAACACCAAAGCCGAGATGGGCGTGCTTGTTTACATTTCGCTGCTCGAACGACGGCTGGAATTGATCGCAGACCGCGGAATCCTAAAGGCTGTGCCGGCGCTCGAATGGAATCAGACACTTTTTGAATTACACCAGGCGGGAAAACAACCGGATCCGGCGACTTTAGCAGCGGGCCTGGAAAAACTCGGCATGCTGCTGACGCAACATCTCCCGGCCAGCGCCGAAAATCCAAACGAACTGCCTGACGCGCCCCGCTTCGAATTGTGATGCGACCTGACAACCATGCCAATGCATCGATGCGGCTGTTGTGCCGCGCCACTATGATCGCCGGCGCAATGCTTTTCGCACTTGCGGTTGCGGTGGACGCGCTGGCGCGAGTTGGCGGTGGCGGTTCGTATGGCGGCGGCGGCGGCGGCGGCAACGGTGGCGATGGTGGCGGTGCGGGAGCAATTATTTGGGTGATTCTCCAGTTATTTCGGGTGCTCATATATCTCACGATTGAGTATCCGGTGATTGGCATCCCCCTCGATCTCCTCGTCGCGGGTGGCTTTGCTTATTATTTTGTACGGCGCGCCAGGCGCGTTGAACCAACTACCCCCCTGGGATTGAATACCCAGCAGAGTAGTTCGGAGAATATTCCTCGCCAGTTTGACCAGCTACGGAAATTCGATCCGAACTTCTCGGAAATAGTTTTTACTGACTTTGCGTACACGCTTTATGGAAAAGCGCATGACGCACGCGGCCGTGGCGCGGCGGCGTTGGATCAGTTTTCGCCATACCTCAGCGACGTTGCGCGCGCAAACCTGCTGCAGCGAAACCCACCCGGCCTTAAAGAAGTTAAAGGAATAATTGTCGGCGCGCTTAACGTCGAAAACGTAAGCGGCTTGGAAACGCCACTGGTTAGAATCAGTCTGATGTTTGAAGCGAACTACACTGAGGTGCTAAACGCCAATCAGAAGGAAACGGAGATCAGCTATTACGTTCGCGAGCGTTGGGAACTCGAGCGCAAGCGCGACGTGTTATCGCCTCCGCCGGCGCAGGCAACCGCACTTCATTGTCCGCGCTGTGGCGGTGCTCTTCAGAAAAACAGTGCCGGGGCCTGCGCTTTCTGTGGCACAAAAATCGAGAGTGGCGAATTCCAGTGGTACGTCCGCGACATTGCATTGCTTAACCGGGAAGCTAAAGGCCCGTTGCTGACGTCCAATGTTCCCGAAGTAGGCACTGACTTTCCCAGCGTGGTTCAAGCGGGCTTTGAAAATGTCCGCGTCGCGTTTGAGAAAAACAACCCAAACTTTTCCTGGGGCGCATTCCAGGCCCGCGCGCGGTTGATCTTCGACGAGCTACAAGCGGCGTGGTCCACGCTTGATTGGGACAGGGCGCGGCCCCATGAAACTGATAACCTTTTCCAAATGCATCAATACTGGATTGATGCCTACCGGCGCCAGCAGCTGCGCAACCTGCTTGACCAGTGCACGATCACAGCGATGCAGCCGGTGAAGATAAAGGAAGATAAGTTTTACAACTCCATTACGGTACGGATTGGCGCGCAAGGTTACGACTACACGGTGAACGAAGGCGGGCGAGTTGTGGGCGGGTCAAAAACTCAACTGCGGCGCTGGTCCGAATATTGGACTTTTATCCGAAATCGTGACGCTAAGCCGGAGGCCGCGCGCTCTGATTTAAACTGTCCAAACTGTGGCGCGCCTTTGAAGGTAAACGCCGCCGGCATTTGTGAATTCTGCGGCGGAAAGATAACCTCAGGAGAGTTTGATTGGGTGCTTTCCCGGATTGAACAGGACGAATCTTATCAAGGTTAACAAGGTTGAGAGGGGCCTGACATCTAAATCCCGCCAGCGGACATCGAACGGGCTCGGTTGATTTGCAAAACCTTTGAAGATAATGCGACGAAACCTTTTGTGGGAGATTTCTGTGAAACGTAGTCTATTGCTTTTCCTTCTGCTTTCTTCCTTCTTATTGAATCCGGCAGCCTTCGCCGCGCGGCAAATTCCGCAACGTCAAGCCACTGCCGGGCAGGGAACGGCGGCAGCACCTGCGCGCCAGCAGCAAGCCCAACTCGTCAACCACATCCTTGCAAACGGCCTGGAGATCATTGTGCTCGAAGATCATTCGGTGCCGCTGGTGACGTTGGAATTAGCGGTAAAGAACGGTTCGTATACAGAGCCACCCGAACTCAACGGACTGTCGCATCTCTATGAGCACATGTTTTTTAAAGCGAACCGCGCGGTGGCGAATGCGGAGGATTACCTGCGCACAATCGGCCAACTAGGAATCGCCTACAATGGCACCACGCGCGAAGAAGT
Organism: bacterium; assembly: GCA_040003675.1. Classification (GTDB taxonomy): domain Bacteria; phylum Acidobacteriota; class Blastocatellia; order Pyrinomonadales; family Pyrinomonadaceae; genus PSRF01. The sequence continues at coordinate 4,589 of JBDUCC010000127.1, read as the reverse complement.
GGTTGACTATTATTTCACCACGACCACGCCAAATCTGCGTACCGCAATGCAGTTTATGAGAGACTCCGTGCGCTATCCATTGTTTGAGAAAGGCGAGTTTGAGCGCGAACGCGAAGTAGTAATTGGCGAGATCGATCGCAATGAATCGAACCCCTTCTATTATCTCAATCAAGAGATGACAAACCGCATGTACTCGAAGTACACCAGCCGCAAAAACCCGCTCGGCAGCCGGAAAACAGTTTCAACGGCCACTACCGATATGATGCGTCTCATACAGTCGCGTTACTACGTGCCAAACAATTCGGCATTGGTAGTAACCGGGGATGTGAATCCTCAAGAGATTTTCAAGATGGCAGAGGATCTTTATGGCGATTGGCCGCGGCGTGAGAAAGATCCGTTCGTAGAGTTTCCACTGGTTGAACATCCCGCCCTGATAAAGAGCGAGGGCGTAGTCATCACGCAGCCAGTGCAGAACGTAATCATAAACATTGGCTGGCATGGCCCATCGATCGGTAAAGACAACCCCTCGACGTATGCCGCTGATGTTTTTTCTTTTATCCTGACGCAGCCCAACTCGCGCTTTCAACGCGCGCTGGTTGATACCGGCCTGGTCAACGGTGTCAGCATCGGTTACTACACTCAGCGCAACGTCGGCCCCATTCAGATCTTCGCGCAGACATCGCCCGAAAAAGCCCACGCGGCAATCAAGGCGATTTACAACGAAGTGTCTCACTTCAACGACAAGGACTACTTCACCGACGATCAACTTGAAAGCGCCAAAGCCCTGCTGGAAGCCGACGATCTTTATTCGCGTGAGAAGCTGAGCGAGTATTCGCACACCCTAAGCTTTTGGTGGGCTTCGACGGGGCTGGAATATTTTCGCGGTTATTTGGCACGCTTGCGCGCCACTTCGCGCGCGGACATTAGCCGTTACGTGACTACCTATATTCAGGGTAAGCCGCACGTCGGACTCGTGTTACTGTCAGCTGACGCCCAGCAGAAGACAAAAATTGAACCGGCAGAATTAACAGGTCAATGAGAAAAAACATTTTTCGCACTAACAAGCAGTCCCGTTCTCGTCCAATGTCGCAAACGCTGCGCGGGGCATTCGCAAAACCTTTCGCCGAACTACCGCGAAGTTTTGTGCTACTGGTTTCGCTGTTCCTTGTGCCGGTGCTTATGCAGTCGGCGGCAGCCCAAAAACCGAGCGAGCCCGCCAACGCAGCCGCGCTTCAATCAGCGCAAAACATTGTCGCCAAGCAGGCGGCGCTGGTTACCGAGTTTGATGTGAACGGGTTGAAGGTTTTGGTGAAGCGGCGTGAAGGCAGCTTGACAGTTGCCACTGGCCTTTTCATCCGCGGCGGTTCGCGAAATATCACGGGCAAGGATGCCGGGGTCGAAGCATTAATGCTCGATGTGGCCACCGACGCCAGTGCTTCTTTCCCGCGTGAGCGCATGCGCACCGAGTTGGCGCGCATGGGTACGCTGATAGGCTCGAGCGAGAATTACGATTACTCGGTGCTATCGTTGACTTCGACACGCGTAAACTTCGATCGCTCGTGGGATATTTTTACCGACGTCGTACTTCGCCCGGCTTTTACAAAGGAAGATTTCGACTTGGAGAAGGAACGCGCGCTTTCTGCATTACGTGACGATTCCGACGATCCGGATACATACCTGCAAAGGTTGCAGGAGCGCGTTGCTTACGCGGGCCATCCTTATCTGAACCGGCCACAGGGAACGGTTGAATCGGTTTCCAGTTTGACGCTGGATGATTTGCGCCGTTATCACCGGCAAACAATGGAAACATCGCGACTGCTGCTGGTAATTGTAGGCGATCTGGATGCGGCCCAACTCAAACAGCGCATTGCTGCGACGCTGGGCAAACTGCCTCGCGGTACCTATCGCGATCAGGCCCCGCCGTTACTTTCATTTCCCGCATCAACGGTCGAGATAACCGATCGCACTTTGCCGACTAACTATGTGCAGGGAATTTTCAGCGCGCCGCCGCTGACATCGATGGACATTTATCCGATGATGGTTGGTTCTGCAATTCTGCGCGATCGCGTGTTTCAGGAAGTGCGGGTTAAACGAAATCTTTCTTATGCGCCAAACGCATTTCTCGGCAGTCAGGCGGCAAATATTGGCGGAATCTATGTAACGGCCGTCGATGCGAATCAGGCGGTTCGTGTCATGCTCGACGAAGTCCGGCGCTTGCAATCACAGCCGATAGATGACGACGATATCAATGGAGTTATTTCGCAATACCTGACCACCTATTACCTGGGACAGGAAACCAACGCTGCTCAGGCTTCGAATTTGGCCGAGTATGATCTCATCGGCGGCGGCTGGCGAAACTCATTTGATCTGATCTCGCGGCTGCATGCAGTCACGCCCGCCGACGTTCAGCGCGTCGCTCAAAAGTATATGCACAACATGCGCTTCGTGGTGTTGGGAAATCCCAAGAGCGTGGACACGAAGATCTTTATCGGCGAAACGGAAAAGGGATGAAGTAGTAAACAGCAAACAGCAAGGACACATAAAGAGGCGCCACGGGATCGATAGATCGCGCGGCGCCTTCTAGTTTTCGTTTCGCGAACCGGCGTTCGCTTCTTGTTTGGCTGTTTACTGTTTGCTGTTCACGGCTTACCGCTCCAGGCGTATCTCAGTAATCAGTCTTTCGTAAAGTTTTCCGTCAAGCTGGCGCAGTATCATCGCTTCAGTGAGCGCGCGCCGCTCGTGGCCAGTTTCAAAGTATGCGACGGCAAGGTTGTAATGAGCGTCAGCAAAAGCAGGGCGGAGACTGGTCGCGCGCGAGTAGGACGCAATCGCTTCTGACATGCGGCCGGCATAGTAATAGGCGTCGCCCAACTTGTTATGGATTTCCGCTGACTCAGGTTTGAGATCGAGCGCATGCTGGTAAGCGCGAATGGCGTCCTCATTTTTCCCTTGCTTAACTTTGCAATAGCCTACCTGTACCCACGCATCGGCCCGGCGCGGATTGCGGTTTGCCGCCGTTTCGAAATACCCAAGCGCGTTATCGTAGTTACCTAGCCATAACGACTCCAATCCGGTGCGATAGGACGATTCGGCAACGTCCCCATTGCGGTCGCGCAGGGGAATCGCAGACAAGGAACGCACCTGGCCCGGATGTAATTCGGCGAGACGGGCGATAGCGATAGCGAGATTTATGTTTTGTCCGTTCGTAACTTTCACCGTCACTACGCCGATCACCTGGCCTTTGAGATTGAAGACCGGGCTGCCGCTGTTTCCGTGGGAAATAGGAGCGGTAATCTGAATTATCTTGCCAACGTTTGGAACCTCGCGCACAGCCGACACAATGCCGTCAGTGACTGAGCCTTCGAGTTTTAATGGGTTGCCAATCACAAAAACTGATTCGCCTTCATCCGGCAAGGCTTCGGCAATCTCACTGGAGCGTGGCCGTTCCTGTGGCATGTTGACGCTGAGCAACGCCAGGTCGCCTTCTTCATCCACTGCCAACGTACCCGCGACCGGAAACACTTTGCCTTTGCCGTCAAGCGTTTTCACTTCACACCGCTTCGCGCCGCGAATTACATGAAGGTTGGTAACCACCTCGCCGGGACGCACAAAGAATCCGCTGCCTGTCATCGCGGGTTCGCCATCTGCGTCGTAGGTCGCAATCGCAACCACGGCGGGCTTAACTCGTTTGACGAGATCAGGAAGACTGGCCTGCGCCTGTGTGTGTTGGAAGGAGAAAAGACTTACAGCTAGTAGCAGCAACCGGGGGAAGATGCGTTTCATAGCTTTAATTGTTGAACCTAAATACTGCGGTTGATAGGGAGCCGAACCAGGTAGTTCAGCGTTAACTGCGGACGAGGGCCGGGGGGCTCGACGGGATGGGTTAAGGACGCCCTGCCCGTAAGCTTCATATTAGCTTAAGGGCCGGATGGGAACAACAAAATTCCAAAAAAAGGCCGCCATTGCTGACGGCCTCTGGTTGACTCCCACTAAGAATTGGACTTGGTTACGGGATTAATTGAATTACGCCAAGTCGCTGGCCTGCCGGTATAACCACGGTCTTCACTGCCGCGAGGTCTTCCATTGTTACGAGCAAACCAAAATCAGCCAACGTTGTATTGGCCTTAATCTCGGCCTCGTTGCGATCCTTCACATTTACGATCTGTCCCAGTTTGAAAAACTGGTTGTCAGGTGAAACTGCCCAGAGGATGTAGGCCTGTCCCTTGGGAGCTTCGTTCAGCTCGTGAAAGACCATCTTGACTTGCGTTTTTTTACCGTTCTTGTTCGGCTCAATGAAAATATTCGCGCGCGCACCCGACATGGCGCCGGTGAAGTCCACTTTCAGTTTTGTGTCATCTCCCTTTTTGTAAGCTGGGATATTCAGCATCGGTACCGTGGAGGTACTCGCTGCCGTCGTCGTCGCGGCTACTGTTTCCCCAATCGGCGACGTTGTCACGCCAGCTTTCTGAACTGTTGTGGTAACTGTCGTTGGGGCAGTGACTGTCGCTGGGGCAGTAGTAACTGTCGCTGGGGCAGTAACTGTCGCTGGGGCAGTAACTGTCGCTGGGGCAGTAACTGTCGCTGGGGCA
>JBDUCC010000126.1:0-8809 GCA_040003675.1 bacterium | reverse complement strand
GCAAACGTCGTGGCCCAGTTAATCAGACACGGCGGTGATGTATCATGGGACCGCCCGGTAAGCAATTAAGGTTGGCCCAATTGGACACACTCATCACAGGATTGCGCGCGATTGTAGGCGACGAGGCGGTGCGCGCGGAGCCCGACGAGTTGCTGGTTTACGAATGCGACGGCCTGCCACAGCATAAACATCTGCCGCGCGCCGTGGTGTTTCCAAATTCGACTGCACAAGTGTCAGCTGTGCTGGCGCTACTTGCGCGCCATCAGGTCCCATTCACACCGCGCGGCGCTGGCACCGGCCTCTCGGGCGGCGCGCTGGCTATGAACCAGGGAGTCATTATCGAGTTGGCGCGCATGCGCCAGATTCTCGAAATCGATCCCATCAATCGTCTCGCCGTGGTCCAACCCGGCGTCGTTAACCTGCACGTCTCACGCGCGGTCGCGCACCTCGGTTTGCATTACGTTCCCGACCCTTCCAGTCAACCCACTTGCACCATCGGCGGAAACATCGCGGAAAACGCAGGCGGCATTCACTGTTTGAAATACGGCACAACAACCGATCATGTGCTTGGTCTGAAAGTGGTCCTGGCTGGTGGTGAAGTGGTTCAACTTGGCGGCAGCGGTAGGGAAGTCGCTGGTTACGATTTGTTGGGTTTGTTCATTGGTTCGGAAGGAACGTTTGGTATTGCCACCGAAGCAACGTTGCGGCTGACGCCAATTCCGCCGGCAGTGAGAACACTGTTGGCGGAATTTGTGGAAGTCAACGATGCGAGCCATGCCGTGTCAGCAATTATCGCCGCCGGTCTGATGCCCGCGGCGCTGGAGATGATGGACCGCGAAATCATTCGCGCGGTCGAGGCGAGCGTGTTTGCGGCCGGGTTGCCGCCGGACGCAGGCGCCGCGCTGCTGATCGAACTCGACGGACTCGAGGCTGGATTAGACGAAGAGGCAGAACAAGTAACAACGATATGCATGGACCACGGTGCGCGCGCTTGTCGCGGCGCGCGAGATGAAAATGAGCGGAAAAAACTTTGGGCGGCACGCAAAGGCGCATTTGGCGCTATCGGCCGCATCTCACCAGACTCGATGATTCAAGACGCTGTCGTGCCTCGTTCGCGGCTGCCTGAAGTGCTCGATGCTGCTTATCGCATTGCTGCGAAGTACCAGTTGCGCATCGCCAATGTGTTTCATGCGGGGGACGGCAATCTGCATCCACTGATCTGCTTTGACTCGCGATTTCCGGCTGAAGTGCAACGCGTAAAAGACGCCGGCCGTGAGTTAATGGAGACATGCGTGCGCGCCGGGGGAAGCATTACGGGTGAACACGGGGTTGGTTTGGACAAGCGTGAGTTGTTACCGTTGATCTTCTCAGAGAAAGACATGGAAACGATGTTGCTTGTGCGCGCGGCGTTTGATCCATCGGGGTTAATGAATCCCGGCAAAGTCATCCCAGTCTTACGCGGTTGTGGCGAAGCAAGGGCAGTAGCAAGTCCTGATGAGAAACTTGAGATCCCAGCGTCAAGCGATTCACTGGGACCGCGGGCGTCCCGCCCGCAACGTTCGCCAAACTCAACGGGAAAGAACATCGCAGCGCCGACCGCGCTTTTCGATCCCGCAATCGCTCAACGGCTGTTAGTGAGCCTCGTCGGCGAGGAAAGAGTCTCCGGCTCTACGCTCGTAGTCACACCAGGATCAATCGCCGAAGTGTGCGAGGTCATGAAGCTGGCTTGCAGCGAAGGTTGGACCACCATGCCCGCCGGCGCGATGACATGGCTCGGCATTGACGCTGCGTTAAGGCCGCCAAACATCATTGTCAGCACCCGAACACTGAATCACATTATCGAACACGAACCTGCCGACCTGGTCGCGATTACCGAAGCAGGCGTAACACTGAAAAACTTTAATGCCCATCTTTCCCTGAACCGCCAATGGCTGCCGATCGATCCGCCCGATGATGGCAATGCGACGATTGGCGGCGTGGTTGCCACGGGAATCGGCGGTGCGCAACAGTTGGGCTATGGTCCACCGCGACGGCACGTTATCGGCATGAAAGTCGTGATGGCCGATGGCAGTTTGGTAAAGGCCGGGTCGAGAGTGGTAAAGAACGTTGCCGGCTATGACCTGTGCAAACTTTTCACCGGGAGCCACGGAACACTCGGGATAATCGTGGAAGTTAACTTCAAGCTACGGCCGCAACCTTTTGTAACCCGAACGGTTTTAGTCTCCGGCCCGGCTGAAGATTTGCTTCGTAAAGGTCTGGAATTAATGCAGGCGAAGCTCTTTCCGGTTGCGGTCGAACTGATTTCTCCGCAGTTCGGGTTACAAATCACAGAGTTCGCCAATGGTGACCGCGCCGTTCTGATGGTCAGGTTCGCGGGTTCTCAAAGCGCGGTTGCAGCCCAGGTCGCGATTGCGCTTGAACTGTGCAGGAGTAACAGCGACTCGATTCGGTTGGTGGAAGACGACGAAGCGTTCTGGGCCGCTTTGGCCCGCGCGCCAAGTCGCTTTTCCGAACACTTCATGTGGAGAGTTGGATTAAGAACAACCGAGGCCGCCTCGTTTCTCCTGGATTTGATAAAGACTTCGGACGCGGCAACGATGTGGCACGCAGGTCTTGGCGACGGCCGCGTACGCGTAATCGCGGAGGGAAATGAACATGCGGATGCGCCTGTTCATCGGCTCCGAAAAAAAGCAGCTGCGTTGGGTGGTGCGCTCATTATGGAGACTGCTGTGACCGGTACGGTCCCTGACATCAATAGCAAGAGACCGGAGTACCAGCTCATGGGCAGAATCAAACAGCAGCTTGATCCGCTTGGAACTTTTTCGCCGGACCCGCTTGGGCTTGAAATGAATCTAACTGAGGTTGCTTCATCGGGTAGTTAACCGAGCAAGGAAACGAACATGAAATCAAAGCTCGCGATTCGTCGCATCTTCGCGCTTGTCGTTCTCTTCGCCTTCTTACTTTCAGCTTTTCCTCTCGTTTTCCAGCGGACGCAGCGCACCACGCTGGCTGCATCGCGCCAGCCGGTGCGCGCGCGCCACGCTATGGTCGCATCGACGAATCAACTCGGTGAGCGCGTTGGCGTGCAAATTTTGCAGCGCGGCGGAAATGCAATTGATGCCGCTATCGGCGTCGCGTTTACGTTGGCGGTCACACATCCGTCGGCCGGCAACCTTGGCGGCGGCGGCTTTATGATGATTCGTTTGCAAAATGGAACGACGACCGCCATCGATTACCGAGAAATGGCGCCGGCCGCAGCCACGCGCGACCTGTATCTCGATCAGAAAGGTGACCTGATTAAAGGCGAAGGGGGATCATTGCTCGGCTACCGCGCGGCCGGTGTTCCCGGCACGGTGCGTGGCATGGAATTAGCGCTTAAGAAATTCGGATCAGGAAAATGGAGTTGGGCGCAACTGATAGAACCTGCGCGCCAGTTGGCGCTGAGAGGTTTTCCGGTTTCGCGTCTTTTGGCGCGGGCGCTGACGAAGGAGAAGCCCCAGTTTGAACTTTACGAAGACAGCCGAAAAATTTTTCTAAACAATGGGAAGCTGTATCAAGAAGGAGACGTATTTCGTCAGCCTGATTTAGCCGCAACGTTAGCGCGGTTACAACAAAACGGCGCGCGCGATTTTTATGAAGGCACTACGGCGCGGCTGATGGTTGCCGACATAAAGCGTCACAATGGTTTGATTACTCTGGCAGACCTGAAAGGGTACGTGGCTAAAGAGCGCGAGCCAGTGCGCGGCAACTATCGCGGCTACGAAGTCATCAGCATGCCCCCGCCGTCGTCAGGCGGAGTGATACTGATCGAGATGCTGAACATTCTCGAAGGCTATGATCTTAAGGCGATGGGACCAGCCTCCGCCGATCGTTATCACTTCATGGCCGAAGCGATGCGGCGTGCCTACGCGGATCGTGCCGAGTATCTGGCCGATGCCGAGTTCGCCAGCGTGCCCGTAAACGGATTGATCGACAAAAACTATGCAAGCAGGTTGCGGGCAACGATTAATCCCGACCGTGCGTCAACAAGCGCTGAAATTCGTTTCGGCCAACCGTCGGAAGTCGAGTCGGGTTCTACCACGCACTTCACGATCGTCGATGCGGAGGGAAATGCGGTTGCGAATACCTACACTTTGAATGACAGCTATGGCGCCAAAGTCGTAGCCAAAGGCACCGGCTTTTTGCTGAACAATGAAATGGACGATTTTGCCGCGAAGCCTGGCACGCCGAACATGTACGGCTTGATTCAGGGAGAACGAAATGCCATAGCACCTCGCAAGCGTCCACTCTCGGCGATGACACCAACTTTCGTGCTGCGCCACGACGGTTCTTTATGGTTTGCAGTTGGATCTCCCGGCGGCGCTACCATCATGAACACGGTGCTTCAGGTCATCACAAACATCATCGACCATGACATGAACCTGCAACAGGCGATCGATGCGCCGCGCATACATAACCAGTGGCTGCCGGATGAAGTAGCCTGCGAGCCTTACGCGCTGTCGGAAGACACTCTGCGCATTCTCAGGTCGCGTGGTCACACTCTGCGAATACGGCCTGACGCCGGATGGACCAATGGCGATGGCTATATGGGCGATGCTGCCGGAGTAATGATTGAAGAAAAGACAGGAGTGCGGTTGGGTGCTACCGACCCGCGTCGCAGTGAGGGATTGGCGCTGGGGTATTGATCCCAAGTGTTTAAGCCCGAACTTCTCAAGTGAATGAAGGTGTCTTTAAGAGCACTAGGATGCCCACGAATAACAAGCAATCCGGTAGAAATACAGTCCGCCGAGTTCTCAAAGAAAGGTCGGGCACCGTACTCTTGAGCGCTCTCATGCTGGCGATGGCTGCAACGCTGGTTCTCGTTGTTTGGCAGAAAACAACCCAACGTGTGAACACCGACTACGAAGGCAGAATCGTAGACCGCTGGGGTGATTATTACGAAACGCAACAAGGCTCCAGGCCTCGTCTTCGTCTGCTCGTAGAAACCGACGACGGTACGCGATTCGTCGTTAAGGTCGATCCGAATGTCTACGAGTCTGCCAAAGTTGGAATGCGCATAAAGAGTAACGCGGGTCGAGTTGTGCTCATTGATACCCAGCAACCAAAGACTGTCGGTAAGTAACAATCCATCTTGCAAGCTAAACCAGAATTCTTGTCACTGACTTCCACTCTTCAGCGCGAAGAAGAGAAACTTCTGGCATGTATTCATTGCGGCCTCTGTCTGGAAGCTTGTCCCACATATGTCATTACCGGCGACGAAAACGATGGACCACGCGGACGTCTCTACCTGATGCGCGCCGTGGGTGAGGGGCGACTGTCACCCGAATCAAAATCATTTGAGCGACATATTGATCGTTGTCTTGGCTGTCGCGCCTGCGAACAGGTTTGTCCGGCGGGAGTTGAGTATGGCCAGTTGCTTGAAGCGGCGCGCGCCGACTTGTTTAGTTTAAGGCAGCAGCCTGGCTTCAGCTACCAGGCGCTGCGCTTTGCGCTCAAGCATATTTGGTTGCAGCCGGCGCGTTTGCGACTTGTATTTGCCGTGGTGCGTTTGCTGCGCGACAGCGGCTTTGCCGGAGTGCTAGTGAAGACTGGGTTGGCGCGACTCTTGTCTTCTCGTTTTGAATTCGCGTTGGCGTTATTGCAAAGCTCGCGGCCAGAAAACCGTCCGCGGCTCCAAGCTAATCACAAGCCGGAGAAGCAAACAGCGAGTGCTGCTGCACCAGCCAGCGTAGCCGCGAGCTCGGCAATGCTGTTTAGTGGCTGTGTGGGGGAGGGACTCTTCTCTCGAGTGAACCAGGCGACCGTCCGGGTGCTTAAAGCGAATGGGGTCGAGATCAATATTCCGGACAAGCAAGTCTGTTGCGGCGCGCTGCACGCGCATGCAGGCGATCTCGAGGGTGCTCGAATACTGGCCCGGGAAAACATTAAAGCGTTCGCAAGTGCGGAGGACGTGCCCGTCGTTACAAACGCGGGCGGCTGTGGCGCGATGCTGGCAACTTACGGTCACTTGTTGAGCGGCGATGAAACCTTTGCCGTCGCCGCGCGTAAGTTTGACGAACGTATTCGTGACGTTAGTCAGCAATTGAAGTCGGTCGGATGCAAATCCGGGTCGGGCAGCACCAATGAACCAGTAACTTACGATGCTTCATGCCACTTACTTTATGGCCAACACGCAGGTGAAGCGCCGCTCGAAATGCTCGCCGGAATTTCGAAGTTGAACTTTACGCGTCTTGAAGGATCGGAAAGATGCTGCGGCGGGGCCGGCATCTACAATCTGTTGGAACCGGACTTGTCGCGAGAAGTATTGGCAGAGAAGCTCGCAAACATTGAAGCATCAGGAGCGACGATTCTGGCGACAGGAAACCCGGGCTGTCAGATGCAGATCGGCGCCGGCGCGTTTCTTGCCGGGATGAAGTTGCATACCTGCCACCCGGTAGAACTGCTTGACCAGTCGTACGCGCAGGCCGGGCTGTACGGCGATGAGTGATCAGGCATGCGTGGCCCAGTTACGGCGGAATTGATTACGCCAGCAAACACACCAGAAGGACTTTCCCTAAATGAGTGATAGCGCAGCCAGTGTAGTTCTGCGAAATGTTACTAAGCGTTTCGGCGACTTCACTGCCGTAAACGATCTGAGCCTCGCAATCCAGTCAGGCCGCATTTTTGGTTTACTTGGTCCAAACGGCGCCGGCAAAACCACCACAATTCGAATGATTGTAAATATCTTTGCGCCCGACTCGGGTGCAGTTGAATTGTTTGGAAAAGCAATCACGCCGGCCATACAAGACCGCATCGGCTATCTTCCCGAGGAGCGCGGCCTCTACAAGAAAATGAAAGTGGGCGATCAGCTCAGGTTTTTCGCGGCGTTGAAGAGTGTCAGGGGCAGGGAAGCCGAGATAGGGATCGATCACTGGCTAGAGCGGCTTAAGCTCTCACAATGGAAAGACAGGAGAACGAGCGAACTGTCAAAGGGCATGCAGCAGAAAGTTCAGTTCATTACCAGCATATTGCATAAGCCTGATCTGCTTATTCTTGACGAGCCCTTCTCGGGGCTTGACCCGGTGAATGTGGAACTGCTGAAAGAGATCGTGCTCGAGCTCAAGGCCTCGGGAAAGACGATCATCTTCTCGACTCATCAGATGGAGTTAGCGGAAAAGATTTGTGACGATATCTGCCTGATAAATCGATCGCGAAAGATTTTGGAGGGCAGCATCAGAGCGGTGAAGCGCGCGTCCGGTCGCAACGCAGTCGGGTTGCGTCTCGAAGGCGGAGCTGGCGTTCTAGCCGACCAGTTGTTGGTAAAAAGCATTGAGCGCCATAGCGACGGTGTAGAAGTATTGCTCGCCGAAGAAACAAACGCCCAGGACTTGTTGAAAAAATTAATTGACGCCGGAGCAAAGATTGAGAGGTTTGAAATGCTCGAGCCGAGTCTAAATAATATTTTCATCGAGAAAGTAAGCGAGGCAGAATGAAAAAATTCCTTGCAATCGTCAAACGTGAGTATGTTCAGCGTTTGCGCAGCCGGATGTTTGTTCTGATAACAGTGCTCGGGCCGGTGATGATTTCTCTCTTTGGCATCGCGCCGGCGCTGGTGCTCCGCATCAAGGCCGGCGGTCCAGTGAGAATCGCTGTAGTGGACCAGACAGGGAAGTTATACCAGGGCGTTTACAAGTCTGTGATGTACAACACCGTACGGCCGCAATCAGGTCAGGATCAGATTAATGCTGGCGGAGTAGGCAAGAATGCGAGCGAGCGCTTTCAGCAGGTAGGTGAGCAACAGGAAGGCAGGTTCGAAATTCAGGAAGTCCGTTTGGAAGGACGGCCTCTGAGTGAAGTAAAGAAAGAACTGGACGGCCGCGTTCTCGCCAAGGAGTTGGATGGCTATCTGGTACTACCGGCTGATCTCCTTAAAGATGGAAAGCCTCAATACTTTGGACGCAACACCGGCGATGTCTTTACCCGCAAGTTTCTTCAGGAGGCCTTGAGCAGAGCGGTCCGTCAGGAGCGTCTGGCAGCGGCGAATATCGACCCCAGGATGGTTCAAGAACTTTCAGAGCCGGTCCAACTCGAGGCCTTGAGAGTTAGTGCTACCGGTGATGGGGTGCGTGACTCAGGAGAGGGTTTTGCTTTGGTGTTCGGTGCCTGTTTTCTCATGTACCTGACAATTCTGATGTACGGTCAAATGATTCTTGGGGCTGTAATCGAAGAGAAGGAAACGCGCATTGGTGAGATTCTGTTTTCGTCAGTCAAGCCGTTTACGTTGATGATGGGGAAGCTGGTCGGTGTTTCACTACTGGCATTGACCCAACTCGCAATCTGGGGATTGGCTTTCGTAGCATTTGTTGTCTATGGGGTGGGAGTGTTGGCTGCGAGCGGAATGACCTTAAACGTTCCCCATGTTCCGCTGATTCATTTTGTCTACTTTGGTCTCTTTTTCTTGCTGGGTTATTTCATCTACTCGACTATCTATGCACTGATCGGTTCAATGGTAACTACAGCGCAGGAAGGTGGCCAGTTATCCATGCCGGTAGTACTGTTCCCGCTCATCGGTTTTTATTTGTTCCTACCCGTCAGCCGTAGTCCGGATTCCTCATTCGCTTTCTGGGTGTCAATGTTTCCCTTCTTTTCGCCAATGACGATGCTGGTAAGGATTGTCACCCAGACGCCGCCGCTGTGGCAGATTCTGCTCTCATTGTTGTTGGGCTTTGGCACAGTGGCACTCGTAACGTGGCTGGCTGGGCGCGTCTATCGCATTGGTATGTTGATGTCTGGGAAGAAGGCCTCGATTCCAGAAGTGATTCGTTGGATG
>JBDUCC010000125.1:0-8811 GCA_040003675.1 bacterium | reverse complement strand
TGCTGGCAATGCTTAGATTGCGTGGCTTACCTGAAGCTGCGAAGATCGCGCATGGGAAAAGATGATTGTTGCAGAACGGCGAGCGGTTCTGCACTAGACAGTTTTTCAGATTCGTATGATCCGTGTTAATCCGCGGCACAAGATGATTACAGAACTCAAAGCGGGAACGCGCAAGATAATCGGGTTGCTCAAGAAGGCTTACCCGGATGCGAAGTGCTCGCTGAATCACTCGAATGCTTTTGAGTTACTGATCGCGACGATCCTCTCAGCGCAATGCACTGACACCCGCGTAAACATTGTCACGCAGGACCTCTTTCGCAAATACCGCAAGCCGGAAGACTATCTGAAAGTCTCCGAAAAAGATCTCCAGCGAGACATTCGCACTACCGGTTTTTTTCGCAACAAGACAAAGTCGATCCAGGGCACGGCAAGACTGTTGTCCGAGCAGCATGGCGGCAAGGTCCCAAATACTATCGAGGAACTGCTTGAGCTGCCGGGTGTGGCACGGAAAACTGCGAACGTGGTGATGGGCAACGCTTTTGGTATTAGTTCAGGTGTGGTTGTTGATACCCATGTGACGCGGCTATCCCATCGACTTGGCCTGTCCGCAGAGAAGACGGCAGAAAAAATAGAAAACGACTTGATCGCGCTGGTGCCAAAAAAGGATTGGATAATATTTCCTCATCTGCTGATCGCGCACGGACGAGCAATTTGCAAAGCGCGCAATCCGCTTTGCGACCAGTGCGTCATTGAAAAACATTGTCCATCGTCTTTCCTCAAGACCGGCGTGATGCCGGGTAGCTAACTTTTCGGCTGTAGCACCCTAATTTCACGTTCTCGTAATTCAGATCACGCATCCTTTCGGCGCTCGTCTGGCAGATAGCGGCAATCACCGTTAGAATGAGCGCCGTTCCCTAATTCTGAAACACCACGGACGACTTCTGCCGCTTCGCATGCCAGCCAAGAATCGGTTGCCATCAGTTTTACGAAGTCTCAACTTTTTCGACCGAAAACGGCCAATTTGTTGGGAGAAAAGCGCGTGAGCTATCGCTTCCCATGGTACCGGCTGGCCGATGAGCACCTACTCGACCTGCGCATTTGCGACCTGGCGCTGAAGATCAAGGGCTCGTTTCTCGAACCTCACATCAAGCGGCTTTACAGTGAACTCAACGATCGCGGCATTCGCTTCAAGCCACACGTTTGGCTGTCTGAAGAATGGTTTTCGCCGGATGGTGTTCCCGGCATCGCTATCCCTTTTTATCTGGCCCATCCGCGGCTGATGAAACTCGAGCGCAAGCAGATGCTGGAAGTTGAGGGCGGCAGTGACACCGAATGCCTGCGCATTCTTCGTCACGAAGCAGGGCATGCGCTCGACACAGCATTTCGCCTTCACTTCAAAGGGCGTTGGCGCGAGCTGTTCGGATCGTTTGCAAAACGATATCCCGACTTCTACAAACCAAAGCCGAAAAGCCGAAACTATGTGCTGCACTTGCGTGCCTGGTATGCGCAAGCGCATCCGGCTGAAGATTTTGCAGAAACGTTTGCAGTTTGGTTGACGCCCCGGTCGCGGTGGCGCCGCCGTTACAAAGGCTGGCCGGCCCTGCATAAACTCGAATACATTGATGAGCTGATGACCGAGCTGGCCGGAACCAAACCGCGCAATCGCGCGCGCACGAAAGTCGAACCTCTTTCCGAAATACGCATCACGCTGCGTGAACACTACCGGCGCAAGCGCGAGCGTTACGACTTTGATTGGCCCGCCGTTTACGATCGCGATTTGCGCCGCATTTTTTCAGACGATCCGCGACACCGTACCAAACCAACCGCTGCCAGTTTCATCCGCAGCGTGCGTCGCGAAGTGCGTCAGATAGTCGCCGATGGCACCGGCGTGCACCAGTACACTATCGATCACGTGCTCGAAAACATGATCGATCGTTGCCAGGATTTGAAGCTGCGCGTCGCCATACCACCACGCGAGGCGCGCCGCCGTCTGATGATTGTCTTGACAGTTCAGGTCATGAACGTGCTGCATTCGGGTTATCATCGCATCGCCGTATGACTTCAAAGTCGAAAAAGAAGAAGGAAATCTTCGAGCCAAGGAAGAAGCTGCGCATAATTGTGCTGGTCCATCAAGACCTGGTGCCGCCGGACTCGCTGGAGGGTCTGAGCGACAAAGAAAAGATCGAGATCAAAACCGAGTACGACGTTATTTCGACACTCAAGAAGATGGGCCACGAGGTTTATCCGGTCGGGCTCTACAATCAACTCAACGGGATTGGCGATGCGCTCCTCGAACACAAGCCGCATATTGCTTTCAACCTGCTCGAAGAGTTTCATGGTTATCCGCTTTATGATCAGCACGTCGTCAGCTATCTCGAGCTGATGAAACAAGCATATACCGGGTGCAACCCACGCGGCTTGACGCTGGCCCACGACAAAGCATTAACCAAGATGATTCTTAGTTATCACCGCATTCCGGTGCCGAATTTTGCCGTGTTCCCCATGAATCGCAAGGTTCGGCGGCCAAAGCGTTTGAAGTTTCCGCTGCTGGTGAAGTCGATTAGCGAAGAGGGATCGGTTGGTATCTCGCAGGCTTCGGTTGTGCACGACGACGACAAACTTGCGCAGCGCGTAGAATTTATCCATCGCCAAAACAAAACCGCCGCGATTGCCGAACAATACATAAAAGGCCGGGAGATTTACGTGGGTGTGATCGGGAACACTAACATTCAGACCTATTCGCCCTGGGAACTGGTCATGGAAAAGCTACCGGAAGGGGCAGAAAATATTGCCACTTTGAAAGTAAAGTGGGATCCCGCTTATCAGGAGCGAGTGGGAGTTGCGACGCGCGCAGCCGAACTCACGCCCGAGCAACACAAGACGCTGGAACGCCTCTCGAAACGTATCTACCGCTACATGTTTCTCAGCGGCTATGCGCGTCTCGATTATCGTTTGACTGAAGAAGGACAGTTTTATCTGCTCGAGGCCAATCCTAATCCGCAGATTGCCGAAAATGAGGACTTTGCTGATTCAGCCGCGCACAGCGGACTTCCTTACGATCAGCTACTCCAGAAGATCATGACGGTGGGAAAGAACTACCAGGCCGCAACTCAAGGGAGTTGAGGTAAGGCAAACTGTTGTTTGGCGGTGGTTGGCGACAGTCTCGCCTCGCGATTTGCGGAACTCGACCTCAATTCATTCTCTTTTTTGATTAGCAAACAGGATCCCAGGGAAAGACGCAAGCAACAGTTTGCTTTTCGCAGCTTGCGTTACGATCACGCAGGAGCTTGTCCCTTTGACTGTCGCACTCACACTATTATTTGCGATCAATCTACACCGATTGCTGTGCCGCACTTCTTAGAAAACGGTTCACATTGACTGATTGTGTTTGTGGATAAGACGTTTTCAAGTTAATCACTCGCACATCTGCGCATTCCTCAAAATACTTTTCTGACCTCTTTTGGGTCGTAAGGTTACGCCCATTTGTGATTCGTCACGAAACAGTCACATTGCCGCTTGTTCAAACGTTTTCCGGCCCTTAATATGGCTCGCCTTCCCGAGGTACCCCCTCACCAGAGTAGTGCGGCATAAAATTTTAAGGAGAAGTTCCCCTTTGGTTTCTAAAAGACTGTTCCCCTATGCGCTAGCCGCCTGCTTTACCCTCGGCCTAATTTCCCAAACCGCTTTCGCGCAAGATGCCGACATCCGCCTGCATCAGATAGCCAAGGCAGATACGGTTTCAACTCTTCGGGCTGCCGACGATGATCCAATAATCATTTCGCTTGCTTCGGCTGAGGAGATCAAGTCTTCGACGCTGATATCGGTGTCTACTGGAAGTCGTTTCCAACAGCTGATGACCGCTGCGATTGATCAACGGCTCGGTGCTGGTTATATGTGGGGAGCCACTGGTCCGTCAGCGTTTGACTGCTCCGGATTCGTCTGGAGCATCTTTAGATCGGCAGGCATTGATTTTGAGCGCGGCAGTGCACGCACGTTATGGACTCGCTTCAGTGCACCCGCTCCCGGAGAGCAATACAAATTTGGCACCTTGGTATTCTTCAGCAACCTTGCGCACATCGGTGTAGTTGCTGATGAGCATGGCTTTTATCATGCGTCGCGACATCACGGCGTTGTTTACTCGCCTTTCAATGAATACTGGGTGTCCCGTATCGATGGCTTTCGTCAGGTTCCGGTGCCCGTCGTTGCCACCACGGATTAAGAAGCTTCTCGCTCCAGGCAAAACGCCGGCCACCTCTTGGTGCCGGCGTTTTGCTTTTTGGGTTCTCTTTAAATTGAAAACATCAAACTTGCTAACTTCCCTTTTCGCTGGAGGGGACAAAGCCGGCCCGGTGTTCATCGTCCCGCGCTTCCCAGACGACCATGATCTTGTCTATCGCAACGAAACACATCTTGTCGTCGTTGTCCTTGAGATGAAGCACTCCATCTTCAACCTTCAATACTTCGCCACGAAGGCTTGACGCTCCGCCGCAATAGATATCCAGCTTCATTCCGATGGACCCACTTAAGAACCGTTCCACGTCTTTCTTCCTTACTTCTTCTGGTAAAGCAAACTGTTAGTTTGCGCTGGCTGGTAAACGTACACCTGGGTTGCTAGACGTTAGCAACGTCATCTGCAGCGAACGAACGCAAACTAACAGTTTGCTTTAGGCCGCATTTGCAACAGTCGGGTTTATTTCCCGTTGCCGTTCTTGAAAGTGATTCTCACTAGCGGCAGCACATCAGGATCGTCCTGTTGGGTGCGCTCAAACTTAATCAGATCGTAATAAGCGCAACGCGCCGTTGTCGGAAACTCGCGGCAGGTACCGGGTCGCGCATGATAGATAGTGCACTTGCGGGTCTCTTGATCCAGAAACATGCAAGCCTGGCCAAACAGCTTGTCAGAGCGACGGCGAAGTATTCGTTCCTTACCCCACGTCTTGGTAAAGCGCGTAGTTGCTACCTCGGGAGTAACGCCAAAATGCGCCGCCAGCCGTCTCACGTCGCGAGGTGTCACCTGGACGCGATCATAGATGGAACAGCAATAGGCGATGCATTTATCGCAATCGTAGTATTTTGGTTTCTCGCCAATTACCGGTGTCAGACGCATGTTCGCTAACTCCCCTGCCTATTATCGGATTTTCCAGCGCGCGTAGTTTTGTTCACGAATGGCTTATTAACGACGCTTTGACTTCTTGTATTCGGAAATCAGTAAATCCATAAACTCCTGCCGGCGTTCGTAAAGTCGCCTTGGCTCGCGCGCATCGTGCGTGGCTAAAGCATAAGCCGTAATGATCGGAAGCGCTACTGTCGAATCGACATAACACACAACTGCATCCGGCAATCGATCGGGATCAACCTTGCCCCAGGAGACTGCTTCACCGGGTGTAGCTCCAGAAAGACCTCCGGTGTCGGGACGCGCGTCGGTGACTTGCAGAAAATAATCATGGCCGCGCTCATCGATGCCCAGCACTTCCTGAATTTGCGGCTCAGTTTGCAATAGAAAATTCTTTGGCGAACCACCGCCAAGAATAAAAACTGCCGACTGTCCTTTCTTCTTGCTGGTGCGGCCTGCCGTCTTTCCAACATTCCGTTTCGCCGCCAGCACGATGGCCGCCGTCTCATTAACATCGAGCGACGGATCGAAAGCCAACTTATTTCCCTGAAGCGCCTTAGCCGCGACGTTCATGCCGATCGAAGAATCACCCGGTGAAGACGTGTAAATCGGCACGGCATATTCGTAGGCGACGCCGAGCAGCGACTTGTCTTTCAAGCCCAGCTTGCGCTCACGCTCGTGCACATAACGTCCGGCAAGATAATGAAACTCTGCGGTGGACATTGTTTTTTGAAACTCTTTGCCGGTGATCATCCGACGAAAAAAGGCGTCTGTATCCAACAAAACCGAGTAATCAAAAAAGATGTCGTAAATGCGCACCACTTCTTCCGCGCGCAGCACGATGTCGGAAATCTGTGCGTTTCCCTGGTGCATCGCCAACCCGATGCCGAAGTGAGTATCGTGGTAGAGATTTGCGCCGGTCGAGATTATCCAATCAATAAAGCCGGCTTTTATCAGAGGAATCAAGGCCGATGTTCCCAGACCTGCGGGTGTCAATGCGCCGGTGATTGAGAGTCCAATCGTAACCTCGGGCTCGAGCATTTTTTGCGTAAACAAATGACAAGCTTCACGCAGACGCGCGCCGTTGTAAGCCAGGAACGATTCGTCGACGAGTTGGTTGATGGTGGTGCGCTTCGTGATAGGCGCTGGATCGATTTTTCCTCCCTGTAAGAACTTACTTTTTTTTTTAGGCATGTGTTCCCTGTGGTTCCCCCGCATCCAGGTCTGCTGAACGCTTTACCAGCAGTCTGCCAATACGCCGCTCGTCAGCTTCCAGGACTTCTACATCCAGACCACGAAAGGCCAAATGTTCCCCCGGTTGCGGCACCTTACCTGAATGATTGATCACGAGGCCGGCTATCGTGGTGAAGTCATCTGCTTCGATCTCCATGTCGAACAAGCGTTCAATTTTCCCAATTTGGGTCGAACCCAAGACCTCATAACAACCATCCTGCCGTTCGACGATATCTTCCAATTCTTCATGACCAATATCTTCGTCTTCGATCTCACCAACGATTTCTTCGAGGATGTCTTCCACGGTAACCAGCCCACACACGCCGCCATACTCGTCAATGACCATGGAAAGCTGCACGTGGGCTTTCTGCATTTCTTCCAGCAGCTCGGCCACCGGCTTAGTTTCAGGAACAAAATACACGTCGCGTTTGAGTGATGCGATGCTGCCTTCTTCATCGCCGTCGGCCCAGCGCTGCAAAAGGTCGCGCACGTAAATGATGCCTTCGACGTTATCGATTTGATCGCGATAAACCGGTAGCCGCGAATACTTTGATTCGAGCATCACATCGCGCGCCTCACGAACCGAAGCCTCAGCCGGCACTGCGACAATATCAGGACGCGGCGTCATAACTTCGCTGACACGCGTGTCTCCAAACTCGATAATCGAATGGATCAGTTCGCCTTCTTCTTCTTCCAGAATGCCTTCGGCCTCACCTACATCAATCAGCGCCTGGATGTCGTCGGTTGCGTCCTCATCCTCATTTTCTTCATCGATGGCGAGTTCTTGTTCCTTCGTGCGCGAGCGGTCAAACAGTTTATGAAAGGGATCAGCGGCAAAAGCCATTAGCGGGAGAAACGGACGAATCACCGGCAACAGGAATAGGAGTGTGCCCTCAGGATCGCGCGTCGAGATGAATAGAGGAATAAGCTGGCGAAAAATCCCGGCCAGGATCAGGCCCGCCAATAGTCCGACTAAAACAAAACGATTATCGTCGAATAGAGTCAACGAAATCGAAGTGACAACTACAGCAACGATTACGAGCAGGATTTGAATACTGGCGGAGATGGCAAAGCTAAAGCGGGGACGGTTCTCAAGCACTTGTTTGAGAAACGCCGCCGAACGACCGTTTTCGCGCTCTTCGGCTTCGGTGATCAGCCGGCGCAGGCCAACGTCACTCAACTGGCCAAAGGCCATGTCTACAGTCGCAAGCGTACACAACAGGAACAACAGCAGCGACGCTAGTATGATCTCAATCTGCATCTTTGGTCGGGGTCAATAGTAAATCGGAAATGGTGAATAGTTAAGCCTGCAAGCGGTTGATCGTAATATGAGTTGCGATTCTTGGAACAAAGACCAGACTTTCCATTTATCATTTACCATTTCTCATTTTTCATTTCCGAGCAAGCTGTCGGTTTTGCGGGCCAAGTGTCTTGAATACCCGCTGGTCCCTCAATGCCGCAGGGACTGTCTGCGATGAAAAATGAGAAGTGGTAAATGATAGATGGAAAATTTTCTCGTCTTCTTAGATCCCCAGCTTGGCACGAAGCCTCAGCTCAAGCCGGTTCATCTCACCTTTGTCGGTAGCATGATCATAGCCGCAAAGGTGCAACAAACCATGAAGGATAAGCTGCGATATTTCGGCATTCAGAGTCAACTTGTTTTCTCTAGCCTGGCGCGCAGCCTGGCCAATTGAAACGACGATATCACCCAGGTTCAGACCTTCAGACTTTTCAAACTTATCCTGCGCAGCCGGAAACGAGAGCACATCGGTAGTGCCACGCTTGCCGCGCCAGCGCTGATTAAGTTCGGCCATCGCGCGATCAGAAACAAACACAATCGTCGCACTTGCGTTCTTACCCGGCAGGACTTTCAACGCCTTCGCCACAAACTCTTCCCAACGAGCGGCGGCTATCGGCAATTTGCGTTGACGGTTAACGATATCGATCATCACTTGTCCACAGATTACGCAGATTGCACAGATTAAGCAGATGGCAAGGGCCCAGTCACGCGCTTCACTCCTGTATGAAAGCTTGAATCTGTGAAATCTGCGTAATCTGCGGATGTCGTCTTACATGTCACGCTTGCGGGAGTGCTCGTCGTAGGCCTTGATAATCATCTGCACCAGCTTGTGGCGCACGACGTCTTTTTCAGTGAAATAGACGAACTCAATACCGTCCAGGTTTGCCAGCACGCGCTCAGCTTCAATCAATCCGCTACGCTTGCCCGCCGGCAGATCTACCTGTGTGACGTCGCCGGTAATCACCGCTTTAGAGCCAAAGCCGATGCGAGTCAGAAACATCTTCATCTGTTCGCTGGTTGTGTTTTGCGCTTCATCGAGGATGATGAAAGCGTCAGCCAACGTGCGCCCGCGCATAAAGGCAAGCGGCGCCACTTCAATCACCTGCTTCTCCAGCAGTTTGGTGACGCGTTCGTAGTCGATCAAATCAAACAGCGCGTCGTAAAG
>JBDUCC010000124.1:0-8870 GCA_040003675.1 bacterium | reverse complement strand
AGAATCGGACCGTGACGGTGTTGGACATTGGAAACCGACGCGATATTTACAATTAAGCCTTTCTCAGAGGGCTTCAGTAGTAGTTCAAGAGTGTTTGATCCGCGCAACATATTGGTAATTGATTTTGGCCAACTCGGCGATGTCGTGTTGAGCCTGCCGGCGTTGTTGGCCATTCGCAAACGATTCCCAGCCGCACGCATCACGGTTGCCGTAGGAAAGCCAGGGGCGGAAATTGTTGATCTGGCTGGTTACGCAAATGAAACGCTGGTCGTTGACCGCGTCGGCTTGCGCGACGGTTTCAAGCCTCTCTCCGTCATTCGTGTTTTTGGTTTAGTTAAAGAGCTCAGGCGACGAAAATTTGATTTCGTCATCGATCTTCACAGTCTCTCAGAAACAAATTTGCTTGGGTTTTTTTCAGGAGCGTCCAAGCGGCTCTACGCGCGTCGTCCGGGAAGATCTCTAGACTACCTGGCGAATTATCGGCCGGCTCCGCCCGTCGAAACCGACCATCGCAAACGCCATTTGATCGATCGCTACCTTGACGTTTTGATTCCGCTGGAAATAAAAACGGCGGAACGCTTTCCTAAACTTAAAACTCGGCCAACCGACGACGCAGCGATCGAACGAATATTAAAGAAAGCGAAAGCAGATGCAGGTGTGCCGCTAATTGGGTTGTTTCCGGGCGCCGGGCATTCCAGTCGCCGCTGGCCCCTGGAACAGTTTGCCGAACTCGCCGATTACCTAATCAGAAACGATCAGGTCAAGGTGTTGGTGTTTTTGGGGCCGGAAGAGCAACCATTCATTAAAGACATGCGAAAACAGTTTCCCTCGTCGGCCTTGTTGCTCGATCAACTTTCGTTGCCCCAACTCGCCGCCGCCGCCATACGGTTGGCCGCATTCGTGTCAAACGACACCGGTCCGATGCACATTGCCTCAGCGGTAGGAACGCCGGTTGTGCTACTGTTAGACAAACGCGCCCCCACCAGTTATCTGCCCCAGGGCGATTACCATCGCGTAATCTATAGCAACATTATCAGCGATATTTCTGTCGATGAGGTTTACGTCGCCACCCGATCGATTTTAGCGTCCGGGAGAACAAGCGCACTTTTCGCTCGATAGTTTTCTTCAAGCCCTTGCCTTTTTTTCGAATTACTGAGAAAGCCAATGAATCGTATTTCCCTAAGCCAGACACTGTTAGCAAAAAGTATTTTTGTTCTTCTCATCGCGATCACGGTGTTGCTGCTCGGGCGACCGGCGATGACCGGAGCGAAGGACGCAAACAAGCAATCAGTAAAAACCTCTTCACCTTCCGAAGCGAGATCCCCCAACTCCGAGCCCGGCGAATTGGCCCAGCAGATCAACAAAACGATCGACAGCAGCGAATTTGCATATGCTCGCTGGGGAATCAGTGTGATATCGCTTACGAATGGAGCGGTAGTTTATCAGCGCGACGCCGACAAACTATTTACGCCGGCATCGAACATGAAGATTTATACGACGGGCGTCGCGCTTGATTTACTGGGCGCGGACTACCGCTGGCGCACTTCTGTTTATGCGAGCGCGGAACCAGACGCGGCCGGCCGCGTGCGTGGCGATCTGATTTTGTATGGACGTGGCGCTCCCGACCTGGTTGCAAACAGCAACGATGGCGGCCAGGGTTCGTTGTCCGGTCTTGCTGACCAGCTTTACCAAATGGGAATCAGACGGATAGATGGCAACATAATCGGAGACGAAAGTTATTTCCGGGGTGATCCCATCGGGGACGGCTGGCTGTGGACCGACCTGCAATGGTACTTCGGCGCCGAAGCGAGCGCGCTGTCAATTAACGGTAATGAGGTCGACGTCAATATCGTGCCTTCTGATAAAAGTTCAGCGCCTACTGTAAGAGTCAGCAACGCGCAGGCGAATGTTGTTGTGCAAAATCGAATGGCGCTGGCGGACAAGGAGGGACGTCCGACTGTTGGCTTACACCGAGGCCTTTCCGATAACAATCTAGAAGTGTGGGGAGAATTCTCACCTGCCAGTAAAGGCTTCGGCGCTCGTCTATCCGTTCATGACCCGGCGCTATGGGCGGCGCGATTGTTTGTTGAAGCACTCAAGGCGCGCGGCATCGCAGTCAGTGGTGACGCGCAGTCTCGAAATGCACGCACGCCGCAGGATGCCAGGTTTGATCCTACTAAGTCGACTGAACTAGCTTTCGTAAACAGTCAACTCCTGAGCGATATTGCTAAAAAGACAAACAAGGAAAGCGTTAACCTGAACGCTGAACTTATATTGCGCACTCTTGGCCGAGAGCGCCGGGAAATGGCTGGCAGCACAGAGCCTCCTGGTCGAGAACGTGGCGATGATGAGGTCGGTCTCGCTGTCATGCGCGTGTGGTTATCGCGTGGCTCGGTGCCCTCTGCTCATATCGCACTTCATGATGGATCCGGATTGTCGCGGCTCGATTTGGTGACACCGGAAACAAGCGCGCGTTTGTTAGTCGCAATGTCCAAGACCGCATCGGCTGCTGTTTTCAAGGACTCGCTTCCAATTGCCGGACGGGACGGAACCCTCGCGGGCCGATTGCAAAGCCTGACTGATCGCGTTTGGGCAAAAACAGGGTCGCTCACTTATGACAACTCTCTTGCCGGTTACATGACTACCTCCGAAGGGGAAGTGCTCGCCTTTTCTATCATGTGCAACGACCACACCGGCCGGGGCGCGAGCACCCGGCTAATTGATCAAATCGTCGAACTTCTAGGTGGTGTCCCTACCAATTCAGCAGAAAAACCCTTAAAACATTAATAAAATCGCGGTTGCGACGAATGTTAACCCTAGACAAACCATGTTGAACCGCGTATTATTGCCTGTGCCGCCGGCTGCGGCTTGAATTCCCACGCCGTAGTACAAGCCTCACAACTCGTTTAAGTACGGAATCCCCCTTTCATTCAGGAGCGAATCAAAATGTTAAGACGGCTCGGAAACCTGGCTTTCGTTGCAAGCACATTGACGCTTGTAGTCCCGAATAATTTTGCGCAAACCAATCTAACCGCACGAGCAACCGTGCCTGCGTCAGCCCCCGCTGCGCTGGTGCCCGAAAGTGATCGCATTAGAGATGGACTGGTTGGACCAGTGCGCAGAGTGCGAACGGAAGTTGCCAAACTTCTAAATGAGAATGGCAAGATAAGCGAATCCAAACACGCCGTGCTCGAAGTTATCTCCTACGACGTCAGGGGTAATAAGGTAGAGAACCAGTATTTTCCCATCGCGGGCGCCACGCTGAGCGGCAAGGAAAGCTATAAGTACGACGACAAGGGCAACATTAGCGAGATGACGTTGGTGAATGCGGATGGTTCACTATTGAGCAAGGAGACTTACAAGTACGAGTTCGATTTCGCCGGTAACTGGAACAAGATGACGACCTCGGTCGCCGTTGTCGAAGGCGGCAGAATGTCGTTTGAGCCTACGGAAGTTACATACCGGTCAATCATGTACTACCTCGACGATAATATTTTGCGAATGGCGCAGCCAGCAGTGACTACGCCCGCCGGTACGCCGGTGAATGCAGGGAACAACACTGTTTCACCTTCGCCGAACCCGGTAAGCAACAACGCGGCAAACCAACCTAAGAACGCACCATCCTTGCCGTCTGCTATGAGTTCAGAAAAACTAAAAAGCGACGGTTCAATCGAACTTGCGAATAATCAGGTTGACGCAGCTACGCAACCGATGAGCGTGAAACTTGATTCTGAGCCGCCACCGGCTGCTCCGAGACCAATGCTGCGACCAGTTTCCGGCGGCGTTCTTAACGGCATCGCGGTGAGCTTGCCTTCGCCGACCTATCCGGAAGCAGCCAAGCGAATGAGAATTACAGGACTTGTTTCCGTCCAGGTAGTGGTTGAAGAGACCGGCAAAGTAATCTCCGCTGAGGCGACTAATGGCCCACCAGCCCTTCGCGATGTAGCGGTACAGGCCGCTCTAAAAGCGCGCTTCTCCCCGACCAAACTTTCAGGACAACCGGTGAAAGTCGCCGGTCTGATCAATTACAGGTTTGCACTCTCCCAATAGTCTTTTGCGGGCAGGCTTCAGCTCTGCGGCCCGTCCGCGAGGAAATTCAGTTAAGACAGGAGTAATACCGATGGCACTAACTGGGCATCTGAGCGATCTGTCGCTATCCGAATTGATCGAATTCTTTTGCAACCAACGAAAGACTGGATTGCTCAAAGTGCTCTATCCGCGAGGGCCCGGCCACTTTTACTTGCAGCAAGGATCGGTAGTCGACGCTCGGGTAGGAACATTACGCGGCATCGACGCAGTTTATTTTGCTCTCACGTTACCCAATGCCAAGTTTGAGTTTAGTGGTTCCGTTGAGGCGAGCGATCGCACTATCAATCAGCCATGGACGCAAGTCGTCCTGGAAGGTTTGCGCCGGTTGGACGAAGGCATTACCCCAGCACCCGCCTTTTTGGATGACGACGCGCCGGGCGCAACGAACAATGAGCGCCATGAAGACAATTTATTTAACGGATTGGAGAGTTTACGTGTGCCGTCGTTCTTGTCTTTCATAGGCACAGACGGTTTAGGCAAACGCAAGGCATTCATCGGAGGCGCGGTGGCATTTGCATTGATAGCCAGCGTGGCTGTAATTGGCGTTCCTGCAGGTTGGTACAATCGATCTAAAGCTGTAATTGCCAGCAGCGAAGTCAACCCGAGTTCGGCGCCGCAAGCGGCGGCTCCTGTTGTTTCTGAAGCAGTGCCCGAGACCGTGGAAACAACGGATCACAAGGACGAGCCAAACGAAGCAGCCGTTGCCGCCAAGCGTCAGCATGACAAAGAGAGAGCAAAGCTGCGTGAAGACAAGGCGGCAGCGTTGCTCAACAAAGCGTCAGCCACATCTCTACCGGCTGCGCCCGTCCGCGTTTCCTCCGAGGTTAGTAAGCCAGGGCCGAAAAAAGTTGCGGTGACAGTGACCTACGATGAATCAGGCCGTGTTACCCAAGCGTCGGGTAGCGATGCCACTGCCATCCGCATCGCGCGACAAAAACGATTTCCGGCAGGAAAAGCTGGCTCGACCACCGTTACGATTCCAATCAATTAAAAAAGAGTACTGGTACTGGGTACTGAGTGCTGAGTGTTGAGAGAGTGTGAGAGTAGAAAAGCTTTCTACTCAGCACTCAGTACTCAGCACTTTTTACTGTTTGACGCCGACCGTTCCCAGTATTACAAGCAATGCACGCTTGAGTGCCAGTGCGCGGCCTTTGGGGTCGTACCATTCGTCGGTTGCGTGTGAGTTTGCTGAGGTGCCGCCGGCTCCTAGTGTGATCGCCGGAATGCCCAAAGAGATCGGTAAGTTTGAATCGGTTGACGCCAGATCGAGCGTGGGTTTTCCTCCAACTGCCTCGGTCGCCTCCCAAGCCAACTGAACCAGGGGATCTCCAGCGGCCGTTTGGCCACCGGGCCGTTCGCCTATCAACTCCGTCAGCACAGCTAGGGGCTCCGCCCCATTAAGTCTTTTGGCATTTTCTTCATCCGCGGCCTCTCTTGTTGAGCGACGAAAAAACGCGTCCAATTTGAGCAACTGGTCAGCACTCGAGGATCTTAAATCGACATCCATCGATGCTTCGCGGGGAATAGCGTTGATGCTTTGTCCACCTTCAATGCGGCCGACATTGAACGTAGTGCGTGGCTCATCGGGTACGGGATACGAGACGAGCTTCGCGACTGCACGGGCCAATGCATGAATAGGGTTGGCAGTACCGAAATCACTCCACGAGTGTCCGCCGGCACCGCGAAACTGCACGCGATAACGACGAGAACCAAGCGCGCCATTAGTGATGCGGTCCAGACCGGCGCCGTCAAAACTTAAAAATGAATTGATGCGGCCGGCCCATTCGCCCTTTGTGAACAAGTGTCGGACACCGCGCAAGTTTCCTTCGCCCTCTTCGCCGACAGTCCCGACAAAGAGAATCGATCCAGACGTTTCGATCTCGCCGGATTGCAACGCGCCAGCGAGGGCGATAAGGGCTGCCAGACCGCACGCGTCGTCAGCTATGCCGGGCGCGTACAACTTCGCGCCCGCGCGCCTCAATGTCAGATTTGTGTCCGCCGGAAAAACCGTATCAAGATGGGCGCTGATAACTAATAACGGCTCATCGGAAGTGCCGGGGCGAAGCGCGACACAATTTCCTACTTCATCAAGTTGGGTCCCAGCCAGGCCCAGGGTCAAAAATTTCCGCAGGAGATGTTCCGCACGTTGTGATTCACCAAAGGGAGGCGCGGGAACGGAATTCATCAGAATCTGTTCTTCGGTAATGTGGTCCGCGTGCGAGTCGAAATATGCGAAAGCCTGCTGAACAGCGGCATTGTTTAGCAGGCTTTTGACTCCATGATCAGCCACTAATTTCAACATGGTCGACATAACGGCTCAAGTAAATCGTGAATCGTGAATCGTAAGAAACGAGGTTCAAAAAGTCGCTACTAAGGAATAATTAACGGCAGATCCCACTCAGTGTTTTCGAATCGATAAAACAGGGAGACTGAGGGACGAGTTTCTTCCTATTTACGATTCACGATTTACGATTTACGACTCACGAATTTCATACCAACCGCATTATTTCTTCTTCAGGCAATACCGCAGATGCTTGCTTTGCGTGTTCGTAGATTCGTGTAACGCGATCTTCGCTTGCTTTAATGCCGCGCTTCTCGAGCCAGTAGATCACATTTGACTTGCCGCTCATTGGGCCGATATCCACCACCTGCTCTAATCCAAATTGACCGGCAGGCACGCCTGAGTAAACCAGATCGGCCAGTTCCTTATCACCCTTTCGATAACTTTTGATCACTGCCGCTGCATGCACTCCGGTTGCCGTGCGAAATGCATCGCGCCCAAAAACCGGATAGTTATAGGGGATGGTCCATTCGCAAGCGCTCGACGCCAGATTGCAGTATTCACCCAGGCGCGAAAGATCGTTTTCAATCCAGCCCATTAACTTTAAGTTGACCAGTAGCTGGTCCATCGGCGTATTGCCGACGCGTTCGCCCATCCCCAGCGCCGACCCATGGACTTGGTCCGCCCCGCCTTGAATTGCGGCGATGGAATTGATGACGCCGAGCCCGCGATCCTGATGCCCGTGCCAATCAAGCCGGATGCCGCCGCCCTGCTCGTCAATAATTCCTTTGACAAACTTTACTACTGCGCGGGCTCCATCAGGAGTCGAGTGTCCCACCGTGTCGCAGACGCACACGGCTTTCGCGCCACACCGGATTGCAGTCGTGTACAAAGCGCGAATTGTTTCCGGATTTGCGCGCGTAGTGTCTTCAGTAACGTACATCACCGGAACGCCTTCACCGACGGCGAATGTGACCGCGTCTTCGGTCAGCTTAAGCAGCTTATCGAGTGTCCAGCCTTCGGCGAAGAAACGAATGGCGGACGAGCCTATGAATGTGCAGGCCTCGATGGGAATGCCCGCGCGTTGTGAAATCTCGACAATGGGGATGATGTCGTTGCGATGCGTACGCGCAGCACAATTTGGACGAATCTTGAGTTTCTTTTCGGCGATCTCGCGGGCCATCAACTCGACGCCCGCCGCATGCGTACCTCCCGCGCCTGGCAATCCGATGTCTACGGTGTCAATGCCGAGCACATTCATCAAGTGAAGCAGCTCGATCTTTTTCTCGACGGGAGGTTCGCGCACCGAAGGGGATTGCAGCCCGTCGCGCAGCGTCTCGTCGTCAAAACCTATGTGACGACCCGGTGGCAGGATCGCCGGGTCGATCGTATTCCAATCGTAAACTAATTCTTCGAGCGACACTGGCGAAAAACCCTCCAAACATTGGGACAACTTCAAGCGGTTCAGAGTCCAACCTTTAGGTTGTCTTCATTGAAGCCACCAAGCTAAAGCTTGTGCTCTGAACTTCTCGAGTGGAAGAATTCGATTACAGCAATCGGCCCTAGTCCCTGTCAAGCGCTGCATTCGCATGGCGCTTTTGACCGATAGCGCCGCTTGTTATAGCCTCTGACGCGTTATCCGGCTGTGCAATGTCCCAACTGACAACTTTGAATCCGCAAACTCCGGCTGAAGTCAAAACGATCGCTTTGGGTTCGGATCGTGCGGCCAAAATTATGGCCGTGCGCGCCAGTCTTGCGCGCATAGCGGAAATTGATCCGGCGTGGGCGGAAGCAAATATAATCGCGCGCAAAGTTGAAACGAACGTGCCCGCAATGCCACTCAACGATTGGCAGTTGATGCAGGGAGCACGCGAGCGAGCCCTCGCAGTGCGTGATTTACTTCAGGCAAAGAGGCGGTCCGCTGATGTTTATGTTGGTCTTGAAGGTGGTTTCCATTCCATCTCGATCGAAGGTGATTGGCACACGTTCTTGCGTGGCTGGGCGTATGCGACCGATGGCAAGAACGGAACGTTTGGCGCGACGCCATCGATCAGCGTTCCTGCTTCGCTCGCGAAAAAAGTTATTGAAGGGCGGCGCGAACTTGGACTGGTGATCGATGAGGTTGCAGGCGTGTCGGATGTGCGCAGCCGGCAGGGCGCCTGGGGCATTCTCTCTCGCGATTTGGTTACGCGCTCAATGAGTTTCGAAGTCGCGCTGATCGCTGCGCTCGCTCCGTTCTATAATCCGAAGCTGTATGCAACCGGAGATCAGTGACAGTAGAACGAATTGTCAGGGCTGAAAACTCAATAGGGAAGAAAATGGACGAACTTATCGCGCAGGTTAATGACGGCGAGCCGACACACCACTCGCGTGTAACCACTGGCTGGATCGAAGTAATTTCCGGTTCGATGTTTTCGGGAAAGTCGGAAGAACTGATTCGCCGCTTGCGTCGCGCGAAGATTGCGCGGCAAAAGGTGCAGGTGTTCAAGCCCGAGGTCGA
>JBDUCC010000123.1:0-8912 GCA_040003675.1 bacterium | reverse complement strand
ATCACTTCTTCGGTGATCACCTGGATGCTGCGTGCCAGGTCCATTTCTTTTTGCGTGATGCGTGACTCCGGCTTACGCGCCGGCCCTCCCAAGAGTTTGTCAAAGGTCCGATTGGTCATGCGCAGGCCCTGGGAATAACTGAAGTAGTTTTGATTCATCTTCAGACTCCCGTCATCGCCAATCTCCAGTAACTTGTCTTTGATGAGAGAGACGTATTTTGGTTCACCATAAGGCGCCAGCCCCATCACTTTGTATTCGCCGCTGTTGACGCGGAATCCGGTGTAGTAGGTGAAAGCGCTGTAGAGCAATCCCAAGCTGTCGGGAAAACGGAGCTCCTTCAGCAGCGTGATTTCATTCCCTTTGCCGACGCCGATTGAGCTGGTGGCCCACTCGCCCACGCCATCGATTGTCAGGATGGCCGCTTCCTCGAAAGGCGAAGGGTAAAACGCGCTGGCGGCGTGACTTTCATGATGATCTCCGAAGAGCAATTTCCACTCAAACTTTTTTCCTCTCTTCTTTGCAGCGCGTTCATCTTCTTCACCGTCGGCCTTGCCGAGTTCAGTGCGGATCAAATCCGGCATCCACAGTTTCTCTTTCATCCACAGCGGTAAGGCTTTTAGAAACGAACTAAAGCCGGCGGGAGCGTAGTCGAGATAGGTTTCGAGCAGGCGATCGAATTTCAGCAGCGGCTTGTCATAGAAACCGACGTAATCAAGGTTTTCGGCATTGAGCCCGGCCTCGCTCAAACAGTAGCGAGCGGCGTGGAGGGGGAAATTGTAATCGTGCTTTATCCGCGTGAACCGCTCTTCCTGGGCGGCGGCGACAATCTCGCCATCAACAACCAGGCAGGCGGCGGAATCGTGATAGAAAGCCGAGATACCGAGAATGCTTACCACCAACGCCTCCGCCTTAGAACAGGGTGTAGATAAACGGCGCGATGGCTGAGCTCTTTGCCAGCACTAGCAAAGCCCCGACCAGTACCAGCGTGATCACAATCGGCGCCAGCCAATACTTCTTGTTCTCTCTCATAAACTGCCAGAGTTCGCTGACAACTTGTACTTTCGACATCGGGAAGTCCCTCAAACCATCTTTCACAATTATTCCTGCGGCCGGAGCAGCATATACCATAGGGGACTGTAACCGAGGATTCAAGAAGCGAGGGGTGGTGGCGAAGCATTTTCGAGAACAGAAAATGCGCGATGGATAATTCACAAGGTTGCAATTATGAGGTTGTTGCAGCAAGCTAAATGGCACAACGATTAAAGCCACAGTGAACATTGGATGAAAGGGTTCAAGTTTGACACTCATACTTTTAGCGTTGGCCGCACTCGCCGCATTCCGCATCCACACCATGACCAGTCCTCAGCGTGGTACACCGTCGCAGCCAGCGCCAAGTCCAACGCGCACGCCAGCCGTTGTCAGCGCCAGGCGTCTGAACGCGCACGAATATCCCGGGGACGATATAGGGACGAAAGTAAACAATGCAGTAAAAGCATTGCGTGGCCAGAGCGGAGAGATAATTCTAACTTCGGGCGGGCTCTTCAAAGCGACAGCTAATATTCCTTCGGGTTGCATCTTGTTGTTGAAGGGAGGCGTTTACAGAAGCGTGACGCCTGGTCCATTGGTGATTTTGAGCGATAACGCGGCACTGGTCGGCGACAACTGGGACGCTGTGCTCGAAGAAAGTACTGCCGAGGTGATTCCTCCGGGCGTCTCCCCACGGACTGGGCGACCGATCCACACTATTGTTCAAGATCTGGCCGGCGCCCTTGTTAACGGTACTCCGTCGCGCGGGATTCGGATTGAGCACGTTCATTTCCGCGGCGCCCGGAAAGACTTTAATTCTGCCTTCCAAACCGCGTCACTCGGTAACTGCCAGGGCGGCCGCGCTGTAAGGAATTTTTTCGAGTTCACTCGCGCCATCGGTTTACAACTAGGAGGGGCAGCACAAATGGGACATTGGGCCCGCGACTGCGCGGTGGAAGATAACAAATTTGTCGGCGTAGCCACCCAAAATATCGCCATCACTAACGCGGTAAATGTTTCTGTCAGACGCAACGTCTGCGAACGCTCGGGTCAATCCGGAGCTCCCGGATCTACCTGTATCGACGTCGAACCAAATATTGGCGATAGAGTTGAAGATATTGTCATAGAAGGGAACCTAATTGACTGTCGCCAAAGTCCGCTCGATGCAAGCGGGGCAAAGGTTCTCAATGGCATATCGATCAACAATGGGAACGGAGCGAAGCCGTGGCGAAACATCCGGGTAATCGACAATGAAATCCTGGGATGGGAGTGGAAGGCTGGCCGTGTGATGGGTGGCGGAATCGGCTACGCAGGTATTCTTGTGCGTTCTTCAGTTGGAGCTGTTTTCGAGCGGAACAAAGTAACGCGGTGTTCGCGGGGAATATTGATCGACACAGGCAGCACGGATAACCGGGTGGAAGGAAATGAGCTTTTCTCTTGTGGCTCAGGCAGCACTGCGGCAATCGAAATCCAGGACAACTCACGAGGTAATATTGTGCGGGGTAACCGTCTCTCCGCTTTGCCGGGTGACGGCTTTGAGGAAGTGTCGGGAAGAATCTGGAGCGCTCCCGGGAATGTGATCGAAAATAACTCTGGTGCTTCAAAGCGTTAACGAAGCCGTACGCCCCAGTTAACGCGCTTGGGATCACCGGCAATTGCAAGATCAATCGTCTAGCTGGTAAAGGAAAGGGCCGAACAATAAAATCTTGTTCGGCCCCGTCTTTTATGCTTCCCCGTACTAATTGGAAGCAAAGTTGTCATTAGCGGCAGTCGTAATACCTCCACAGACGCCACCTGAGTCCGCAGTGTTGTTGAAGAATGCACTAACTTTATAGACCTGGACGTGAGTTGCGACTCCCGTAAAGTTTGCAATGCCGCAGTTAGCGTTGTGAGAGAAGATCGAATCCGTCACCCTCGCCGCCGCGGTTCCCCCAACCTCAAGACCGTTCGTCAATAGGAATCTTGCGGTCAGACGCCAGGTTTAGCTTGTTACGACCGCAAATGAAATAAAACGAATCAGGTTTAGAAGCTGACAAAGCAATCGCTAATCATCAGAACATTTTCTCGTAGTGGCGTGGATTTCGTTGGCGTTCGGAGTATGCCTTCCAATAGGACGTTCGGCGACCGCTGCGCCGGTCAAGCGGGTCCCAACCTGACAATCTCTTCACTACCCCGATTGGCGTTATCAGCAGAAAGAACAATATACCGAGAATAATTCTCGTGCTTACAAACGATAGCCCCTCAGCTAACAACATCCAACCACGGTTTGGCCAAACCAAAGCCCTGGGCCAAAGCAAGCCCAGCAAGATCAACAGTGAGCCCAGTAGCAGCGCAACGTGTGACGCGTTAGAAAACTTTCCCCGATACAACCACCACCCACTAAGCAGTACAAAAACAGCGCCTACGATTAATCCAAACTCTCGTTCGCGTCGAAAAGATTTTTTCTTCATGCGCTGAGAACTCATACGAAGTCGAAAGGGATTGGGGGAATCGATTAAAAGTTACCGGGTTGTCGAAGTAGGTCTGCCAGCCAAAGGGCTTAACCGGTTGCTGAGCCCGCAACTACGAACCTCGATAGAACCTCCGCCACGTAACTCTGTTGTTGTGCAGTGAGTTCGGGAAAGCAAGGCAGCGCCACGGTTTCCAGCGATGCTCGCTCCGCTTCTGGAAACTCTCCCGGCTTATAGTTTAGGTAAGCAAAACACTGCTGCAGGTGCAACGGCACCGGATAATAGATCTTGTTACCGACTCCATTTTGCGACAGATGTTGGATCAATTCGTCCCGGTAGCCCGGCGCGCGTATGACGTACTGATGAAAGATATGACGAGCCTCCGGCCTCACAAACGGCAACCCAAATTTGCTCGAGTGGTGCGCTTCACCAAGGAGTTCATCATACAGAGTTGCCTTGCTGCGTCGCGCTTCCGACCATTCATCCAGATTTTTTAACTTCACGCGTAGGATTGCAGCCTGCATTGCGTCCAGTCTGCTATTGATTCCCACTTCATCATGTTGATACTCAGTGGCCCCACCGTGTACGCGAAGTTTTCGCACGCGCGTTGCCAGCGTTTCATCATTAGTTACCACCATGCCGCCATCACCTGCGCCACCAAGGTTTTTTGTTGGATAGAAACTAAAGCAGCCGAGTCGGCCCATTGAACCCGCCCGCCGTCCGCGATCAGTTGCACCAATTGCCTGGGCAGCGTCTTCGACGACTGGCAGGTTTTGCCGCGCGGAGATTTCCAGTAGCGGGTCCATGTCCGCGCATTGCCCATACATGTGAACCGGGAGGATGGCGCGCGTGCGCTCAGTGATGGCGCTCTCTACCAGTTTCGGATCGATGTTGTAAGTTCGCGGATCGATATCAACGAATTGCGGCCGCGCCCCCAAACGCGTGATTGCGCTGCCCGTGGCAAAGAATGTGAAAGGTGTCGTGATTACTTCGTCGCCTGCTTTTATGTCCAGCGCCATCAAGGCCAGCAGCAGCGCGTCTGAACCCGAGGCACAACCAATTGCGAAATTCGTTGCGGAATACGATGCTATTTCTTCCTCAAGCAAAGCGACTTCAGATCCGAGCACAAACTGCTGCGAATCGATCACGCGAGCGACAGCGTCAAGCAGGTTGGGGCGCAGAGATTCGTGCTGCCCACTCAAATCGATCAGCGGAACCTTCATATAGATAGTTTTAGGTTGGCGTTTGAAATTAGAGTTAGATAAGGGGAGCTGCCAAGCCTCGTTAGAACAAATCGGGCCCGCGAACGCTTGTGTGCCGCAAGCCCGACTGCAAGAACTTCACAGCTCGACGTGCGTGATTACGTTTGTGCGGTCTCCCCGGGTACCTCTTCCGGTTTGTCTCCATCTGCGTAATAACCGGAGTAATAGCCGGAGTAATAATAATCCTGGGTCTCGAGTTTAACGTTATTAAGGACCACGCCAAAAATGTGTGCGCCTACGTCCAGCAGTTGTTGCTTCGCCCGCCGCACCACCGCGCGTGAACTTCTGCCGCCATGGACCACGAGCACAACACCATCGACCATCGTCGATAGAATTGAAGCATCCGTGAAAGAAATCGCCGGCGGCGAATCGAGCACTATGTGGCTAAACCGCGCGCTGAGAATTCCCAGCAGCTTACGCATCTCATCTGAACCCAAAAGCTCCGCCGGGTTCGGCGGCACTGGTCCCGACGTAAGGAACTTCAGATTTGGCTGGGCCGGCAAGGTCTGCATTAGGCTGTCGATATCGGTTTCACCCGAAAGCCAGTTAGTCAGACCCTTGGTATTTGGAGCATCGAAATGAGCATGAAGTCTCGGCCGCCTTAAGTCGCAGTCTACAACCAAAACCTCGGCGCCCGTTTGCGCGAGCATAAAGGCGGTATTGATAGTAGTGGTTGTCTTGCCTTCGGATGGCTGACTGGAAGTGACAAGGATGGTCTTCGGCGGCTGGCCAGCTGAAGACAGCAGCAACGAGGTGCGCAAATGCCGGTAGGACTCCGCAATCGGCGATCGCGCGTCATTGATCAACGCCAACGCAGTAGAATCCGACGGGTCAGCGGATGGACCGCCCAAGCCTACCAAACGTGCTCGGTCGCGGCTGGCAGGAATCAACGCCAGTGCCGGGAGATGCAGGTAGCGATCAATGTCGTCAACTGTCTTCACCGTGTCATCAAGGAAATCAAGCAGAAATGCCAGGCCAATGCCGGCGCCCAGCGACAGCAGAAACGCGATGAAAATATTGCGCAAACGCTGTGGGCCAATTGGTGTCTTTGGTAGGCGGCTAGGGGTGGCGATGTTGACGTCATTCGATCTGTCGCCTGACGCTACCGTCAGTTCTCGTTGCCTCTGTAGCAGAGTATTTAAATACTGCCTGTCGGTTTCCAATCGCTGCGTTATCGCAATCAGGTCGATTTGATCGCGGGTTTGCTGCGTGGTGGTTCCTTTTTGCTGTTCATAGGAACGTCTCAGCAAGTTCTCTCGCGAAACGGCGGCTTCGTAACGTCGCTGAATGGAAGTAACAATTTCGGGAGGCGCTTTTGCCAGTTCTGCTTCCAACCCCTTAAGCTGGGCGTCGATTTTCTTCACTTCAGGCCATTCCGACGTATAGACGATCAGCAGGGCATCGCGCTTTTCTTTTAACGCTGAAATGCGATCTCTGAGTTTATCGACGCGCCCCGACGAATTCACATCAGGTATGGAAAAGGGATCCTGCTCCCTTCTGGCGGCCTCCAACTGTGCTTGTAAAAGCTTTCGATCGTTTTCCGCCTGCAGCAACTGCCCGCTCAATGTTGCCAGCCGCACTGCTTCCAGATTTCCGGAAGCATCGGTGGTCAGGGGCAGGTTATGGTTCTTCGCATAGTTGAATTGCTCTTCCTGCTCCTGCTTTAGTCTGGTCTGCAGGGTTGCAATCTCTTTTGCGAGCACATCTTCCGCTTTGGATGATCCGGCGGTCGCCCGTTGCAGGTTGTTGTTTACAAAAACTTCGGCGAGTGTGTTGGCGATTTTTTGCGCCAATACCGGGTCTGAGTGGACAAACTTTATCTTGACGAGATTTGTATTGGGAACAGGCTCAACAGATTCTCCGGCGATGATTCCATCTTCATACGGCTCCAGTTCTGCCAGTTGTTCCGGGGTTAAAGAATCGCCAGTGACTTCGCTCTCGCCAACTACAGTCAGGCCCGCGGGAGCGGCAGGCGACTCCGAAGTCTTCTTTGCTTTAGAAAACACTCGGCGTAGGGATGCAAACACTCCACCCTGTGTTTGCCCGCCGAAGAATGCTGGATTGTGCTGTAAGTCCAAGGTCAGAACTACTTGCCGGGCGAGCGCCGGGTTTTCCAAAAGCTTCAGTTGCGTGCCCCAGAAATTAGGATCGTTCTGACCTGTTATCACGATCTCTTTTGTTTGCAGCACGCTCATCGGCCTTTGTTCGATCCTAATCGTCGTTTCCCCTTCATAGATTGAAGGCGACCGAAATGATTGAATAGTTACCAGCGAGGTGATCACGAGGACCAAACTGAGGATCAACCATTTTCGCTTCAACACGACGAACAGATAGTCGCGTAGGGTGGTGGGTTCGCCGGAAACCCCATAGGGCTTTGAGCTGGCAAAATCTGCCAACGGCCGGTCAATGCTGCGGTCGAGCGAGCTCACAGGCAGGAGCCGATTATCTTGCGCCATCTTTATTTCATAACCTCAAATTCAGGGCCGTTCATAGGAAAAGTAAATAATAACAGAGACGGGGGTTCTGGCAAGCTAAGGACAGGCGATTCTAGCTTTTAGCCGCCAATTCACCTGGTAAATTTTTAGCCACGAAAGCGGTTAGCGAGTCCTTCCAAAAGGGTAAAGGACTTAAACCGATCGCCTCTGAAAGGAGACAGCGCAGCCGAGAATTTCGGGGCCGCGGAGCCGGCCTTTGCAGACTACTGGTGGCCACGGTGGTTAGATTCGCCGAGGAAAATCCCCCCGCGTCCAGCGCTGCACGGGCAAACACTTCATAACTCACCCCGTCGCCAGCATTCACAACATGGAAAATTCCGGGAAGATCTAACTGGACCAACTCTCTTAGCCGCATCGCAAGATCAATAGAGTAAGTCGGCGTTCCGTAGGCATCGCCTATCGCCTTCAGCTTTTCGCCCCGGCGGGCGCGATCGACAACCGTGCTCAGGAAATTATTGCCGCCAGGGCCGAAGATAAAGCCGGTGCGAACTACTATCGTGCGGGCCTGGGCTAACTGGGCGCGACGCTCACCCTCGAGTTTTGAAACGCCGTAAATGCTTTGCGGATTCGGCTGATCTCTCTGGGTGTAGAAACCCTCCTTCTCACCAGCAAACACATAGTCAGTCGAAATTGTCACTAAGCGAGCATTCAATTCCCTGCTTGCCAGCGCAAGATTTTCCGGCCCGCGAGCGTTGGCGTTAAAAGCGCGTTCCGGATCAAGTTCGCAACCGTCCACGTCGGTCCAGGCAGCGCAATTCACCACCGCATCGGGTCTGTCTCGTCTTAAGGTTTCGACGACGCGATCAGCAGCGCTAATGTCGAGGCTCTGGTGATCGTAGGAAAATACTTCGTCTCCAATCGAGCGACAATGTTCTGAGACGGCTCGGCCCACCATGCCGCCACCACCTGTTACAAGCACTCTCAAGCGGCCCCCACCTCCGTGCCATATTGCTGGCGATAATACTCCCGGTAGGCGCCACTTCTCGTTCGCTCGAGCCAACGCCCGTTATCCCGATACCATTGAATTGTCTTTTGTAAGCCGCTATCCCACGTCTCGCGCGGGCTCCAGTTTAATTCGCTTTCAATCAGAGTGGGATCGATAGCATAGCGACGATCATGTCCGGGACGATCCTCAACATATTTAATCAGCGAGCGAGGTTTGCCCAGCGTATCAAGCAATGAATGAACGACATCGATGTTCTGCTGTTCATTGCGAGCACCGATGTTGTAAGTAGCTCCCGACCGTCCGTTTTCCATGGCCAGCAATATCGCACGACAGTGGTCGTCTACGTAGATCCAATCTCGAACATTGCGGCCGTCACCATAAACTGGGATCGGCTCATCATCCAGGGCGTTTGAAAGTACGAGCGGCAAAAACTTTTCCGGAAACTGCCGGGGGCCATAGTTGTTGCCGCAACGCGTTATCACCGTATCAAGACCAAAAGTGTGATGCGCGGCGCGCACTAGATGCTCCGCCGCGGCCTTGGACGCCGCGTAAGGACTGTTGGGAGCAAAGGGAGAATCTTCGATGAAATAAGCAGTTGAGTCTTCCGGCAAACTGCCCATTACCTCATCAGTTGAAATCTGAAGGAAACGTCCCACGCCACGCTGCCGGGCGCAGTCCAGCAGTACTTGCGTCCCCAGAACATTTGTCCGAATGAACTCCTTTGCTGAGGCTA
>JBDUCC010000122.1:0-8993 GCA_040003675.1 bacterium | reverse complement strand
AGTCGCGATCTAACGTCAGATTCTTTCGCACGAGTTGTTCAGGTGGGCTTTAAGTTCAGCTTTTAGCCAGCGGAATTTGCTCCCACCGTGATTCGTGATGGTCGAATCGAATGCCCGCGGCGCACCAACAGCGTCGTGGGCATTTAAGTGTTTTCCTTTACCAGATTGGCCGGCAGGACTGGTCTTCTGATTGCTGATTGTAATCAAGTCATGGGCGCAATTTTCAACAGTAGGATGCTGCTTCGCAATGCACACCTGGCCCTTCCGCAACAGTTGATCGAGAGGGGCGGCGTGAGGATTGAAAACGGCCGTATCAGTTCGATTTATCTTGACCAGTCTTCGGTCGAAGATCACCGCGATGCGGAGCTTGACCTATCTGGCCTTACGCTTTTCCCAGGATTTATTGATGTGCACATCCACGGCGCCATGGGTGTGGACACAATGGACGCCGACGCTGCGGGCCTTCATCGCATCTCGGAATTTCTCGCAACGCAAGGCGTAACTGCCTGGTTGCCGACGCTGGTGCCGGCGCCCGATGCAGATTACAAACGGGCTATTCTTGCTATTGAAGCGGCGATGACCGCAAATAATGGGGCGCGGATATTGGGTGTCCACTATGAAGGTCCTTTTGTAAACTCGGCCCAGTGTGGCGCTTTACGTCCGCAATACTTTCGCAGTTTATTCAATGACGAAGCGCTTGATAGTTTGCCAACACTATCTAACCCGGCAGCAGTGCACATGATGACGATGGCTCCGGAGATCGAAGGTGGGATTGAACTGGTCCAGGCATTGAAGCAACGAGGTTGGATTGTTTCCCTCGGACATACGCGTGCCAGTATCGAAGTCCTCGACCAGGCATTAGCAGCGGGTGCGCGTCACATGACTCACTTCATGAATGCGATGGCGCCTTTCCATCAGCGCGAGCCCGGCCCAATCGGCTGGGGGTTGTTGCATAATGAAGTAACCTGCGATCTGATCGCAGATGGCATTCATCTGGATCTTCAAACCCTGAAACTGATATTGAAAACAAAGGGTGCTGAGCGCCTGACGCTCATTAGCGATGCCATCGCAGCCGCGGGCCGCGGCGATGGCGATTATCAGATCTGGGGCGAATCGATTTCCGTAAGGAACGGCCAAACACGCAATGAACGCGGCCACATCGCGGGTTCCGTGATCACCGTGCTCGACGCAGTACATACGATGCAGTCCCTGGGCGTTGGTGAAGTGGAGCTGGCGCAAATGGCGGCGAGCAATCCGGCAAAGCTGCTCGGCCTGGGCAGTGAGTGCGGTTCGATTGAAGAAGGGAAACGCGCAGACCTGGTTGCATTAGACGGGGGAAATAAAATCACCCTGGTGATAATCAATGGCGCCGTTGCAGTTTCGTCTGCTGAATAGCCCGCAAAATCCATTTTCTCGGACGGAACCTTTGTCTGTTTGTTGTTGCGCAAGGACGAGGTTTGATACATAGTTATGCGACCAGCGATTCGTCCCTTTGTCTAGAACGTCTTCGTTTCTCTGGCTGCCTCAGCGGCAAGCGTCTCCCCAGATAATTGCCACTCAAAAACATTTAAATGGTTATGCGTTTAATGCGTCTTGCGAGAACCGCAACGATTTTCGTTTTGACAAGTGCGCTCGTTTGCGCGCCCTTGTTGGGGCAGACGCCTGAACCCGCCAAGCAGGATAAAACGGATGTCTTGCGTGTATTTACCGAGCTGGTGCAAACAGATGTGATGGTTTTCGATAAGGAGGGGCGCTTTGTCGATGGTCTAAAGAAGGAAAACTTTGAACTGCGCATCGACGGCCAGCCCAAGCAGATCGATTTCTTTGAACGCGTCACCGCCGGCAGCGTGAATGAAGAATCTCAACTGGCGGCTGCGCGCGGCTCCGCTAATCGAATCAACAATCCGGGCACTGAAGCCCCCGCGCCGCTTGATCGCGGCCGCCCCATCTTTTTTTACATCGACGATTTGCATTTGGACCTTGGCAGCTTGAATGCTGCCAAAAAGGTAATCAGTGCTTTCGTCGATAAAGAGATGGGCCAGAACGATGAGGTTGCGATTACCTCCGCCAGCGGTCAGATCGGTTTCCTGCAGCAACTGACAGACAACAAAACGGTGCTGCATGCAGCCCTCGGGCGACTGAAGTTCCGTCCTTATTTGATTCGGGACAATGACACACCGCCAATGACCGAGTATCAAGCGATGCTAATCGGAAGGTATGACCGTGATGTGACAAATTATTTTATCGAACAATTCATGATCCAGAACCCGGGAATGACTCGAAACACAGCCGAAGGCCAGGTGCAAACGCGTGCCCGGCTAATAATGCAGCAGTCCGATAACATAACGATGGCCGCGCTGGCGGGGCTGGACAGCTTGATTCGATCAGTAAACAAAATTTCCGGGCGCAAGCTTGTGTTTTTGATTTCGGGTGGCTTCTTTCTCGATACCCACGGAAGTTCGATGGACCGCATTCAGCGGATGACTAGCATAGCGGCGCGTAGCGGCGTAGTCATTTACGCGATGGACGGGCGCGGACTAGTCACTCCCGGCAGCGATGCCAGCACGGAAACGGCTTTTGACATTACCAACAGACTCGAGCGCGCCTCAGCTGGTGAACTGACAGCGTCGCAGGATGCAATGCATGCTTTGGCTCGCGATACGGGCGGAAAGCCAGTTTTCAATACCAATGCGCTGGGCGTTGGCCTGACGAAAGCACTTAAGGAAACCTCTGCCTATTACCTTTTAGCCTGGAAGCCGGAAGGCGAAACACAACACGCCAGCAAGTTTCATCGCATCGAGGTAAAGGTTGTTGGCAAGCCGCAATTGAATGTGCAGGTCAGGCGGGGATTTTTCGATGTTGAGTCCGAACCCGTAGCCGCCAAGCCGAATAAGACTAAGGCGCCGGCGCCGGCAAACAAAACCGAAGAGCAGGGCCTGTATCAGAAACTGAGAGCAAATTTTCCCGAACGCGCAATTCCAGTTTCGCTGGATCTAAATTACGTCCACATTTCAGAGAAAGGCTGGATGCTAAGTACGATGGTAGAAGTGCCCAGCTCATTTCTTACTTTTGAAACGGTTGCCGAAAAACAAGTGGGGGCAGTTGATCTCGCCGGTATCATTTACAACGATCAGGGCCAGCCAGGCTCGTCATTTAACCAGCACATGACGTTGGACGCCGGGCCGAATAATCCTTCCGGACGCGAAGCGGTTAGATATAACTATCCGCTGTTTCTGGAGCCGGGTTTGTATCAGGTTCGCGTTGGGGTCCGAGATGCGAAAAGCGGTCGCATCGGCAGCTCTCACCGCTGGATTGAGATTCCGATTCTGAAACCGGCTCAGTTGGGAATGAGTAGCGTTCTGATTGGCGTACGTCCCTCGTCAGCCGGGAACACGACGTCCGAAACCAGCCAGACGCTTACGAATTCGCTCGAGCTGAGCATCTCACACCGCTTCCAACGCGACAGCCCCTTGCGGTTCGTGATTTTTGTCTATAACGCAACAGTCGCGGCCGACTCCAAAGCCGATATCGCTCTGCAACTTCAATTGATTCGCGATAGTCAGCCGGTGATGACTACGCCGTTGAAGAAAATACCCACCGAGAACCTCGCAGACCCTTCGCGTATGCTTTACGCTGCTGAAATACCGCTGGCCGGCCTGCCGGCGGGCCGTTACCTGATGCAAGTCACGATTATCGATCGCGTCTCAAAACAAAGCGCGTCGCAGCAGACACGTCTTGAGATTGAGTAACTTATCCAGCGGGCCCTCGTGTGACTCAACCCTGGAAGCCAACTAAAGAACAACTTATCGCTGCCGCCGGCAAAACCGTCCGCGACGTGATCGCGCCAGGTTTGAAAGTTTTGTTCTGCGGCATTAATCCCGGCTTGTACACCGCCGCGGTGGGCCATCACTTTGCGCGTCCCGGGAATCGCTTTTGGCCGGCGCTGTATGCGGCGGGTTTCACCGTTCGTTTACTGTCGCCGTTTGACGAGCACGAACTTCTGACGCATGGGTTTGGCATAACGAATGTCGTAATGCGACCAACGGCGACCGCGGATCAACTCTCGCGCGCAGAACTACACGAAGGTGGCAAGCGGTTGGCAGCAAAAGTGAGACGCTACGAACCGCAGTTTCTTGCGGTGCTTGGGTTAGGGGCTTATCGCGCAGCGTTTGAGAAACCAAAAGCTAAAATCGGCCGTCAGGAAGAGCGGATTGGCGAGACCGTTCTTTGGGTGCTTCCCAATCCAAGCGGCTTGAATGCTCACTATCAACCAAAAGACCTGGCGCGGCTTTTTGGTGAATTGAGGACGGCAGTTGAGAAGAGATGATCGAGAAAGAGGAACCGAGCTGTCCTGTAACACTCATCACGCCAAGCGTTCTCATTAGCACCGTGGCTTTAGCCCGGTGATAAAGGAGCGTTCAGATTTCCTAACCGTTTTAACGGTTTATCAGAACGCCGGAAACCGCTGAAACGGTTGGAGCGTTCATGATCACCGGCCGTGGACACCGGGCTGAAGCACGGTGCTAATGAGATCGCTACGCGCCGACCCGATCGGAGTTTTGTGGAAAGCTTTTGCGAAGCTTCTACCGCTTGATCAACCCACTGAGTTGATTCGCGAGGTCTGCGTTCATCGTTTTAAGAATCTCATATTCCTGCCGGGCGGAATCGTTATCGTTGATCGCCACGTAGGTGAGTCCTAAATTGTAATGCACTGCAGCGAGTTGCGGTCGCAACTTTACCACCGCTTTGTAGGCTTCAATCGCTTCCGAATAACGCTTGCCGTTATAGAGAGTCAGTCCCAGATTAAATAAAGCGGCTGCATTGGTCGGTTCGATCTCCGTTGCCTTCTTCAGAGCATCGGCG
Organism: bacterium; assembly: GCA_040003675.1. GTDB lineage: Bacteria > Acidobacteriota > Blastocatellia > Pyrinomonadales > Pyrinomonadaceae > PSRF01. The sequence goes on along the minus strand of JBDUCC010000122.1, from coordinate 4,130 downwards.
GCTTCGCTGTATCGTTTCAAACCGTTATAGGCGTTTCCTAGATTCTTGTAGGCGTTGGAGAGAACTTCATTTCTGTTTTGCAGTCCCTGCCTGTAAGCGTCCCCCGTATTGCCCAATAGCGTGATTGCCTTTTGACTGGCTTCAATAGCCTCCGGATAGCGCTCGGCATGTCCGTAAGAAAACGCAAGATTGTTGTAGATTTCCGCGTTGTTTGGATCGTACTCGAGTGCCTGCTTTAGAGTGTCGGCGGCTTCCGCGAAACGACCCAGTTGCGCCAGCGAATAACTGAGAGGTTGATACGCATCCGCATAATCCTTCTTCACTTTCAAAGCTTGTTGATAGGCATCGACCGCTTCCTTAAAACGTCCCTGGTCCAGGAAAACATTCCCGAGGCCAAGATGTGCGCGCGCATCGTTTGGATCCTGCTTGGCGGCGAGTTTGTAGTTTACTTCCGCTTCGGAGTATCGCGGAGTAGGAGCGCTGCGAGCAGCATTCGCTTTGGCAATCGTCTGCTCCTGCACGTTGACAGTAGGACGAGTGCGTGTTCGCGCTCGACCGGAGGCTCTACCACCACCAACTGCGCTTGGGCCACTGCTGCCATGGACCGGCGGGTTATCCGGCTTGCGGAAGATCATTGCCGCGCCACCGGCAGGTTCCCGCGACAAGGTGCCGCCGCCGGCTTGACCGAAAACGCAATTCGGCACGACGGCCAGGGTGGTGAGAACCATGAGGGCTAAACGGTACTGCTTTTTCATTAATTCAAAACTCCTTCAAAGGGAAAGGGAATGCTGCCTCTCATGACCAGCAGACAATAGGCTGACGAGGCATGATAGATCAAGATGGAATGCCGCGCATTTAGGTTGGCTGTAGGAGAGACATAGGCAGGAATGCCTGTCCTACTAGTGTAGGTCGTCCAGTTGGAGTCCTACCGGATCAGCCCCAGCGCCTTTTAATCCGTCGATCACCATTGTTACGTTGACGTACAGCATTGAGCGCGGAGCTTTTACGAAAACCGTCTTTTGAATTCGTGCATCCTCGGGTAAGTCGAAGCGGGTCAACATCTCGTCGCGGTAGACGTGATTATTCTTGCGCTCTTTGAACAGGGCGCTCAGCGTTTCACCGAGTTTGGAGGGGTCGTCAACCGTACCCATGTAGTCGGTCAGGCCGTTCAACTTCAACGTCCGGTCGGGCTGAATGGTGACAACGAGGGTCCTAATGTCAGCGATTAACAGTTTTTGATCTTTGGTAAGTTCGCTGGGTAAATTAACCTTGAAATTGTGAGGCTTCAAAGGCGCTGCGACCATGAAGATAATGAGCAACACAAGCAGCACGTCGATCAGTGGCGTGACGTTAATGAATGGCTTCGCCTCAACTTTTGTACAGCGCGACGACATATTGACCTCCGCAAGTCACCCTCGATGACCGCCTCTTCACAAGTTGCAACCTTAGACACTTAAAATCGCAGGATGTTCCTTATGCGGAAATCACTTCATGTTCTTCAATCCTTCGATGACGGCGTGCGCCATCGCAGGAATAATCTCATGGTCGGCGCCATGTTCAGTTGTGAAGATAACGAAAACAAATTTTTCGCCGGTCGGCAGTTCGATATAGGCGGCATCATGACGCGTGACGCTGGTCCAACCCGCCTTGGCCCAGAATTTTGCGCCGGCGGGCAGCGCTGAACCGCTAAAGCCGATGTCCTGGCTGTCTGCATCAGAGGTTTTCTTCGTTGGATCACGTTGCAACAGCCGCATCATCTGTTGGCTGCGCGCGGAAGTGACGGCTTTGCCGGTCACGATCTCCAGCATTAAGCGAGCCGTAGCGTTGGTGGTCAACTTGTTTCGATTTTCCCCGTTTGGCCCGCGTGAAACCTGCTCGCGTCCGTAAGCGTCTTCGCAAAACGTTTTCTGATTGACGTTAATGTTGGTGTAACCGAGCGACGAAAAATAACGGTTCACGGCATTGCGTTTTCCCTGCCACTTCGCCATCTCTTTCGGCGGCAACTCAAAACCGCCGGTGGTTTGCGTGAGCACGTCAACCACATACTGCGTGGCATCGTTTGATGAATCCACGATCATGTCCTTCAAGGCACGGCGCAGTTCGGGAGTATCGGAAACCTTCTTGTCTTCGAGCCAATGATGCGCCGCTGCCAGGTAAAACAGCTTTACTACACTGGCCGGGTATATTCGTTCGTCACCGCGAAAACTCACGGTTAACGGATGCTGCACATCGCGCAAATCAACTAATGTCATTGCCAGCTGCTGCTCAGTGAGTTTTTTGTCGGCAAATTTTGTCACCGTCGACCTGACGGTTTCATCCAGGAGCTTCTGCAAATCTCGGGCTTGATCTTGTGCTTGAACAACTATGGCCCAATCAGAAACACAGATGAGCAGAGTTAAGACAGCAATAAGTTTTGCAGTTTTCATAATCATGGAAGCTTTCGCTGGAACTGACGTTGAACTGATTGCGCCGCGGCTAGATTTCCATTATAAGGCAGCGCAATGCCAAATGCCGCTCTGAAATCTCCAGCGGAACGCCTGGTTCGCGGTATTCGCCGCTGGGACCTGGTGGCACTCGCTATCAACGGAATCATCGGCGCCGGAATTTTTGGTTTGCCCGCCAAAGTCTTCGCGTTGATCGGAACCTACAGTTTGATCGCGTTCATCGCCTGCGCAATCGTCGTTACGCTTATCATTCTGTGTTTCGCTGAAGTGAGCAGCCGGTTTGACGAAACGGGAGGACCTTATCTTTACGCCCGCAAAGCATTTGGTCCAACCGTCGCATTTGAAATTGGCTGGCTGATGTGGCTTGCGCGTATTACTGCGTTTGCCGCGAACTGCAACTTACTTGTCATTTATCTCGGATATTTTTGGCCCCCTGTTGCCGGAACGTGGTGGCGTGCAGTAACGATATTGTTTGTGGTTGCTATGCTGACTTTCGTAAATGTAATTGGAGTGCGGCAGTCGGCCATAGTCAGCAATGTGTTTACCGTGGGCAAGCTTATTCCCATCTTGATTTTCATTGGCGCCGGTCTGTTCTTTGTAAACGCGAACGCATTTGCTTTTGGCCCCCGGCCTGGCGTCGGCGCGTTTTCACAATCAATCCTGCTGTTGATTTACGCTTTTACCGGATTTGAGATGGCAGTGATTCCAGCAGGAGAAGTTCGGAATCCGCAAAAAGATTTGCCGAGGGCGTTGCTTATCGCCATAGCAGTAGTTGCCGTAGTTTATGTTTTGATTCAGATCGTTTGCGTCGGTACCTTGCCGGAACTGGCCCAATCGCAGAAGCCGCTGGCCGATGCCGGCTCGCGATTTTTGGGAACCGCTGGTGGAGTAATCATTTCGGCGGGAGCAATGATCTCAATCATCGGCAATTTGAATATTCTGGTGCTTTCCGGATCACGAATTCCTTTCGCCATCGCTGAACAGCAACAACTGCCCTCAGTTTTTGCGAGCGTACACCGACGGTACGCGACACCTCATGTTGCCATCTTCGCAACGGCAGCAATCATGCTGTTGTTAACTATGAGCAGTTCGTTCCTGGCGGCGTTAACGATCAGCGCGATCGCCAGATTAATTACCTACGGCGCGACCTGCGTTTCGCTGCCGATTCTGCGCCGCAAGAGCAGCCGGCCACCTACCTTCAAACTTCCTGGCGGCACACTGATCGCAGCCCTCTCGTTGATGCTGGCCGTTTGGTTGCTTGCTAACAGTACCTGGAAAGAGGCGCGCGCCGCGGCCCTCGCGGCATTAGCAGGGCTAATAATTTATTTCGGTTACCGCGTTTATGCTCGCCGCACTGCGGGTTGAGTGGACCTGGTTCAACTACGGGCTCGGCAACGTCCGCAGTTGTTCAATTCGATCCAGAACGGCTTCGGTAAGGATGCCGATTTCTTCCGGATGGTAGTTGGCGGCGCGAAACGCGTCCTTGATTTGATCCCGGCTCAGGCCCGTCAACAATTCGCCCAACCATTTCGCGTGCGGCACAGTGATGTCGTCAAAAACTTCGCGCTTCTTTCCGCCGTAACGAAAATTCACCATGCCGTTGTCTCGAACGCCCTCAATAAACTTCGCCTTTTCATAGTCTTCGGGCTTGTTGCGGCTGCGCGTGAAACGCCAAATCACCGGCAA
>JBDUCC010000121.1:0-9025 GCA_040003675.1 bacterium | reverse complement strand
CTGCGCGACATTCAGGATCTTTTCTCAGGAACCGGACTCGCCGGTGGTCATTACGCAATCATCGAGCAGGGAAGAATTGGTCAGATACTTTCGGCCAAGCCGATGGACCGCCGTACCATCATTGAGGAAGCGGCGGGCATCACTAAGTTTCGCGTTCGCCAGCGAGCCGCAGAGGCAAGACTTGAATCTGCACGATCAAATCTTTCGCGCATCTCCGACATAATTTCCGAAATCGATCGACAGGTGAACAGCTTGCGGCGCCAGGCTGCGAAGGCGCGCCGCTACCGGGTCTTTCGTGAAGAGTTGCGCGAGCTGCTCAAGCACGTGTTCGTTGCCGAAGAGCGCAAGCTGACAGCCCTGCTAGAGGACACTGTGACCAAGCTGGAAGAGGCCAACGCTTTGGAACGCAGCGTCGCTGAGGACCTCGCCAGACAGGAAGAAGACGCGCGCACCGCAACTCAGGAAGCGAGAAAAACAGAAGATGATTTGGCAGCCGCCCGCGCTGCAGCCGCGGAAGCTGTGTTGCGACGTGATCGCCAAACACGCGAGCGCGCTTATCAGGATGAGCAGGTAGTTTCTCTTGAGAAGCGAAATCGCGAGGTGACGGCGGAAATTACGGCCCTCTCTGAACGCCTGATCCTGGTGGAGTCGGAGTGCAAGCGACTGCAGGAAGATGACACAAGATTACGAACCGAAGCCGATCAAAGCGCTGCCAGTTTAAGCATCGCCGAGGAATCGTATGCTGGAAAACTCGCATTAGCGATCGGCGCTGAGGCGGAAATCGAGAGTGCGCGTGCAGATTTGCTGCAACACACGGCGGTTGCGGAACGCTTGCGGGAGATTGCGCGTCAGCTCGAAGGCACGCTGGAACGTTTGGCAGTACAGGCGCAGGGGTTGGCCCACGAAGGTGAACGTGCTGCGACGCAACACGCCGAGCACCGCGCAGCGGCTGACACTTTTAATATTGAGATCAACGCAGCCCGGGAACATATTGCCGGACTCAATGGCGAGCGCGAACGCGCAGTTGACACAGTGATCCAGGGTCACGAAGCGGTAAGCGATACCGAAGCCGAACTGACACGCGTGCGTGATGAGCATTCGCGTACCACTCATCGCCTGGAGAGTTTGAAGGAGCTTGATGATCGCCGCGCATACTACTCTTCGGCGGTGCAGTTGATGTTTACCAACGAAGAGGCTTCGCGCGAATTCCATTTTATCGGCACGCTCGCCGATGCGCTTAACGTCGACGCTAAATGGGAGCGCGCCGTTGAAGGCGTTTTTGGTTCGTCGTTGCAGTCGGTTGTCGTTCCCACGCCCGATGATGCCGCGCGCGCCGCACAGTGGCTAAGGGAAAATAATGGCGGTCGCGCCAGTTTTCTGGTCGCGGGACTGCATGGCGGCAGTGAAGAAACCAACGCACTTGCATGTCAGGTTGAAGAGCGACCGGCGCTTTCAATGTCAATCGCGACCGAGCCCATCTCTGAGAACCTGCGCATTTCTGATCTATTGGGAGCGCCACGCGAGCTGTTGGGAGTGCTTCAGCGGACCCTTCCGGAAAAACTGAACGCGAGACTGGCGAGCAATCTGGACGATGCCATGGCGCGTTCGCTTGCGACCGGCGAAATGTTTGTGACCCTTAATGGCGATTGGGTGGCCAGCGGGCAGTTTGTGAGTGCCGGCGACGCACGCGCGCTGGAAGAGGGCGCCGGGCTGCTGACTTTTAAACGCGAACTGCGTGAGCTGGAAGCGCGCGCCCAGGTGTTAGCCGACGAAGCAAAGTTAGCAGAAGAATCCGCCAAACAAGCGCGGGTGCGTCTGGTGGGTCTTGAGGATGCCGTCCTGCTTTTGAATGAAGCGATTGGCCGCGAAGAGCGCGAAGCGATGGCCCGTGACGTCAAGGCGACGGGCTTGGCCCACGAGATTGAGCGAGCCGAGCGTCACCTGCGCGTGGTTTCCGACGACAGCGCGCGCGTCGAGCAGGAGCGCGTCGAGCTCGACAGACGCCGTACGACCGCTCTCGCCGATGCGGAGCAAGCTGAGTCGGCCCGCCTCGCGGCGGGTGAAGCAGTGGCGGCCGCGACCGCGGTACTGACGGAAGCGCGGCGCTCGGCAGAGATTGAAAGCGAAGCGCTTGCTGAACAACGAGCCACGGCCGCCGCGGCGGCAGAAAGAAGGCGCAGCACGGCTGCTGAACTGCGGCGCATCGAAGCGGAGTACGCTGAAGTTGCCGGACGCATTGAACGACATCGGCTGGAATCAGTTGAAATCAACGAGCGCATTAACGGTCTGCGGGCGTCCATCGCGGAGTTGGAGTTTCAAGCGAACAACGTGGCGGAAGAGCGGGCCCGTGAAGAACAGGAAATCGCCGGACTTGCCACGCTACTCGAAGGCGCGCGGGAACGGGCCGACGCTCTGGCGGCGCAACTTTCCGATTTGAACCGCCACGCCGCCGAAATACGCGATTCGCGCGCAGCCATTGAAGTGCAACGTGCCGAAGCCCAGGCGCGACTCACTTTCGTCCGGGAAAATTGCGCGGCAGAACTGAACCAGTCGCTCGAAGAACTGGCACAGGAGCAACAGCTCGAAGTCGATTTTGATCTCGCAGTGGCGCATACACGCGTTGAAGAGTTGCGGTCACGCATCGAAGCCTTCGGCGGCGTCAACATGATGGCCCTCGATGAATTAGCTGAAAATGAGGCGCGCTTGTTATTCCTGACCACTCAGCGGCAGGACATCGTGGACAGCGTGGCCTCGACCGAAGAGGCGCTGCGCGAGATTAAGCGCCGTTCACGCGAACGCTTTCGTCACGCCTTTGAACAGATTAATAAAAACTTTAGCGAGCTGTTCCAGGAATTGTTCGGCGGCGGCAAAGGCGAGATGAGTTTGATCGAAGCCGATGACGTTTTGGAGTCAGGCATTGACGTTATCGCACAGCCCCCCGGCAAGCGTCTACAAAACGTGTTGCTGCTTTCCGGCGGCGAAAAAGCGATGGCCGCATTGGCCCTCGTACTGGGCATCTTCCATTACCGCCCGTCGCCTTTCTGTTTGCTCGATGAAGTGGACGCGCCGCTTGATGAAGCGAACGTTGGCAGATTTACGAACAAGGTCGCGCAGATGTCTGCGAACACGCAGTTCATTGTAATCACTCACAACAAGCGCACGATGGAAATGGCCAAGGCTCTCTATGGCGTGACTATGGAAGAAGTCGGCGTCTCGAAATTGGTATCAGTGAAATTCGAGTAGGACAGGCATTCCTGCCTGTTCCTGCGCGCTAACATTCCTGCCCAAAGAGAAATAAAAACGACGCCTTAGTGAATCAACTGAGGATTAATGCGCTTCCTGCAGATACAAAACCAATCTTGTGCCTCAAATGTCTTAGGCTTCGTCAGCCGCATAAATATGTCCCAGGCAAACCGTCGGCATTTCCCTGCAACCAAGCATTTCGCTAAGATAACCACGCCATTTTTAAGTAGTGAAAAGAATGATTATTAAGTCGAGATTTCTCCCCGCTGCGTTTCTGATTTTGAGCGCGGCGGTTTTTGCTGTAGCGCAACAGACATCCGGAGTTAAGCAGAACAGCCGGCCCGCGCAACCGGTTCTTTCTTCCGACGCTGCCGCCACGAAGCTTTCGGAAGCGAAGCCAGCGAAGTTCTCATACGAGTTTACGCAGCCGCAGTTTAATATCCGGCATATCGTGATCGAACACGACCAGCGCGGCCGCGGCTGGGTTACGTTCGAGCACCTTAATGAAGAGACTCCTATCAAGGAACCGTTGGAATTGTCGACTGCCTCCGCCGAACGCATTCTGAGCCTGTGGCAATCGCTGCGTTTCCTTGATTCAGATGAGAACTATCAATCGGCCCGGCAATATCCGCATCTTGGGACCATGCAACTGAAGATGGAGCAGGATTCTCATAAGCGAACGGCGGAGTTCAATTGGACCAACAACAAAGATGCTGCTGCGCTTGTTAATGAATACCGCCGCGTCGCTGACCAGGCGCTATGGGTTTTTGATTTTTCAACCTCGCGAGAAAACCAACCCCTCAACTCACCCAAGCTGATGGACCAGCTCGAGAACATGCTCAAACGAAACTCACTTTCCGACCCGCAGCAGTTGATTCCCTTATTAAAAGAGATCACCACCGACGAACATCTTCCCTTAATGACTCGCAACCACGCCATGCGTTTGCTAAAGCAGATCGAGAAGAAGTGAGTCCTGCCATATTTGAGCCCTCGTAGAGCAACTAAACGAGGGGTTGGATAGCAGGGTGAGATGGAACGCAGAAGTGTGTCTTTAGAAGTAGACAACAACGGTCGTAAGCCTACAGTTTTGTGCTATTGATGATATGCAGTTCTAGCCGTTATGCGAGAGCAGGCCACGACAGCGCGGTGATAGTAGTTGGACAGCAGGGATCTAGAACGTTTCCTCGGCGAGTCGGCAAAACTCAACCACGCGGTTCTCGGCCCAGAAGCGATCTTCGGGAAGTGATGAGTGCTCTTCGAGTGCTGAGTGCTGAGTGCCGAGTGCTGAGTGCTGGTGAGCGTCTGGCAGTAAGTGGTTAGATGAGTGCTGCTTAGCGGATAGGAAGGCGACGTGGCCGCCTTGCTTTGGCGCGACAAGCAGTATGTATGGGTTGTTTGCTACAGCCGGATCAAGCATCGGAGCGAACGGAATGAAGGGGTCGTCTTCGGCGTGGATGATCAGCGTAGGAATGCGAATGCGATCGATGACGCGGATTGAGCTGGCACGGTAATAATAATCGTCGGCGCCATCAAAGCCATGGGTTCTCGAGGTGAAACGATCATCAAACTCTCGCAGCGTGCGAACCGATGAAAGTCCAGTGATGTCATACTGATCGGGAAAGAGTTTGTGCTTGACGCGCAGGCGGTGCTTCAAGCGTCGCACAAAGTCTTCCTGATAAAGCCAGTTTGAACGTTTCAAGATCAACAGCGCGCTTGCCTGCAAATCAATTGAAGGCGAGATGGCGCACACAGCGAGTACTTCTTTTGGCGCATTGTCGGCATACTCACCCGCGAGCTTTAAGACCATGTTCCCACCCAGCGAAAAACCTACCAGGAACAATCGTGAAAGGTGATCTTGTTCGATTAATTCGCTTACCACGGCGTGCAAGTCTTCGGTTAGACCACCATGATAAATCGTAGTCGTCAGGTGTTCGGTGCCGCCGCAAGTTCGGAGGTTCATCCTGATCACGTTAAAGCCCGAGCTAAAGGATTTTTGCGCGGTGCTCAGCATGTAGGTAGACTCGCTCGAGCCTTCGATGCCGTGCCAAATGATCATCGTCGGATGATCTTTCGGGTTCGGTTGCCAGCGGCAGTGGGCCAGCACTTTTACATCGGGAGCGGTTTGAAAGAACCTTTCCTGGTCACGAACTGACTTAAACTTTCGACGACGCGGCCAGGCGAATGCCGCCAGCGTCTGTGCGTGGCCGCCGCGAAACATCCGATGAGGCCGGAAGGCTTTTGCTTCGAAAAGGTGCGCGACGCGTTTGAGAAACGCGCCCACTTTTTCAACCGGATGGCTGCTTTTAACTGCGTTGTCAGGTTGGACCACGGATTTATTTCCGGAAAGTTCGTTAGGAATCTGGACTGAGTCTAACCTAAAAAAAGTAATCACGTCTGTTCGCAAGCGCGCAAATGGACTGCACACCACGATTCGCAGGCGATTTGGAATCATGAGCTTGAAGAAAGCAGATAAAGCGTGGCAATCGCGCACGAAGCGCGATCTAATCATCGAGGTGTGGGAAGCATTGGATTGCGAGTCGGTGGGCGCGCGCGAGTTAGAGCAGATACAACAAGTGCTCGGCGAAGAGCTGGGTTTGGGCGCGGTTGAGAGCCCGGGATCGATTGCGCGCGTCGTGGCAGACGAAGGCGCGGCCTTGCGTCATCCGGAAGTTTTCGAGTGCGACTTAAAATGGCGGGAAGAGAAGTTGTCAGTAACTCCCCAGAGCCTTGATTTTTCCAGTTTGAAAACGGCACTGGAATCGTTTAGTGAAGTCGAAATTCGGAGACAGGAACTGGCAGAGCAGAAAGACGATGGCGGTCTGCAGCGGTTTGGGGAACTTATTACTGTCGCTCGGCAGCAATCCTTGTTGATAGCGCGCAGCAAGATCGTGTCCGATTTGCTGCGCGCAGAGGCGAAGGAAATTTCCGAGTGGCTAAGAGTGTGGTTGGTGGCGCCGGAGTTGTTTCGCGATTGGCTGGATCTGCGGATGCGATCCGCGGAGTTTCAGAAGAAGTTCGGTGGGTATTAAGAGCGGGGGCAAGCCCGCCTTCCCGACCTGAGAGTCTATTATGTTGAGAGAGTTCGCTCTCTCTTGAAGTCTTTCCATCCTGGCGCGGTTGGAAGCCTATCAATCTTGGCGCGGCATTCAACAGAAGTAAGCTCGAGGTCAGGAAGGCGGGCTTGTCCCCGCTCCGTTTTCCCCAAATTACTCTTCTTCTTCGCCGCGGATGCGACCTTCTGCTCGCGATTGCTCGACGATCTTGTGCGCCAGTTGTCCCGGCACCGGATCGTAATGCGAAAACTGCATATGAAACGATCCGCGCGCGCCAGTGATCGAGTTGAGCGTCGATTGATAGTTGAGCATCTCCGACATCGGCACCTGCGCTTTGATCACCTGCGACTTGCCGCTTGCTTCCATACCCTGCACGCGGCCGCGGCGCGAATTGAGATCGCCCATGATATCGCCGCTGTTTTCCTGGGGCGCGAGAATTTCCACGTCCATGATTGGCTCAAGAATTGAGGGCTTCACCTTTTCCATGGCCGCGCGAAAAGCTTTGCGCCCGGCCGCGCGAAAAGAATGTTCGTCCGAGTCGACGTTGTGATACGAGCCATCAATTAATTGAACTTTGAAATCCACGAGCGGATAACCCGCAATAGCGCCGGCCTTGGCGGCTTCGATAATGCCTTTCTCGATCGCCGGCCGAAACTGTTGCGGCACAGCGCCGCCGAAAATCTTATCTTCGAAAACAAAACCCCCGCCCCGCGGCAACGGTTCAAACACGACTTTGCAATCGCCAAACTGTCCGCGACCTCCGGTTTGTTTCTTGTGCCGGCCCTGGACCTCGGCGCGTTGCGTAATCGTTTCCTTATAAGGAACCTTCGGGGGATGCAGTGTGACCTCTACGCTGTAACGCTTCTTCAGTTTCTCGACTACGGTTTCGACGTGAAGTTGACCTGAACCGGAAAGCAAAAATTCTTTTGTTTGTGCGTCACGAGTAAAGTGCAGCGCCTGATCTTCTTCCAGAATCTTGTGAAGCGCAACGCTGATTTTTTCCTCGTCCTGTCGCGACTTAGGTTCAATCGCAAACGCGATGGCTGCCTCGGGATACTCGACCGGCGGGTAAACAATCGGGGCCGCCTTATCGCACAGCGTGTCCCCAGTCTGCGTCTCTTTCAGTTTTACGCAGGCGATGATGTCGCCAGCCTGAGCATCAGGCACCTTGTCGAGTTGCTTGCCCTGGACCGAGTGGAGCATGCCGAGACGCTCCATGGTTCCGCGGCTCGAGTTAAGGACCGTGGCATCATTTTGCAGCTTGCCGCTGATAACCTTCATCACGTTTATGCGGCCCGCGAACGGATCGGCGACAGTGCGGAAACAGTAAGCTGAAAAAGGTTCGCTCGCGTTGTACTTGCGGGCGATCTTTTCGGCGTCCGCCGGAGCATCAACCGGCAGACCATACTCAGCTTCGTGATGGGCCGGGTCAGGCGCGTAATCCACAATCGCATTCAGAAACGCGCGCAAGCCCACCAGCGTGGCGCCCGAAACCGCAAACACCGGGCATAGTTTGCTGTTGGCGATGGCCTTGTTGATGTTCGGCAGAATGTCGGCTTCATCGAGCGTGCCCTGTTCGAAATACTTTTCCATCAGCGCGTCGTCGGATTCGGCCACCAGCTCAACTAAACGTTCGCGCGTCTTGTCAACGTATTCGCGGCCTTCAGTGGGAATGTCGATCTCTTTGGCCTGGCCGTCGGCGCCAAGTTCGTACGCCTTCATATGGACCACGTCAACGACGCCCCGGAAGTCTTTTTCTTTTCCAATCGGCAACGTGAAAGGAATAATTGCGCGGCTAAACGTTTTCTGAGCGCTCTCGACTGCTTTGCCGAAATCTGCATGCTCCTTATCAAGCTTGGTAACGACCATTATGCGCGGCACCATGAATTCGTTTGCATAGGCCCAAGTTTTTTCAGTTTGCACCTCGACGCCCTTAACACCGTCAACTACCGCGAGCGCGCAATCGGCCACGCGCAACGCCGGTCGCGCGTGAGCAATAAAGGCCGCATAACCCGGAGTATCAATAAAGTTTATCTTTGTATCGCGATGTTCTAAGTGAGCGAGCGCGGTGTTGAGTGTAATTTTGCGGGCAATGGAATCTTCTTCGTGATCGGTAACCGTAGTGCCTTCATCAACTTTTCCCCAGCGTGGCGTGGCTCCGGCGACGTAGAGAAGCGAACTAATTAGTTGCGTCTTCCCTGCGTCGCCGTGTCCGATGACCGCAAGGTTGCGAATAGATTCCGTGGCGTAGGCTTTCATAAGAAGTAATCCTTTCGGATGAGCAATGTAGGATAGACATTCTTGTCTGTCTGATGCTGAACAAGGACAGACAGGAATGTCTATCCTACCTAGCCGGCGACAAGCAAGAATGCTGTCCTACCATTTTCCGGATTGGAAGTAATTTATCCGAGCGCGAAGCTTAAAGGCAAGTGAGGCGACTGCCGCTCATTTGGCCGTCCTCTTGATCGAAATTCGCATCAAAAATCTTCTGAATGTTGAGTTCCCGGGCTGAGTCGTATGCGGCGTAAATTTTTTGCTTGGTTTGACCAGAATGGCGGTGATAGAGTTTGCTTAGAGGAAATCGCATTTAGGTTCCACTGACTCTTGCAGCCCGGTCTAGTCACCGCCGGACTACTGTTCACACTGGCTGGCAGCGTGCGCGAATATTGTTTAATCGTCGAAGGTGCTTACCTTTCGGAATCCGAAGCCGAACACGCCCTGCGCGACCC
>JBDUCC010000120.1:0-9092 GCA_040003675.1 bacterium | reverse complement strand
ACTGGTTTGTTATGCAGTCGTCGCATTGAAGCGGGCGAACTAACCCTTGACAGTTCCGTCGCGCATTACCTCGCTGAGTTTGATCGCACAGACAAACAAGACATCACCGTACGACAGTTGCTCACGCACACTTCGGGACTGCCGGCATGGCAGCCGCTATACATTCTCGCCGAAGGCGACCGTGATCGGGCGGTTGGGGCCATTGCCAGCTTGCAGTTGGAACACAAGCCAGGTACCCACGTCGTGTACAGCGATCTAAGTTTCATTTTGCTTGGTTTCTTATTGGAGCGAATGACGGGTAACCGGCTTTCGCAACTCGCGCGTCAGGAAATCATCGACGCGCTAAAACTAGAGCGTACGTTTTTCAATCCTGAGAAGGCGATGCAGACAGGAATTGCCGCCTGCGAGATTGGCAATGCCTACGAGCGCGAGATGTGTAGCGACAGCGGGGGCAGTGCTTATCGTGATTGGCGCCAGGATCTAATCTGGGGCGAGGTTCACGACGGTAACGCCCATTTCCTCGGTGGCGCGGCGGGACACGCGGGGCTTTTCTCCACGGCGCGGGAAACGTCTGTGCTGGCCCAACAGTTCCTGGCTGGCGAAAGTAAATTGTTGCAGGCGAAAACGTGCAATCTCTTTCGCCAAAACATGACACCGGGTTTGGAAGAGGCGCGTACGCTTGCCTGGCAATTGGCTGCGACTAAAGATTCGACCGCTGGACCTGATCTTCCCGCCGACAGTTTCGGTCACACAGGTTTTACGGGCACGAGTTGCTGGATCGATCCGCAGCACGAAAGAGTTTTCATTCTGCTCACTAACCGCACCCACGCACGCAAGTTACCTTTTGCAAACATCAACAGCGTGCGTCGGACTTTTCATACTCTGTCAGTGGCAGCACTGGATAAGGAAGGTTCGTCGTAAAGCAAACAGTTAGTTTGCGGTGGTTTCCCAGTCACTCGAGCGGAGAGCTAACGCGCCACCGCAAACTAACAGTTTGCTTTACCAGCTACTGCTTTGATGGATTAATTACTGAGTGCGACGTCGCACTGGTGCGGGCGTCGTTAGGAAGTATGGTGAAGGAACTGAGGCCCAGATAAACGCGATCTCCGGTTCGCAGTCTGAAAGCATTCGATTCCGGTTTTGGACGCGTAGCGATTACCGGCTTGGCCGCGGAACGTTCAGGTGTTTCAGTCGTTAGGTAATAGGGCGTATCACTTGTTTCACAGGCGCCGCTCACTTCAAGCCGAATCCGCAAACGCTCATAAGCACCGACAAAGCTAATTTCTTCTACCAGTCCACTCGACAAACAAGCGTGACTGACCGGAAACTCCTGAGTCTTATTTACTAATACATCCTCAGGCCGAAAAATCAGCTTCACTGCCTGGCCATCATGAAAGCGATCGCTGAGCAAGCGCGCCGGCATTTGCGCGTTTCCAACCACTACATGACCGTGTGCGATAGTGCCCTCGAGAATATTTGCCGCGCCCAAAAAAGTGGCCACGTATTCAGTGGCAGGATTGTTGTAAACCTCGCGGGGAGTGCCGATCTGCTCGATATGACCAACGTTGATCACGGCAATGCGATCACCGAGTTCCAACGCTTCCTCCTGATCGTGGGTAATAAAGATTGCCGGTACATTCACCTTCCTTAGCAGCGCTCGAATTTCACGTCGCAGGTGCACGCGCGTCTGCGCGTCCAGCGCGCCAAACGGCTCGTCGAACAACAACACTTCCGGTTTGTAAGCGAGTGTGCGCGCAATCGCAACGCGCTGCTGCTGCCCCCCGGAGAGTTGCGATGGATATTTCTTACGGTGCTCCTCTAGCTGGACCAGCGACAGTAATTCGTTGACGGTTGTCTTTATCTCTTTCCGCCGGCGCTTCCTGATTCGCAAGCCATAGCCAATGTTTTTCTCGACGGTCATCTTGGGAAACAGCGCATACGACTGAAAGATGACGCCGACGCCTCGTTCGCGCGCGGGCAGCTCGGTAACCTCCTTGCCGTGAAGCATGATTTTTCCGGTGTACGGCTGTTCGAGCCCGGCAATAATCCGCAGAATCGTAGTCTTGCCGCTTCCCGACGCACCCAGCAACACCAGCGCTTCGCCTTCAGCAACATCAAAAGAAATGTTTTCAAGCACGCTCGTCTTACCAAAGCGTTTGCTGATGCCAACGATACTGGCCGCCGGTTGCGGGACACTTTCCGGCACAGCCGGCGGTATCGGTTCATTCATAATTCGGGCAACTTGGGCTTTCACTGTTCCGCCTTAGTCTACGTCCAACCAATCGCGCGCAAAAAACAGCACGCTGAAAATCAGAAATGAAAAAAGCGCCAGCACGATTGCAATGGCATTGGCCGCTTCAATTTGACCTTCATTAAACTTTGCAAAGATATAAAGTGGCGCCGTTTGAGTGCGTCCCGCAAGATTTCCCGAAACTAATATCGTCGATCCAAACTCACCCACCGCGCGCGCGAACGTCAGCAGTGCGCCGGAAACAATTGCGCCGCGCAACGACGGCAGGGTGACATGCCAGAAAGTTTGCCAACGCGTTGCCCCAATTGTCGCCGAGGCTTCTTCCAGTGAGCGGCTCATAGTATCGAATACTGGTTTGATAACTCCGAAGGCCAACGGAAACGTAACGAAGATGTTAGCGAGGATTATGGCTCCCGCAGTGAACATAACCTGGATTCCCTGGGGCTTCAGAAAACGCCCGAGCGTTCCGTAAGGTCCCCATAAGAGCAGCAAAGCAAAACCCGCAACCGCGGTGGGAATTGCCGTCGGCAGCGAGATGGTAACAATCAATGCGTTGCGTCCCAGGAAGTTGTAACGGGAAAGCACGTAGGCTGCGAATAAGCCGAAAACCACATTGAACAGCGTTGCCCAAAAACTGGTGACCATTGAAAGCTTGAGCGCAAAGATGGCCTCCGGCGCCATCAACGCTGCCCAAAAGTTTCCCAACCCACTACTGGTTCCAAAAATAAAAATGGATGCAAGTGGTAGAAACACCAGCGGCAGCATCATGAAGATGAGCATCCATATACTGAGCGGCCTGGCTACATCAAAGCCGCGCACGTGCCGCATGGTTGGTATGATTGAGCTCATAAAGACCGTTAATCGTAAATCGTGAATCGTAAATCGAAATATTAGTACTCAATACTCATCACTCACTACTCATCACTCATCACTATTTCCTTTGCACCCGATCGCGAAAGATTCCTTCAATCACTTGCGGGTACGCTTTTTCCCAGCCGCCGAAATAGCTGACGTCAAATGGCATCTCAATGTGTCCGAATTCAGTGTTCTGCGCGTTAAAGGCTTCGTTGGTCACTGAATAAAAGTGATACTTAACGAAAGCCTGCTGAGCTTCATCGCTCCATAAGTATTGCAGGAAGGCATCGACTACGGCGCGCTTGCCGGCGCTTACATTTTTGTCGATGACCACGGCCGGATGCTCGCTAAAAATCGTTGCTTTGGGCACCACAATCTCCACCGGAGTTTTCTTGGCCTCCTTCATCAGCAACCCTTCCAGTTCGTAAGTTATTAACGCATCGCCAAAGCCGGTCTCAAATTGCGTGCGGGCTTCGCGGGCTGAACCGGGCGTCGATTTAACGTTGCGCCAGATTCCCTGAAGCGTTTGGAGCGCGTGGGCAGCATCGGCCTCGCCATATTGCTTTTCTGACTTAATCAACTCCGACCCATAGATCGCGAGTATCGACCATTGCGCGCCTCCCGAACTGACCGGGTCAGGATGGATTACGTCTACGCCTGGTTTTGCCAGATCCGGAAAATCATGAATGCCTTTGGGATTTCCCGCGCGCACGAGAATAACGAAAGGAGTCTTGTTCAAAATGCCTTTGTACGGCATCGCATGCCAGTCGGTGGTTACAAAGCCACCCGCCTTCAATCGTTGAGCGTCGCGATCGATCGACAAGATCGCTATGTCTGCAGGCACGCCCTGTAAAATTTGGTTCGTTACAGTTTCGGATCCGGCAAATGAAGATGTGAAGCCAACGTCCTGGCCGTGCTCCTGCTTCCATTTAGTGGCAAACGCGGGATAGATCGTCTTTTCAAGCGACTCTTTCATGATAGAGAAGCCGTAAAGAGTTATGCTCAGCCCACCGGTTTCCGCGGGTTGTTGTGGCAGGCAGCTCGCAAAGATTGCGAGAGCGAGCAACATCGAGGTGAGTAGGGCGGCCTTGTTGAATGTCTGCGTCATACAGATAAACTAAGCCTTCTCCGGCCCGCTCAATCAGGCATCGAGAGCGAATAACGGGGGATTACTGGTCTATACCATACCTTTGCGTTTTCTGGAAACAAGTAGTTGAAACTGATGAAAAAGCTAACAATCAATCGGATTGGCGCTACCCTTGTGAAGCTGTTAAGACCAAAGGCAATAAAGAAGGATGTACCCAATAAATCAGTCGTGGCAGTCAAAGCGAGGTTCTTTATGTCGTTGGCTCTGGTTTAACTCCGGTGGGTGCAGTTTCGTTGCAGGTCACTTGAAATCTCATTTACCCCATCGATTAGGGCCGAGGCGTGTTACAGTCACTGCTGAAGCAAGAACGCAGCGAGAAAATTGGTTATTCAATAGTAAGCTCACAGGGCCAGACGCTTTTCTCAAGAAAAGCACGGCAAAACAGTGTGTCTTGAATCTAAGTCGCTCTGTACGAAAGCGTACATAACTGGTATGCTACTCCGCGAAATTTTGGCCGCCCCGGATTTTTACACAATTTCCTACTCCCGCTGTTTTAATTTCAATCGAGAACACGCGAACTTGGTCACGCAATCTCAGGGTCAGTACAGGAACAACTCATGAAGATATTACTTTACAACCCGGACAACGGCGTGACCCGAAACTTTATGCCGCACCTTTGGATGTTTCTACTTCAGGCGATCACTCCTCCCGGCCATGAAGTGTTACTGGTTGACGGCAATGCGCGACCGATGAACGAAGCGGAACTGGTCAATTACGCCCGCGAGCAAGGGGTCGGGCTCGTTGGAATTGGAGCGATGACCAGAATGGCAGCGCGTGCTTATCGCATGGCGGATGCCATTCGCGCCGCCGGCATTCCCGTGGTTATGGGTGGTCCCCATGTCACTGAGGTTCCCGACGAAGCGCTTGGCAAAGATGGCGGTCCACGTCATGCAGATGCGATTGCTCTCGGTGAAGCTGATGAGACCTGGCCACGGATAGTTGAGGATGCAGCGAATGGACGACTGAAAGAAATCTACGAGCCCGTTGACGAGAACGGTAAAGAGCGCAAGCCAAGCTTGCAGCCATATCCGGCCATTCCCTGGAACGAAATCGACCTGGACCAGTTTGACATGGTGCCAAAGTTTGCGCGGCCGCTGCTCAAACGTTATGGCTCCGGATGGCAGGCAGTGCACGTGATTCCCATGGAGTCTGGTCGCGGTTGTCCTTACGGCTGTGAGTTCTGCACCGTCACCGGCTTTTTCGGAGATTCAATCAGATTTCGCAGTAACGAAAGCGTCGTTCAGGAACTGCTAGCGCTTAAGAAGAACGCCCGTGAGACTCGTAGTCAGGTTATCGTCTTTTTCATCGATGATAATTTCGCCATTAATATCAAACGCACCAAGTCGCTGTTGCGCGACATCATTGCTGCAAACGCGCAGGTGCCCTGGATGGCGCAGATTAGCGCAAACCTTTTGCGCGACGAGGAGCTGGTAGATTTGATCGCCGCCTCCGATGGCAAGTGGGTGTTCATCGGCATGGAGTCTATTGATACTGCGAATCTCGCAGACATGAATAAGAGCTTTAACAAGCCGGCGGAATACGGAACGGTGCTCAATCGCCTGGCAGCGCGAAATATCTATGCGGTGACTTCCTTTATTTTCGGTATGGACAACGACACGCCGGGAGTCGCCGACCGCACGTTGGAACAAATCGAAAGCTGGCCTCCGGGTTTGCCCGTCTTTGGACAGCTGACTCCGTTTCCGGCTACACCGCTTTATGATCGCCTGATGGCTGCAAACCGTTTGACGCGACCCAAACATTGGATGGAGTTTGCGCCTTATCAGATGGCGCACACGCCTTTGAAAATGTCGATTCCGCAAACGCAGGCCGAACTCGATGAAGCGTGGCAGCGATCGTACAGCCCGGAACGAAATCTCCAGGCCCTCGAACACCTCAAAGACCATGAAATCAGATTCCGCATTATTCACCTGGTGATGCGACTGTTTTTCCGCGGCATCTATTTTCCCCAGATGAACAAACGCGCCTGGTTGAAGGTTATCGCGCAGAATCGTCGCGCCATCTTTGGCCTTTCAAAGGAAGCAATGGGCAGATGGCGTGCTGGGCGCAAGAACAAACACCAGGTAGCGCAACCATCCTCGGCGACGATCAGCGAAAAAAGAGCCGCCTGATTCACCCCACATTCTTATCCGCGCGTGTAGTCTGAAGTGTAGTACTATGCACGCGCGGTAGAGCCCCCAAGACTAAACCGCGAAGGATTGTTTAGTGCGCATTTTTCTCGCGCCGTTCCTGAGCGCCCTTCTCCTGGCACAGTTGCTAGTTGTTCCGTCAGCCTTCGCTCAGGGCGACGTCCGCCCGCGGCGCTCATCCACCACCGTTGAGCCTTCGCCAGCCTCGCCTCCGGCCAATAACGGCCAGTGGCAAACACCTCCCACTCCCACAGTAATTTCGCTTGATAAGTTGAGCGCAGCGGATCCCAAAAACGAACCGATGATTCGCGTCGCACTCGCTACCCACACGCGTTCAGCATCAATCTCTACCACCGGTCATTTGATGAATGCGACTGATGTCGCCACTACGATGGTGGCCCTTGATGTCACCAGAGTTCGCGTGGAAGCCCATCTCCTGTCGCCGCTTCCTACCACGACAGAAGAATCTTTCCGGTTGAGCCTCGCCGCTTTGTCTTCCCGAGCCGACGCAGAACAAAAAGCACGCGAGGTCAGAGAGGCCACGAACGAAGACTCCCAGGTCACCTTCGACAACGCCAACAAAACGTGGGGACTCTTGATTGGCGATCACTATTCGCAACCTGAAGCGGAAGAACTGCGCGCGCGCTTGCTTGAGGCTGCAATCGAAACATCTATCGTGCCGCTCTCGCCGCCGGCAGCAACTCTTGCAATCAATCGCGACGCATCTTCCAAAACGGTTGCAGCCAGCGCGGCGTCGAATGTTCGCTTAACGTCGTCGCGTCCCAGCGCGCCTTCGCGTGAAGTAGTTGCTTTTGCCGCCGGCTCCGGTCGTCTGTTTAGTTCCAGTGCGCCAGTAATCTTTGGTTCGGACGATGAAAAGACGCCGGTGCGTTTCAATGACAAACCCTATCGCGGACGCATCGAAGTGTTTGCAAACACTCGCGGCGCGCTGACCGTCGTAAATGTGCTCGGGCTGGAAGACTATGTTAAGGGAGTGGTCCCGAACGAGTTGTCAGCTGGAGGCTACCCGCTGATCGAGGCCCACAAGGCGCAGGCGATTGCAGCGCGCACTTACGCGTTAAGAAACCGCGGCCAATTTATGGCGCAGGGTTACGATCTTCTGCCGACGACGCGCTCGCAGGTTTATCGCGGCCTTACTTCCGAAAATGCGCTCTCGTCACGCGCCGTGGATGAGACTCGCGGCATGGTGGCGACCTACGATGGCGAGCCCATCAACGCTTTATACACCTCGACGTGCGGCGGCCGCACTGAGGACGCCGCAAATATTTTCAATAATGGGGTTGCCTATCTGAAGTCTCGTGAGTGTGCCGCCGAAGGACGTGCGGCGCTGGCGCCTTTTATCATTAAGACATCGCGCGAACCAGCCGAACTTAAGACTCAGCAAAATGTTGCGCTGACCCGTGACGTTGCGCTGCTTGCCATTCAAAACTTCGCTTCGTTGCGTGCGCGTGTTTCAGATTCATGGCTTGAAGCAGAAGCGCCGGTGTCTGACGTGCGCAGTTGGCTGGCATCAGTTGCCCGCCTTGCGCACCAAACAGCGCCGGCGGTCACTGAAGATGTTAATCGCCCCGCCGCCTTTGCGACCGCATTGAGTTCGGCAGTCTATGGTGAAAGCCGGGCCGACACACTGCTTAACAACGCCGATATTGATTACTTCCTCGCCGTGCGCGATGCCGGCGAAATTCCGCCAGCCAATCGTGCCGACGTTGCCCAACTTCTTCGCGACGGTTACTTATCGATTTTTCCCGATGCCACGCTTCGGCCGCGCGAGCCGCTTTCACGAGGCCGGGCGCTGCATTCTATTGCACGCATGCTTGAAGTGCGCGGTTTATTGCAGCTACAGAAAGGAAATTCGCGACCAACTATCGAAGATTCCCTCATCTTGCGCAGCACGAAAGGAAAAGATCTGCCAGTTAAAGTCAGCGCCGACGCGTTTCTCTTCCGGCAGATAGGCGAAAGTATTTATCCGGTAGCTACCATCGCCATGGTCGGCGGCGAACCGGTTGTATTTCATGTAAACGCCGCCGGCGAAGTTGATTATCTTGAAGTGAGACCCTCGGCTAATGGCGCGGCTGCCGACCGCTTCTCCCCGTTTACTAATTGGACCATCGACTTGACGCCGGGACAGGCGCAGGCTCGGCTGGGACGCTCTGCTGCCGGCATCGGATCGCTTACCGACTTGCGCGTTATCGCTCGTGGCAATTCTCGTAGAGCAACGGATCTCGAAGTTGTCGGCTCTCAGGGAACAGCTCACGTTCGCGGCGGCCGCATTCGTTCAGCGCTGGGCTTGCGCGAACAACTTTTTGTGATTGAACGTCGCTACGACGACGAAGGCCGCGTTGTAGGTTTCACTTTTCTGGGTCGCGGCTGGGGCCATGGCGTGGGCATGTGCCAGGTGGGCGCTTACGGACTGGCCCGTCAGGGATTTACCTACGAACAAATTCTCAAAGCCTACTACACCGGAATTGAATTGACCCGAATGTACTGATGCAAAAAGCTCTGCATCTTTCGGAACTTGACCTCTTCCCTCATCTGCGTGTTAACTGCCTCAGACACGTGATAATTTCGCCCTCAGCTCGGCCGGATTGACGAAGGACTCGGCAAAGTCTGGTGCCGGTTTTCGAGGTTGACGGCCACGCGCTGGTACGACCTGATGACGAAGCGTTAGCTG
>JBDUCC010000119.1:0-9219 GCA_040003675.1 bacterium | reverse complement strand
GCAGCAAGCTCCGAAAACCGAGCCGCCTGCTGCGTGAAAAGGATCGCTGACAGCAGAGCCGCCGACAGCAACACATAAGGTATCGCCTCAAGGACGATGTATCTCGGTATTAACTTTCGAACGGTCATTTATTCAAAGCGCCTGGACTTCCCTTACGATGACTATTGAAAAGTGGGACGCAGGCGCGGTTGCCTCTCTAACACGCGGCCGATCATTTGGTGGGTTAGCTCAGCAAACTCGCGGCGCACAACATCCGAGACCTCATGTGATGCTTGAACAAACGGTTCAGGCGCAAGCTTTTGCGTGGCGCGCAATTGAGACTGTAGCTTCCCGGAGAGGGCGCTGCCCGGACCCTGACTGCAACGCCGGCACCGTAGCACAAGATCCAGATTCAGAAAGGCGCCATTCGCTTCGTTAAAGTCCTGATGGCAGTCGCCGCAGCGGCGAATGTCAGGAAGGTACCCCTGAAGTTTCAATAGCCAGACCTCAAAATACCGAAGCACAAGCTGCAAGTCCGCGGGTGATTGAGAGATAGCTTCAAGGCACGCCTTTACCATGCGGAAGAGGTTGTCATTGGCCTCGTGCGGTGGCGAAAACTCAATTACCAAGTCGCCCATGTATGCGAGACCCGCAAGCGTTTCAGGCTGGCTCGAAAGATCAAAATGCGACTTGACGATCTCTGCGCTGCGCACCGAGACAAGTTCCTGGTTTTCCTTTTGGTAGTAGGTGAGTTTGTTTAGGGTGAAAGGCTCGAGCGCCGCGCCGAATCGGCTCTTTAGTTTTCGGCAACCTTTGGCAACGCCGCGCACGACGCCGGCAGCATGGGTCAAAGCTACGACGATCTTGTCCGCTTCGCCGAAGTTGTAAGTACGCAGGACCAGTGCCTCAGTCTCAATGATTGCCATTCGCTTACTTGCCGCCGGGCACTAGAAAGGAAGGAAATAGAGAATCCAACTCAATACGAGTCCAATGGCCATGAATTCAAGGAATACTTTAAGTCCGTAAGCAACACGTGCCTTCGTTGTGTCTTTGGCCACGGTGCCGAATACAACTGCCGCCAGTACCGCGAACGCTGTCATAACTAAAAAGTGTCTCACGCCTTCCTCCCCGCCGCGATATCAAAGGCGTCAAGCATGGCTAGATAATTCAACAAGCCAGCTACCAACAAGAAAGTGTTTCCATACTCATAGGTCGCGCGCGCCGCGTGCGCGGGATCGTCAGCAAAGCCGACGCCGAAAGCCCACGAAACAACATAAAGAATCCCCGAGCCCAGATTCGCAATCATTGGAGGCAATTGCAACAGAGACGACAAGCCCTGCTCTGTCCCGGTGACTATAAACAGGTGCCCGCCCATCCAAAGTCCACCAAGGAAACTAGTCCAAACAGCGCCTCCCAAAAGCAATGCGCGAACCCATCGTCCTTGCAACAGGTGGCCAAGGCCCGGCACTAACCAAGCCGCGATTCCCATAAGCCAGGCGTGCGCTGAAGCGCTTTTCCTGGTATCAAGTTTTTCAACATCTGCCCTGCTCAAATTTCGTCCTCCAACTATGATCGATTCATTCGTAGCAAACGTCTACGCCTAAGGTTCTGTTTAGCTGTGACCCATCGCTTACCCGTATGGTGGTCCAGCTGTTCACTCAGGACATTAACCATCGGCGCGCCGACCCCTAACAACGCACCTTAACTGAAGAGTCAGTACAGCAGGAACTCCTCACGTAGTTTCTTAAAGTCCGCCAGCTCCGGTTCCCAGCTTTCTTGCAGCTTACTGGTCGAGATTCCCTGTTCGAATGCTTCCCTGATCTTCGTCGTGCCGGCAATCACGTCAAACGGGTTTCTATCGAAAACATATTCATACGGCGGTTCTTTCCAGCAGAAGTCTTCCGGATATGAATCATGTGCGACCCTAACCATGGTAAGACCCGTTGCCACTGGTTCAAACTCGTCCCGGTTAGTCACGTGAATCTGCACGCCGGCGCAACTTGTGCCTGCGTGCTTCTGAAACGTGGGACGAAAAATACAGCTGCGAAAGTAAACGCCTGGCAGCTTAGCATCGTTAAGCTGTGCCGCATATTCTTCTGAAATTACATATGGCGCTCCTACCAGTTCAAAGGGACGCGTCGTTCCCCTGCCTTCTGATATCTGGGTGCCTTCGAAGTGGACAGTGCCAGGAAAAACTGTCGCAGCGTCAAGCGTGGGCATGTTTGGCGAAGGCATAACCCAGGGCGCGTCTGTTTGATCGTGCCACGAGTTGCGGTCCCATCCATCCATGGTTAGCACTTCAAGCTCACAGTTGATTTCAAAGTGTTCATTAAACAACCTCGCCAACTCGCCCAGGGTCATGCCATGACGGGTGGGAATTGGAAACAGACCAACAAAAGAAGTTTGCTCGGATTCCAGGACGTTACCCGCTACATCCCGCCCATTGATGGGATTTGGCCGATCGCAAACGATTACCTTCTTTCCATACTTGCGAGCCGCCGCCATGCAATTGGCCATGGTGTAGGCGAATGTATAGATGCGGCAGCCAACGTCCTGCATGTCAAAAATCAGCACGTCAAGGTCGCGCAGCATGTTTTCGGTAGGTTCACGCGTTTCACTGTACAGAGAATGAATCGGCAGTCCCGTTTCGCGATCGATGGCATGGTCAGTCTCCACCATGTTGTCCTGAACATCGCCGCGGATACCGTGCTGCGGACCGAAGAGCGCCCGTAGTTGGACGCCGGGATGCTCTTTCAAAAGATCTGCAGCGTGATGAAACTGATGATCAACCGAAGCCTGATTGCAAACGAGCCCCAGGCGCGCGCCTTGGATAAGGCGAGTCTCGCTTTCAAGTAGTTTCTCAATTCCCAGCTTGACGTGATTACAAGCCATTGATTCGTGGTTATTTGATTCCGCTAAAACTTAAAGTAAAACATGAAGGCTAACCGCAAAGCACTGAGCCGCCGTTTATGTTCAGGATTTCTCCGCTGATGTGCCTTGCCCACTGGGTGCAAAGAAATGCGATAGGACCCGCGATGTCTTCGGGAGTCGCGATAGCGCCAACCGGAATGGCTGCGGCTATCGACTTACGTTGCTCACCATCACCGAGAGCTGCTTCCGTCATCGCTGTATCTACCCAGCCTGGCGCGACGGCGTTAACATTGATGCCCCACTCCGCCAACTCACTTGCAAGCGACTTAGTAAAAGCAATCAGTCCACCTTTTGACGCTGCGTAATTGGAATAGTTCGCTTCGCCTCGCTGACCGGCGGTTGAAGTGACTATCACAATTTTGCCGGACCGCTGCTTCTTGAAGATAGGAACGGCGGCACGACAAACGGTCCAGGCGCCTTTGAGGTTTATGTCCATGGTTCTGTCCCACAACTCTTCGGACAGGTTCTCTACCGGCGCGCCTTCCCAGATTCCAGCGTTGCAAACCAGGATGTCCACTCGCGCGAAGCGTTTGATGGATGCGTCAAGCAAACGTTCGGCGTCATCAAGCGTTGCGATGTTGGCCCGGAATGAGATCGCTTCCCTGCCCCCGTCGTTGACGGCGGCGACAACATCAGCCGCCGCGCCTTCGTCGCTAAAATAATTGACGACAACATTCGCCCCGAGCTTTGCGAGTAGTTGAACTGTCGCGCGGCCAATTCCTCTCGAGCCGCCGGTAACAATTGCAACGCGTCCGTCCAGTGATAACTCTTGCAGCTCCATCTCATTTCAAGTCAGCGTTGCGACCAGTGAATCGACTGTGCGCGAGCGATTGGCCGCGCAAGCTTTCACAAACTTACTGAACAGTCTCTGGGACAGCTCATCTTCCCGCCAGCCCAACTCAGGATGCCACTGCACGCCGAAAGCAAAACGATTCGGCCTGATGTCTTCAACTGCTTCAATCAAAGCATCAGAAGCCCAGGCAGTCGCCTTGAGGTCCTTGCCGACGTTCTCAATCGCCTGGTGATGATGGCTGTTGACGACGGCGCTCCCATCTTTTGCCAGTTCGGCGAGTAAACTATTTTTGCCTAACCTGAGTGCGTGCGAAGGACGGTCGCGTGGCGCGCCTTGCTCGTGTTTGATTGCGTTCGGAAATTGCGTGGTGATGTCCTGAACCAGGGTGCCGCCGCGAAACACATTCAAAATTTGCATGCCAAAGCAAATTGCAAAGAGCGGCAGGTTACGTAGTTCGATTTCCTCGAGCACGAGGATGTCGGTTTCGTCTTTAATGGGCACAACGCTGCCCATTTGCGGGTGTGGCTGGGCGCCATAACGAAGGGGATCCACGTCTGAGTCGCTGCCGGGCAGTAGTATGCCGTCGAGCGAGTCCATCACTGCTGAAATATACTTCCGCTGCGGTATCAGACTGATATGCACGGGCGCGCCGCCGGCGGCTTCTACGGCTTCGCTGTAATCCCGGCCCAGGTAGAAACGATCGCTACTCAACTCAAGACGCATCGTGATGCCAATGCGCGGGCGTTGCTGATCTGACTGTGATTCGTAACTCATAGCGGAAACTATCATAGCCTAAAACCATGAAAGGTTCTTACTGCGAGTGTTTGCAGTTAGCTGCTTGCTTGACTTGCCTTCAAACGACTTCCTATAGTGACCTTTGCCAAAAATGCCATCCGAAAATCCCCGCATTCGCAGCACGACAGTGTTGCTCGTCCGTAAAGAGGGGCGAGTCGCACTCGCCGGCGACGGCCAGGTAACGCTGGGCGAAACCATCATGAAAAGCAGCGCGAAAAAGGTCCGCCGCCTGTATAACGACAGTATCCTGGCAGGGTTCGCCGGTTCAACCGCCGACGCTTTTGCGCTGTTGACGCGTTTCGAAAGCAAGCTCGAGCAATATCATGGGAACCTTGAGCGGGCGTCTATTGAACTCAGCAAGGAATGGCGCACCGATAAAGCTCTTCGGCATCTGGAAGCCTTGCTTGTCGTCGCGGATAGCAAAAGCTCGTTTCTGCTGTCAGGCAATGGTGATGTGATTGCGCCTGACGACGGCGTGCTGGCAATTGGTTCGGGAGGCTCCTATGCGTTGGCTGCCGCGCGTGCACTCGCTAAGCATACCCAACTTTCGGCGCGCGATATCGCCGTCGAGGCGCTCGCCATCGCGGGTGAGATCTGCATTTACTCGAATCAAAATATAGTAGTTGAGGAATTGTAAAAACGATTCGACCCATTGCGTGGCGTGAGTTAGTAATAATAGTTAGTAATAAGATTTAGCATGGTAAAGCAATAATGGTTATTTATCTCGAAGGCGACGTTGACGAAGAACTGCAGCTTGATGAGATGACTCCGCGTCAGATCGTCGCCGAGCTGGACAAACATGTCGTCGGCCAGCGCAACGCGAAACGCGCGGTTGCGATTGCGTTGAGAAATCGCATTCGACGTCAGAAACTGCCACCCGAAATGGCAGTGGATGTGATGCCGAAGAACATGATCATGATTGGATCTACCGGAGTCGGCAAAACAGAAATTGCGCGCCGTCTCGCGCGTCTCTCCAACTCACCCTTTCTCAAAGTCGAGGCTTCTAAATTTACCGAAGTAGGTTATGTGGGTCGCGACGTAGAAAGTATGATTCGCGACTTGACGGAAATTGCCGTCGACATGATTCGCCAGGAGAAGATCGATGAAGTTGCGGAAAAGGCCGAGCTGAATGTCGAGGAGCAACTTTTAGATCTCCTGCTGCCGCCGCCGCGCGCTTCTTCCAATCCCTACGAGTTCGATTCCAGTAATACGGATAATCAACCGTCCCCGCCCGACGCCAGCGCGCATTCCAGCCGCGACGAGCAATTTCAGCGCACACGCGAAAAACTGCGCGCCCAACTGCGCGACGGTAAACTCGACAACCGCCTGGTGGAAGTCGAGATACGCGAGAAGAATTTTCCGGTCATTGAACTCGCGGGCCCGCAAGGCGTTGAGGAGATGGGCATCAACATGAAAGACATGTTGGGCAGTATGTTTCAGGGCCGAACCAAGAACCGGAAGATGACGGTCGACGAGGCGATCGAACACCTGATGGCGGAAGAGGAAGAGCGCTTGATCGACATGGACCAGGTGGCGCGCGCCGCGATCGAACGCGTGGAACAGTCGGGCATTATCTTTCTCGATGAAATCGACAAGATTGCAGGACGTGAGTCAGGACACGGACCGGATGTTTCCCGCGAAGGAGTGCAGCGCGACATTTTGCCGATCGTTGAAGGCACGACAGTCAACTCTCGCTATGGAATGGTCAGGACTGACCATATTCTGTTTATCGCGGCTGGCGCCTTTCACGTTTCCAAGCCCGCGGATCTCATTCCCGAATTGCAGGGCCGCTTTCCCATTCGCGTCGAACTGGAATCCTTGACGGTCGAGGATTTCAAACGAATTCTTACTGAACCCAAAAACGCTTTGATAAAACAGTATCAGGCGATGATGGCGACTGAAGAAGTAAACTTGGACTTTACTGAGGACGCCATCGATTCGATTGCGAACTTCGCTGCGCGAGTGAACGAGAACACCGAGAACATCGGCGCTCGCCGTTTGCAGACAATCATGGAAAAACTGCTCGAAGAGATAAGTTTTGAAGGCCCCGACCTTGAGCCCAAAGACCAGCGAATCGACGCCGCTTACGTTGATGCAATGCTCGCAGAAACTGTTAAGGACCAGGACCTCAGCCGCTACATTCTGTGAAACATATTTCCCGGATTCATATCACAGTTTTGGTCGCGCTCTTAGTGAGCTTCGGCGCTGGGTGCGGAAAACGCCGGCCTCCATTGCCGCCGACCGAACGTGTGCAACAGCGAACGGAATCGCTTTCCGGAATTCAGCGCGGGAACCAGGTGATCCTGAGTTGGCCGGCGCCGTTGCGCAATGCGCCCGATGCAAGTGTGCAAAGCATTCGCCGCATCGACGTCTACCGGTTAGCGGAGAAACCGCGGGCGCCGCTTGCTTTAACCGAAGAAGAATTCGCCGCTAGATCCACACTGATTGGTTCAGTTACTTACGATGAAATCAAAAGCGCGGGCGATACGGTCACTTACACCGATAACCTGGAACTTGCCGGCGAACCTGCTCGCCTGCGTTATGCGGTTCGCTACGTCAATGCAGCGGGCCAACGGGCAGCCTCTTCAAACTTCCTGTTGCTCGAACCGGCGGCGCGAGTGGCCAAACCGCCCACGCTGATCGCGACTGGTAAAGAAATTAGTGAAGGGGCCATTACAATATCCTGGCAGGCCCCCGGGGAGAATATCGATGGTTCCATTCCGGTGAATTTGCTGGGCTACAACGTCTATCGCGTGGCCGAATCGGAAAGCGAAGTTAATCCGGCTCCCATAAACACCGCGCCTGTCTCCGGCACTCGGTACGTTGATCAAAACTTCAAGTTCGCTGAAACCTATCGCTATATCGTGCGTTCAGTGTCGCTTGGCACCGAAGGTGGGCAGGTTGAGAGTCTAAATTCCAACTCCATAACGGTTTCGCCGAAGGATGTGTTCGCACCGTCCGCCCCGGCTTCAATTACCGTGGCCGCAGCACCCGGCCGGCTTTCAATATTCTTCCCGGCGAATCCTGAAGGTGACGTAGCCGGATATAACATTTATCGCTCAACGGATCCCGATCTGCCGAAGAGTCAGTGGACAAAACTTAATGTCGCGCTTTTGACACGAACAACGTTCCAGGATGAAAAAGTGGAACCAGGAAAACGCTATTACTACTATCTAACTGCGGTTGATACAGCGGGCAATGTCAGTGGCGAATCGGAAGTCGTATCCGAGGTGGTGCCGTAACCGAGATGAAACTTTGTCGAGTCAAGCAAGAGAGCCTAGCAGGTATACGCAGTGGATTTATAGAAGACACGAAGGTCTGGCTGCTGGCGGAAAACGCGAGCTTTGAAAACTCCGGCTTTGAACGCTCGCAGTCAGTGTCGCTTTCATCCGCGACTTTGTTGCCGCCGGTCATGCCTTCAAAAATCGTTTGCGTTGGGCGCAACTACCGGGAGCATGCGGCAGAGCTCGGAAACAAGATGCCTGACGAGCCACTGCTCTTTCTTAAAGCGCCAACGGCTGTCATAGGCAACGGCGGCTGCATTGAGTTGCCAAGCGCCTCGCAGCAAGTGGAGCACGAGGGCGAACTGGGCGTGGTTATAGGAAAGCAAGCGCATAAGCTTTCGCCCGACGACGATCCGCTCAATTATGTCCTCGGTTACACCTGTGTGAATGATGTTACAGCTCGCGACTTGCAGCGCAAGGATGTGCAGTTTACGCGAGCAAAATCCTTCGACACATTTTGTCCGGTGGGGCCATGGATTGAGACTGAGTTGGATCCTTTGGATCTGACGATTAAGACTCGCGTCAACGGCGTCGAGAAACAAAGCGGGCGTACCGCCGACATGGCGTTTACAGTTCCCTTTCTCATCCGCTACATCGCAAATATTATGACGCTGTTGCCCGGAGATTTGCTTGTTACCGGCACGCCCGCAGGCGTTTCGCAGTTGAATAGTGGCGATACCGTTGAAGTCGAAATAGACTGCATCGGAATTTTGCAGAACAGCGTGTGCTGAACGGGGCGCTTAGCAAGGGGGGCAAGCGGCTTCATGTAGGCGTAGTTCGCGGGCGAGCAAAGTTCCTGTAGTCTTTGAGCATTAATGCACCGGAGGTTCTTATGAAGTTTTTTCTTGATACTGCAAACCTTGATGAAATTCGCGAGGCCGCGGCGTTTGGCATTGCCGACGGTGTGACAACAAATCCAACGCTAATCGCCAAAGAAGGCGGCGTCGATTTCAAGGAGCATATAGCCGCGATCTGCAAAATCGTAAGCGGCCCGGTTTCTGCCGAATGCACCAGCGAAGAAACCGAAGGCATGCTGCAACAAGGTCGCGAGTACGCGAAGATAGCACCGAACGTTGTCATCAAATGTCCGCTGACACGCGCCGGCCTCAAGGCGACAAAACAGCTGTCGAGTGAAGGCATCAAGGTGAACGTCACACTCTGCTTCTCGGCGGCGCAGGCAATTATGGCCGCGAAAGCGGGCGCATCGTTCATCAGTCCTTTTCTGGGGCGGCTCGATGACATTGGCGAGAATGGACTGGTGTTGCTTCAGGACATCATCGACATTTACCGCAACTACACCTGGAAGACGGAAGTGTTGGCCGCCAGCATGCGCCACCCGATTCATGTGATCGAGGCGGCGCGCATGGGCGCCGACATCGCCACCATTCCATTCAAGGTCATCGACCAGTTGTTCAATCATCCGTTGACTGACAAAGG
>JBDUCC010000118.1:0-9258 GCA_040003675.1 bacterium | reverse complement strand
TCGCGAAACTGCATTGACTGAAAACCACTGGCGGGGTTGAGCTCATCGCGAAAGCCCAGAAAACTGATCGGCGTCATCGTTTCCAGAATGTGAATTTGATTAATAAGAAGTTTTTCAATTTCCACTACCCGGCGCAATGAGCGCGCCGCCGCAGTCAAGCGATTCTCGTTTGTCTGAGCGATTACGGCATCGATCTCATGAAGAATTTGTTTGAACCAAAGCTCGTAAGCCTGGTGAACAGTGATGAAAAGCAGCTCATCGTGATGCGCCGGATCGGACAAACAGTCCTGCAAGGCAATCAAATCAGGTACGCGCAGGTATTTATTGTAAGAGAGCGGAGCGTTGCTGCCGTAATCGTTTGCCATTGATCGGTAGTCAGTTGTCCGTGGTCAGTGGTCAGTAGCCAGGTCCGTGCAACTAACAACGGACCACTGACTACTGACAATGCTTTAGAACGCCGCCCCTACACTCTCATGAACCGAGTAGGCGCCAGCGTCAGTGATTTTTTTCATCTCACTGATTACCAGATCCAGCTCCTCGTCTTTCGTGTAAAAGTGCGGCGAGATGCGCACGCCGGCGCCGGGCCGGTAGTCGACAATAAATTCGCGTCGAATCAATTCCTTGGTTAGCGCCGCTGCCTCTTCGTGTCCGACTGTGATCGTGCCGCCACGATCGGCAGAATTTCTTGGGCTGGTCACCTTGAATCCCGCTTCCTCCGCTAGTTCGATCAGGCGAGTAGTTTGCCGCACACTCTTTTCGCGAATCCTCTCGACCCCAATCTCGTTGATAATTTTATAGCCTGATTGCGCAGCGTAGAGCGCCGGGATGGCGGGCGAGCCATGCAGAAAACGAGTGATGCCGGGTGCGTAATGCAGCTCAGGTAAAAAGGCGAAGGGATGTTCGTGGGCCATCCAACCTGTAGTTTTGGGCTCCAGCTTGTTTTGTAAATCAGGCCGCACGTAGAGGTAGCCGGCGCCTGGACCGCCGCACAGCCACTTAACCGAGCCACCGGTCGCAAAATCAACGTTAAGGTTCTTGACGTTGAAAGGGACGGTACCGGCAGATTGATAAGCATCCAGTACCACCAGCGCGCCGACTTCATGTGCGCGTTCGGTGATCGCTTTGGCGTTTTGCAAAAACCCACTCTTGAACAATACATGCGAGAAGGGAACCAGCAACGTCTCTTCATCGATCGCCTCAAGAAAGCGTTCCAACGAAACCGTGATGCCATCATCAGACGGAACGGTTTCAATTCTTAACTTCCCGTCGCGCGCGTGCGCTTCGTAAACATACATCACCGAAGGGAAGTTAAGTGCCGAATAGACGATCTTGTTTCTTTTGGGAGTCGGTTCGAGGCAGGAAAGAATTAACGACTGGCAAATAGAGACGTTCTGATGCATCACGATCGTATCGGGTTCGGCGCCGATGATGCGCGCCACTTCATTGCCGACAGTGACGGGCATGTCCCACCAACCTTCGGCCCAGGCACGCACGCCGCGCGTAGCCCACATGTCGGCATACTCGTGCAGGCGATCGTAGGTGGCTTTCGGCATCGCGCCCAGACTGTGCGAAATCAGATAGACAGTCTTATCGAGAATTGGAAATTCACTTCGCCATTTGAGCAGCTCATCCGTCAAGATATTCTCCGTTTAACTATTGAAGATCAGTTTAATTTAACATAACAAGCGGCAAATGTTCCTTAGGGCTAGTGATGAGAGTCACGCGGTAGCACGCCGGACTCAGCTTTTTGTGGAGTGCGGCGGCCTGGCGCCGCATGGCCCGAGTCCCGCATTCAAAAGGCAGGTTGAGTTTTAGCTCGCGATTAACCAAAGCGCCGCCGGGCCGGCGCACTCCAAAATAAAGATGGGGCGCCGCCATGTTAAAGTTAACTCGAGATCATGTGGAAATTTAAGAATCCAATCAAGCATCCCATTGCTGAAACGCACTGGCCAACGGCGAACGAAGCTGAGAGCTCGCGTTTGTTTCAGCCCGTGCGGATCGGACCGGTTGAATTGGAGAGCCGCACCTGGGTTCCGGCGATGGTGCCCTGGCGCGCAACGGACGACGGCTTTGTCACGCAGGATAATCTCGAGTGGTATCGACGGTTTGCAGCCGGGCGGCCAGGAGCGTTGGTCGTCGAAGCCACCGGCGTGCGGGACATTCCCAGCGGACCATTGCTGCGCATTGGCCACGATCGCTTTCTCCCCGGGCTGAGAAAACTAATCGACACTGTCCGCGAAGCCAGCGAAGGCCACACCAAATTGTTCATTCAGATTATTGACTTTCTGGCAGTCAAACGCCGCCCGGAAAAAGAGAAATACTTCGAGCGCTTTCTGGAACTGAAGGATCGGCATCGTCAAGCACTCGTGAATTCAACTGGTGATTCTGTGTGGGCAACGGCTCCGGAAAAGTCATTGCGCGAATTCCTGCTGACGGCTGGCGACGAAATTGTTGACCAGGTGCTTGACGCTCGTGAGTTGGAGGCACTGCGATTTGGTTATCGCGAAAGCGTGACAGACGTTGACTTGCCGCATGTGCGCGAATTACCGCAAGTGCTGCCGAGAATATTTGCCGAAGCCGCCGGTCGAGCGCGCGCAGCAGGTTTTGATGGCGTTGAGTTGCATTACGCGCATGCCTATACGATGGCCGGATTCTTGAGCGCGCTGAACAATCGCAGCGATGGCTATGGCGGGCCACGCGAAAATCGAGTGCGTTTGCCGTTGGAGGTTTATTGCTCCGTGCGAAAGCAAGTCGGTGATGACTATGTAGTTGGCTTGCGCTTTCTGGCCGATGAGGTCATTGCCGGAGGCAACCGTGTCGCTGATGCGAGTTATTTTGGAGTTGAGTTTGCGCGCGCCGGTTTGGATTTCCTGTCTCTCTCAAAAGGCGGAAAGTTTGAAGACGCGCAACAACCAAAAGTGGGCCAGGCAGTTTACCCTTACACCGGCCAGAGCGGTTACGAATGCATGCCGACGGTGCTTTCCGACGCAACCGGACCCTTCGGACGTAGTGTGCCACTGGTCGCTGCCATCAAGCGCGCGGTAAACGAAGCGGGGTTTAATACGCCGGTGGTGGCGACCGGCGGCATTAGCACCTTCGAACAGGCAGAATCAATTTTGCAAAACGGGCAGGCGGATATTGTCGGGTTTGCGCGCCAGGCTCTCGCCGATCCCGATTGGTTTGTGAAGGTGAAACTCGGACGCGGTGCTGAAGTCAGACGCTGCACTTATACAAATTACTGCGAAGCGTTGGACCAGGCGCACCGGCCGGTGACCTGCAAGCTTTGGGATCGAGTTGAACTCGATGAGCCGGGGATTGCGACGGTTGATGATGGGCGAAGGAGACTTCTGGCCCCCAAATGGAAGGCCTAACTTCGATACCTGGGACCGCCGATACTGGGACCGCGGGCGTCCCGCCCGCCTGCTGCGCAGCCAAGCCTCACGAACGGAAGAGATCGAGCAAGAAGACCATTATTTCTGGATCAATGTGATCGGGTACGTTATGCGGGCGGGACGCCCGCGGTCCCAGTATACGAGTTGCGCTCTGCTTCATACCTGGCCATGAACTGCGGATCGCGGCGCTTCAGATCTTCGTCACGCACTCTTCCGCTTCTGGTCATCAGCGAATAAGCCAACTCAATCGGACTAAGGTTCATGTAATCTCGCGCATTTTCAAACCAACGCATGCTGTCATACGCTGCCGTTTGATAGGCTTCGATCACCGGCTTGCGTGTCGATTCGAATTCCTCGAGCGCAGCCCGGACAGTCTGTTTCTTACTAAAACACTCGAAAAGCGCAATTGCATCCTCCAGCGCCAACTTTGTGCCGGAGCCGATTGAAAAGTGCGCCGTATGCAACGCGTCGCCGAGCATTACCACATTTTCAAAAAACCAGTTTGCGTTTTTTACTAAGAGGAAATTGATCCACTTGGAATTGTTTGAAAGCAACGGCTGCGCGGCCAAATCGCGTGCAAATACTTTTTCGAGATATTGACGTGTCTCGTCGTCGCTCATCGACGCAAAGCCCGCCGCATTCCAGGTTTGAGGATCGCATTCGATAATGAAGGTGCTGGTTGTTTGATTGAACTTGTAAGAGTGGGCCGCGAACACACCGGAATCGTTTTCGCGAAAAGTTAATGTCAGCCCATTGAACAGCCGGTTGGTGCCATACCAGATGTAACGATTGGGCCGTACATCGAGCGCCGGAACAAACTCATTGGCGTATTGCCGGCGCGCAGTGCTGTTGACGCCATCAGCCGCCATCAGTAGATCGCAATTCGCGCGCAACGATTCAATGTCAGCAACCTCAGTCCGAAAAAGCAGCTCAATGCCCAGTTGTTCACAGCGTCTTTGCAGGATTTTTAGAAGCTGAAGCCGCGCGATTCCGGAAAAGCTGTTCCCATGGATCGAAACCTTGTCTTCACGATGGACCACATCGACATTGTCCCAGGCCGCGAAATTTCGGGTTATTTCCGCATGGGTTGCTTCATCGGCTGCACGCAGGTTTGCCAGGGTCTTTCCTGAAAACACAACGCCCCAGCCAAAAGTGTCGTCAGGCCCATTGCGTTCGTAAACGGTAATGTCGTGCGCAGCGTCGGCCTTTTTCATGAGGATGGCGAAATACATTCCCGCCGGCCCGCCGCCGATGATGTTGATTTTCATTCCTGAAATTATTTATCGCTGATCGTAAAGCTCCAGAATCGCGGCCCAGCCGGTCGGAAACATGTTGGGGGGTGCCTCCATGGTGCGGCCGTACTTAACCATCATTTCAAGAAAGTATTTTACGTGCAGGAATGCTTCCACGATGGGTCGCGTGTGCAGCGTCCAATTGTGATTATGATTTGGCTCCCATACCAAGCCAGTTCCAGCCGAAACGATTTGTTCAAAGCATTCGCAGAGTGTGCTGTGCGTGGCTCCAGCTATTCGTTTGAAAATCTCAACCGCCCGCGCAGTGCTCTCCTGCAATTGATAAACCTTGAATGAGTGATGGTAGAAGCGGTAAATCCCGTCTTCGTAAAAGGCTTGGAAGGGCGTCAACAAATGTTCGAGTTGCGTTAGATTAGCTTGGATTGCGCTAAGCAGCACCTGATCCCGCTCACGTTGGTTCTTCAGGTCTTCAGATCGATGGAACATCTCATCCCTCTTTCAGTAGCTGACTCGCGATAATTAATCTCTGAATCTCCGAAGTGCCTTCGTAAATTCGCAGCGCGCGAATATCTCGATAGAGACGTTCCACGACGCTGCCGCGTACCAGACCGGTGCCGCCGTGAATTTGCACTGCCTGATCAATGATTCGCGAAGCTGCCTCAGTAGCAAAAAGCTTCGCTTCGCTCGCTTCGCGTGTAACTCGCGCCATTCCGCTGTCTTTAAGGTGAGCGGCGCGGTAGACCAAAAGTCTGGCGGCATCGAGCTCCGTGATCATGTCCGCAAGCTTTTCCTGAATCAATTGATGTTCCGCCAGCAGCCGTCCGAATTGTTTGCGAGTGCCGGCGTAGCGAACCGCCTCGTCCAGCGCGCGATGCGCCATGCCGCAGGCAGCGGCGCCCACGCTCGCGCGGAAGGTGTCCATGGTGCGCATGGCCAAAAGGAAGCCATCTCCCTCCGCCCCCACCAGGTTTTCCGCAGGCACGCGGCAATTCCGCATTTCGATTTCACCGATGGGATGCGCCGATAACATCGAGGTGCGTTCGATTACAGTGAAGCCCGCGAGTCTTGCGCCCACTACGAAAGCAGATAATGCGGCCCGCCCGTTGGCGTCGGTTCCGGTGCGCGCAAAAACTGTGTAAAAGTCGGCTACGCCGGCGTTGGAAATGAATCGTTTGTTGCCGTTGATAACATAACTGTCACCGTCCCTTTGCGCCTCCGTCTTGATTGAAGCGACATCGGAACCGGCATCCGGTTCGGTTAGCGCGAAAGCAGCGATTGCCTTACCTTCGGCCGCGCGCGAAAGCCAGAAGTCGCGCACGTGTTCCGGCGCGGCCTGACTGATGGCGTAAGTGCCCAGACCCTGCATTACGAAAGCCACGTCAGCAAGCGGTGAAGAGTAGGTGAGCGCCTCACGAATCAAACAGAGCCCACGTACGTCGAGGTTAGCGCCCGGCGCGGCGACTGCATAACGCAGCACGCCCGCTTCGGCCAACATTCCGACGTACTCACGGAGTCGCGCATCGACGTCACGCTCTTCAATCGCGGTCGGCTCGACTTCAAGCCGGACGAACATCTCCATGTCCGCAGCCAACGTCAAATGTTCAGGAGTTAAGAAGGGAAGTTGAGTGATGAATTTGTCCATAATGTGAATAAAACGAGCTTGGTACCAGGAGTTTGAACTTTGTACTTCAGAACTTTGTACTTTGTACTTAGAACCTTGACTTCGAATCTCTCGGCTTAGAGAACAAAGTACAAAAGCACAAAGCACAAAGTACAAAGTTCAAAGCTCAAAGAACGACTATTTGAATTTCGTTTCTCGCTTTGCCACAAACGCTTCATACGCCTCGCGATAATCAGGATGCTGCATGCAGATGGCCTGTGCCTGCGCTTCTGATTCCAGGGCAGCGTCGAGGTTCATGTGCATTTCGCGGTTCAGCATCTCCTTGGTCTTTGCCAGCGCGAAAGCCGGACCTTTCGCAAGCTTCTGCGCCAGAACACTAGTGGCTGGTTGCAGCTCTGCTACCGGAACGACGCGGTTATACAGACCTATTCGTTCCGCTTCTGCGGCGGAAATAAAATCGCCGGTGTATAGCAATTCAGTTGCTTTCGCGAGACCAACAACGCGCGGCAACAAATACGCGGCGCCCATGTCCGCGCCGGACAAACCAACCTTCACAAATAAAAAAGCAATCTTTGCGTCGTCACTCGCGATGCGTATGTCGGATGCGAGCGCGATGCATGCGCCCGCGCCGGCGGTTGTTCCATTAAGACTGGCGATGACCGGCTTTGGGAGCGTGCGAATGTTCCGCACCAGCTCGCAAGTCAGGCGGGTAAAGTCGAGCAGGCCTTCAATGTCGCGACTAAAGAGTTCACCAATGATGTCGTGCACGTCGCCGCCGGAGCAGAACGCTCGTCCGGCCCCGGTGATTACAACCACTCGAACATCTTTGTCATTCGCGAGCGCCGCGAAGATGTCCGTTAGTTCGCGATAAACTTCGAACGTCAGTGCGTTCAGCCGCTCTGGGCGATTCAGCGTGATCGTTGCCACGCCGTCTCCGTTCTTTTCAAAAAGAAAACTATTGGGATTAAACATTCGAATAGTAACGAAGCTATGCCGGCACTACCGCTATTGCTTCGATTTCAACTTTGGCATAATCATCCAGCAGGCTCTTGACCTCCACCAGGACCATCGCGGGAAAGTGTTTGCCCATGTGTGTACGATACCGCTCGCCGACCTCGCGCAGGTGCGCTTTGTATTCATTCTTGTCGGTTACGTAAATCACGAGCCGCATGACGTCTGCAGCTGTACCGCCAGCCGCTGACACAACAGTCAACACATTCCGGAGCGCCTGATCGAATTGTTCGACAAGGGCATCGCTCACCAGCGACTGTTGGTCGTTCCAACCAATCTGGCCCGCCACAAACAATAGTTTGCCCGCGGCGTCGGCCAGGATTCCATTTGAATAACCGCGTGGAGCACCCAGTGATTCCGGGTTTATTAAAGTGTAAGCCATCAGACGTGAGTGTAACGCAAACCGTTAGCTTGCGCGCAAGCCACATAGCTGGCTTTGCGTGGGACGGCAATCAAAAAGGGCCGCCTTGTTCAAAGACGGCCCAAAAGATTTCATTAAGAAAGGAAGTTGATTAGAGGACCCTATCGAGGCTTTTCGCAAGTTGGCCGGCAAGGTTGCCGTTTGGATCGAGTCCGCCAATCGGAGCGCCAAACGTATTACCCTGCTTGTCGATAATAACAATCGAGGGCAACTGATCGATGCCGAACTTTTTGGAAGTGACGCCATCGGGATCGCGCAACACCGTTACTTTCAGTCCATACTTTTGCGCGAAGGCGCGCAACTGGTCATCTGTGGCGAAGTTCTTCGATTTCGGATCTTCCGACTCAGTGCTTACCCAATAGACCACCACGCCCCGATCGCTGTATTCGTCGGCAAGTTTCCTGACGCCGGTCAATTGCGTTTTTGAAAGGGGAAGCCAGGAAGCGCCAAACGCCAGCACCACCACTTCCCCGCGCAGGCTGTCGGAAGTAATTGTCTGGCCCTCGATCGATCGCAAGGAAAAATCCACCGGGCCGTGGCCTTGGGCCATGGTCAGGGAGGCGCCCAGCGCCAGCACCATAAACAGGGCAATCAGGGGATTTCGGTTTCTCATTTACTCTCCTTTGCCCAAGGCCATATGGCAGGGCACTGCGTTAGATGAACTGGGCAAGGTTTTAGTTGGTCTCGTCCCTGGTCCCGCTTTTGATCGTTTCCGGCTAAGAAAAGCGCTCTTTAGTTGGCAAAACGCCAAAAACTTCCTCGTGCAACGAGCGGTAATCATCCCACGTGTCCATGTCGCGCGCAATATAATTCGAATTGACGGCAACGCGCTTGACTTCCTTGCGATGCGCATCGAAGAAAGATTTCAACCCAGAATTGGGATCAAGGCGAAGGAGTTCAGCGCGAAAGCTGAGATCGATTAGGACCGGATGGCCGCCGCGTCCGCCGTTTGTAGGAATAACCAGCCGCGCGCCGTCACGCCATTCGTCGATTAACTGGCTTACCACTTCCTTGGGAACCGCCGGATGGTCCACCGGAGTGATAATTACTGCTCGCACCTCAGACGGCAATTCGCGCAATCCACAAACAATGGAAGTGGCCATGGCGCTGCGCGGGTCTGGATTTGTCGTGAATTTGAGAACGCGGTTTGTGAGTTGCGTCTTTATTTCGTCTTCAAGATGGCCTGCAACCACGATGATGGTTTCGATGCCGGCCCCGCTAAGGTAATCGATCGTGCTCTCGATGACAGTTTTATCGCCGAACGGAAGTAGCGGCTTGAAAGCGCCCATGCGGCTGGATTGACCGGCGGCGAGGATGATGGCTGCAATGTTGGTCTTTGGTTCTTCATGGGTTTTGGGTTTTTGGTCTTGGGTCTTCGTCATTACTTTTTTGAGGTCAGTGTTGGCTTCAATCCAAAGACCAAAGACCAGAGACCAAAGACAAAAGAAGGGAAGTTAGTCCGAAATAGCTAATTCTCGCAGCGCTTTAAGCGTGTAAACGCGCGCCATTTGCTTGCGCCAGTTCATGACGAAGTCGGTATTGTCGAGCGGGCGGGCTTTG
>JBDUCC010000117.1:0-9302 GCA_040003675.1 bacterium | reverse complement strand
ATAACGGACGCGGGGGAGTACCCCCGAGGAACCAACTCGCGCCGACTCGCAGGCGGTGGTGCCAGGTTGGTAAGCGGGCCGTATACATTGCAAAGCGCGCCTGGCGGGCGAGTGGTCCACCGAAAACTTTTCCGCCTGCCAGTACGGCCGCGCGTTCAGTCCCAAGGCTGACCGCTTCGCCAAGTTCCTCAAAGTGTTTGGTATGAAGGGGATCACCGGCAATGAAGGACTTGATATTGCGCGCGACGAGGCGGGCCTCTTGCAAGGCAAGCTGCGCCGTGCCGGCTAGTGTTGGCGTGGCGTCGGTAAAAAAAGCAATGTCTCCCAGCGCGAATACATTGTCATGGGCAACAAGTTGGAGCGTTGGCTTCACGCGCAACAGGCCACGCTCCGTTTTGAACACCTTCAGGCCTTGAACCAGTGGGTTCATCAAAACCCCGCCGGTCCAAACAACGCCCGCGGTCTTGATTTCCGTCTGCGCGCCATTGTGCTCGACAGTCACACCGTTTTCGCTAACTCGTAACACGCGCGTCAGTGTGTGCAGCTCAACTCGTGATTTCTGTAAAGCGTCTTCGACGAAGCTGCGAATCTCTTCGCCCATCCCGGGGACGACTTTATCGCCCATCTCAATCAGCAGCACGCGCGCTTCGCCGTTGAGAGCCCGGCGTTCAAAAGCGTCTCGCAGCAGGTCGGCCATCTTGGTTGAAAGCTCAGCGCCACTCGCTCCCGCGCCCACAATGGCAAACGTCAACGCGCTGCGCACGTCCTGGGGCGGTAAATCCGGCGGCACCGCATCAAGCGCATCAACCATTCGTTGCCGCAGGGCATCGGCGTGCGCAATCTTGCGAAAGGGAAGTGAAAACTGCGCCGCGCCTTCGACGCCGGCGTAGTTTGTGACCCCTCCCACGGCAAGCACGAGCACGTCGTAGCTCAAAGGCTCGCGCTCATTGTCGAATACTACCGAGCGTCGTTCGAAGTCGATGCTGGCGATTTTGTCTTGAATCAGATTCACATCTTCATCCAGCAACTCTTTGTATCGCGGTGCGATATGCCATTCCTCGACCTCGCCGCTGAGGTACTCATAAAGCATTGGCGCAAACAGGAAATGATCCTCGTCGCTGATGAGCGTGACATCGCTCGCGCCGCTGAGATCAAGCGCCGTAAATAATCCGCCAAAACCGCCACCGATGATGACTATTCGTTTCTTTTCATTTGTCACGTGTGCAGCGATGTTAGCAGAGAGCTCGCGAAATTGGCCAAAGCATTCGTTGGTCGCCCAAGGGGAATGTAAGGAGTGTTAACAGCGCTGAAAGCGCGGAATCAGGGTAGGGACAAACGACTATTGGCAATTTACAAGTCGCTCCTCTTTAGGCCGCGCCTTCAGCGCTTTTTTCCGAGGTGACCTGTCCTGGGGGTGTTGCCCAGGCTGTTGCATTCCGCGCCCTTGGCGCTGAGGGCGCTGCATCGCAAGGACCCCGCTGGACACTCGCGCAGCGCGCGTGCTAACTTACTCCGACACATAATCTTAGCGGTTACTGTCTGAAGACGGATTTACTGCTGTTTGGGAGGATCATTTTAAGTAGTGGGATTAGCAAAAGAAACGAAAGAACAGATTGTCAACGATTTCCGTAGCCACGATGCGGATACAGGCTCGCCTCAGGTTCAGGTGGCTTTACTCAGCAAAAGAATCAACGAGCTTACCGAGCATTTCAAAATACATAAGAAGGACAACCACTCGCGGCGCGGCCTGCTTAAGATGGTCTCGCAGCGCAGGAGTTTGCTGGATTATTTGAAGCGCACAGATATTGAACGCTACCACGAGGTAGTGAATCGTCTGGGATTGCGTCGTTAAAAGTGAAGTCAATAACGAGATCACTTCGGATCTCGTATTTTTCGGAAAGCCCGCGTCTATCGAAGAGCTTGCCAAAGGTGCCGAACGTGACGGCGAAACTCCCAGGCAGGCGGACGTGTTCGGCCTTAGCGTAACGCACAAAAGGCGGCATGAGTCACGTAATCCGGGACTCGTGCCGCCTTGTTTTGCGTTCATTATTTTCCCAACGCGTCACGTTGCGTGGTCAAACTGAAAACTAAATTGCAAATCGCGAGCGCCCAAATATAAATCGGGACGCTCACGTGCCTGAACAGGTTTCAGGCCATTGTCGAAGGAGACAAGAAAAATGCCAGTAAAGAAATATCTCAAAGAGTCCATAAAATTAGGCGACAAGGATTTGACGGTCGAGACCGGCCGCGTCGCAAAGCAAGCAGACGGTTCTGTGATTATCCAATATGGAGACACGATGCTGTTGGTCGCTGCCGTTGGCGCCCAAACCACTCGGGAAGGAATTGATTTTTTCCCGTTGACGGTCGAATACCGTGAAGCAAACTATGCAGCTGGACGCATTCCCGGAAACTATTTCCGTCGCGAAGGACGGCCTACCGAAAAAGAAACGCTCACCAGCCGATTGATCGACCGTCCCTGCCGGCCATTGTTTGCCGAAGGCTATCGTAACGAAACGCAGGTTATTGCCAGCGTAATTTCCGCGGACCCTGATAACAACCCGGACGTGATTGCAATCACCGGCGCATCATGCGCGCTGTACCTTTCCGACATTCCATTCATGAATCCGATTGCGGGCGTGCGCATCGGCCTGATTGAAGGCCGTTACATCATTAATCCAACCTACGATGAAGTGCGCGAATCGCGTTTGAATCTGATTGTGGCGGGAACCGAGGAAGCCATCGTCATGGTTGAGGCCGGGTCCAACGAAGTCTCCGAAGAGATCATGGTTGAGGCCCTCATGTTGGCGCATAAGGAAATTAATCGCCTCTGCCGCTGGCAGAAAGAATTGTACAAGGCGCTTGATGTGCAGAAGCGGGAAGTCGTTGCTCCGCAGCTCAATGAAGAGATGAAGGGCGAGATCGAGCGAAACTATACAGATCGCCTGCGGGCAGCACTTGATACGACAACGCAGGAAAAACGAGACAGCTATGCGGCCGTCGATGCGTTGAAGAAGGAAGTAGTCGAATCCTATCCTGAAGACCAGATCGAGCAGAGACAG
This sequence comes from bacterium, assembly GCA_040003675.1. GTDB lineage: Bacteria > Acidobacteriota > Blastocatellia > Pyrinomonadales > Pyrinomonadaceae > PSRF01. The sequence goes on along the minus strand of JBDUCC010000117.1, from coordinate 6,243 downwards.
ATGGCCAAGAAGGTTTTCGATCACTTGAAGGAAACCCTCTTCCGCGACGACATTCTCAACAAGCGCCGCCGCCCCGATGGTCGCCGCTTCTCGGAGATACGTCCGATCACTTGCGAAGTCGGTTGGTTGCCGCGCGTTCATGGGTCTGCTTTGTTCACCCGCGGTGAAACCCAGGCGCTGGTAACTACCACGCTGGGAACCAAGGAAGACGAGCAGTTCATGGACGACCTCGAGAAAGGTGAAGTCAAACGCCGTTTCCTGCTGCACTACAATTTTCCGCATTACTCGGTGGGTGAAGTTGGCCGCTTTGGTTCATCGAGCCGGCGCGAAATTGGTCACGGCGCACTCGCGCGCCGGGCAATTGAAGCAGTGCTGCCCGATGAATCAGTTTTTCCTTACACGCTTCGAATCGTTTCGGACATCACTGAATCAAACGGTTCTTCGTCAATGGCCAGTGTCTGCGGCGGCATACTATCGTTGATGGATGCGGGCGTGCCGTTAAAAGCGCCGGTCGCCGGAGTCGCCATGGGTCTCGTGATGGAAGGCAACAAGTACGCGATTTTGTCTGACATCGCCGGAGCCGAGGATCACTATGGTGACATGGATTTTAAAGTCACCGGCACACATGAAGGCATCACCGCTTTGCAGATGGACATCAAGATTGGCGGCATCAACGCGCAGATCATGGCCGAAGCGCTGGAGCAGGCAAAGAAAGGCCGCTTGCACATTCTCAGCGTAATGGAACAGGCGTTGGCGACATCGCGCGAAGACATCTCGGCGCATGCACCGCGAATCATCCAAATCAAAATCAATCCCGATAAGATCCGCGACGTCATTGGACCAGGCGGCAAAATGATTCGCTCGTTGGTTGAAGAAACGGGCGCGAAGATTGACGTCTCGGACGACGGCACAATCTCGATTGCCACGGCCAGCAGCGCTGCGGCAGAAGCCGCCGTTAACCGCATCCGTGGTATTACGGCTGAAGCTGAGATTGGGCAAACCTATCTGGGCACGGTTTCACGGATCGTCGATTTCGGCGCCTTCGTGGAAATCTTTCCCGGAACTGATGGACTGCTGCACATTTCCGAAATCGCCGACCGCCGGGTCAAGGACGTGCGCGACGAGTTGAAGGAAGGTCAGCAGATTCTGGTTAAATGCATTGGCAAGGAAGGGAACAAAATCAAACTTTCCCGGAAAGCTGTCCTGCGAGATGAAGGCAAAAAAGCGGAAGCAGCCAGTGCCGGCGAAGCTGACTAGGACTGTTCTAGTCTGCCAAGAGACTCAGACCGGGGACCAGTCTAAATCTAGTATCTGAATCTTAGATTTCAGATTAAATAGCGAAGGAGGTTTGCATCACGCAAACCTCCTTTTTTATTCAGGTTAGGAGCCCGCAAAAGCCCATTGAAATTGGAATCCCTTCTTTATTAGCCATCTTTTCCTATCAACCAGCGAAAGCGCTTGCGCCATGTTCAAGCAAAGTCAATAAATACGGCCTTTCGCACAAGCGGTTCACAGTTAAACGTTGTATATCGTTTCCCTTTCGATAAGAAGGGAAGATCCGAGGAGGGATTTTCAACCGATGATGAGTCGAGCTTTTCGGCCAATTGCTGCGACACTTAGTATCCTGCTTTTGTGCGGCGCGCCCACGCATGCGGCGCCCGTGGCAATCAGCCAGGTGATTCAAGTGATCGGCGGCTACCAAAATCCTCCAGAGCTTCGGCTCCGCACGGTTTCTCAAAACACGAGCACGCTCGTGGCCGACGGCGACGGCGCTTCACCGGTTGCATCCACGGCTCAGCAGTCATCTGCAGCCGGCGTAGATGGCATTCCCGACAACAGCACCGGAGACATTGCCACCGCCAACACCGCTGACACGTTGCTCGCTGGCGTTGCCGTCAGTTCTGAGCCGCAGGGAGGTGTCGACGTTGTCGATCAGGGTGAAGTTGAAGGAACCATTTGCGACTGTGGCGAGATTACGGTCCCGGGTGGCGGCTTCCCAAAATGGCCGTTGCTGTTCCTGGCCGCGATTCCGTTCTTCTTCATTCACGGCTGCGACAACTGCGAGACGCCAACTCCGCCTACTACGCCAACGCCTCCCGGAACGCCTGAAGTTCCTGAGCCGGCATCGCTCTTGTTGTTTGGGTCCGGCCTGGCAGCTTTCGGCGCAGGATTGCGTCGCCGTTATTCCCGCGCCAAACTGGCCGCGCAAATCGAAAGTACGGAGGAGGCCTAGTCAAAATGTTTAGACACGTCCTTCGCAAAAATCGTAACTACGGCAAGTTCGCTTTCGCAGCGTTACTGGCCATCAGCTTTTGCATGGTCCATCCAGCTTCCACCGCTTACGCGAAGAAGCGCCGGCCGGCGAAATACGGAACCATAAAAATTCTCAGCACGCCGGGCGGATTGCCGATCGAAATTGACGGTCGTCCTGAAGGTCAAACATCCACCGACTATCGCGCGTTCGATCGCGACCCGGGCATTCACTCTATTGTGATCACTTTGCCAAACGGTCAGCACTGGACTCGCGAGATTGATCTTGAAGCCGGCCGCATCAAATGCGTCGCGCTGAATTACAGGCCGGCAGCCAAGTCTCCTTGCCCATATCCTGTGAATGTTTCAGCTCCTACACAGGTTAACGAAGGCGAAGTAATAACCTACACCGCCGACGTAGCCTATGCGGGCAGTTCACCGCTCAACTACACCTGGACCGTCAGCCCTGCAAACGCCAAGGTTCTTTCCGGCCTGGGCACGCCGACGATCACAGTGGATTCCACCGGTCTTGCAGGTCAAAAAATTACTGCGATACTGGTCGTGGATGACGGCTCGGGCAATGATGCCTGCCGCCAAACGACGCAGGCAACGACTTATGTGCCGCCTACGCCGCCACGTGAGAACCCTTCACGGCAGTTTGACGTCTGCTGCAGTTGTTCGTTCGACGATCAAAAAGCTCGTCTGGACAACCTCGCGGTTGACTTGCAAACCGATCCGTCAACCACCACCTACGTAATTGCGTATGGCGGGAGAACAAGTCGCATTGGTCAGGCGGATTTGCTTGGCGATCGCGCTCGTGACTACCTGGTGGCGCAGCGAGGAATCGATCAATCTCGCATCGTAGTTCTCAACGGCGGCTTCCGCGAAGAAGACTGCGTCGAGCTATGGATCGTTCCGCGCGGAGCGACACCGCCACTCCCAACACCGACGGTTCAGGCTGGAGATGTCAGACCAGCCGCCGGCGCTGGCGCCAGTCCTAGCCGACGCCGGGCCCCGCGCCGAAGGGGTCGCCGTTAACTAACTTAACCACCAACCTGGTCCAAAAGGAGACGAGTCAAAAGGCTTGTCTCCTTTCTTTTTCTGTGACGTTGATTGACCTAGTCCCATGCCTGTGGTAATGATTGCCGCATCCCCCATTTAGATATTTTAAGTCCTTAACTCCCACAATAGGAGGCTGCTTATGGGTGACAATGGTGATGGTGGCGGCAGCGCAGGCGTCGTCGCGGTTTTGGTGATCTTCGTGATTATCGTGGTCGTCGTTTTGTTTGCGTTTAGAGGACGACTATTCGGAGGCGGCGGCACGAAAGTTAACGTCAACGTATCAGCGCCCGCGGCGCCCGCACCGGCAGCGCCAGCCCCGGCGGCCCCGGCGCCGAGCCGATAAGTTCGTTTCACTTCGTTTAAGTTCTTAACTCCCACAACAGGAGGCCACTCATGGGTGACAATGGTGATGGTGGCGGCAGCGCAGGCGTCGTCGCGGTTCTGGTGATCTTCGTGATTATCGTGGTCGTTGTTTTGTTTGCGTTTAGAGGCCGACTATTCGGAGGCGGCGGCACGCAGAAGATAGACGTCAACGTGCAAACGCCGAGCAGGTAACTTAATCGTCACAGTTCAACTTGGAAAAGGGAGCGCTGATTGGCGCTCCTTTTTTCGTAAATCGTAAATCGTGGAAGGAAGCAAACAGCAAACAGTTAACAGCAAACAGCCGGAGTAAGACAGAATATTCGCCAGCTATTTGCTGAGCTGTCTACTGTTTGCTGTCTGCTGTCTGCTTCGTTCACGGCTCCCCGTTCACGTTCTTGTTTTACTATTGACGATTTACGATTTACGATTCACGTTCTTCTTATGTCAGCTTCTAACATCGAAACGATCGTGTCCCTCGCCAAGCGGCGCGGGTTTGTCTATCCCTCTTCCGAAATTTACGGCGGTTTAGGCAGCGCCTGGGATTACGGGCCGCTCGGCGTCGAACTTTGCAACAACGTAAAGCAGGCCTGGTGGCGCTGGATGGTCTACGAGCGCGACGACATTGAAGGGCTGGACTCGTCGATCATTCTCAATCGTTTGGTGTGGAAGTATTCCGGCCATGAAGACACTTTTAGCGATCCGTTGGTGGACTGTCGCGAATGTAAAACTCGTTTGCGCGCCGATAAGCTTAACGACGGCAAGTGCCCAAACTGTGGGTCAAAAGATCTGACCGAGCCACGCCCCTTCAACCTGATGTTTCGCACTCACGTGGGCGCGGCCTCCGAGGATGACGAGTCGTCATTGGTCTATCTGCGCCCCGAGACTGCGCAGGGCATCTTCATCAACTTCAACAACGTATTGACGACCAGCCGGCGCAAACTGCCATTCGGCGTCGCTCAAATCGGCAAGTCGTTTCGCAATGAAGTGACGCCGGGCAATTTCATCTTTCGAACACGCGAGTTTGAGCAGATGGAAATGGAATACTTCGTGAGGCCCGGTGAAGATGAAAGAGTTCATCAGGAGTGGATTGACGCCTGCCGGCAATGGTTCCTCGAACTTGGCATCGCGGCGGAGAATCTTCGTTTGTACGAACAGCCAAAAGAAGAGCTGGCCCATTACGCCAAGCGCACGGTCGATGTTCAATATCGCTTCTTTCCTGAGCGCGATGAAGCGGAGCGGCAATGGGACGAACTGATGGGAATTGCCAATCGCACCGATTTTGATTTGCGCACCCACTCGAAGAAACCGGAAGACGCGGAAGGAAAGCGACTAAATCCCGATTCGACCGACGATCTTTCGTACTTTGATGAACCAACTAAGGAACGTTTCTATCCTTACGTGATTGAGCCGGCGGCCGGCGTCAATCGTACGGTGCTGGCAGTGTTGATGGACGCCTACACGGAGACGACAAATGATAAGGGCGAGACGCGCGTGATTTTGAAACTCCATCCCGCGCTGGCGCCGATTAAGGCTGCGGTCCTGCCGCTCGCGAAGAACAAGCCGGAGATCGTCGCGCTGGCAAAATCGATTAAGCGCTCACTGCAACCGGCGTTGCGCGCTGTGTACGACGACACGGGCGGCATCGGCAAACTCTACGCGCGGCAGGATGAAATCGGCACGCCATTTTGCGTAACAGTTGATCACCAATCGCTGGAAGATAACGAAGTCACAGTGCGCGATCGCGATACTTGGACCCAGGAACGCGTCAAGGTCGCGGAGCTGGAAGAATATTTGTTGAAGAGACTGACTAGGTAGTTTCGAGTTTCGAGTTTCGAGCGTAAACAGTTGGAACTAGACCGAACCTCGGAACCCGAAGCTCGAAACCGGAAACTCGAAACTCGAAACCCGAAACTGATTTCTAATCATGCCCGTCGTAAAGAAACGAAATCAACAGACTGAATCGCGATTGCTGTTGGAGTCAGATGATCCGGTAGAACTGCCGCCGGCGGAAATCAGCGAGCGCGATGTTCTGGTCCAGTTTGATAAGTTCAAACAATATATTCCGGAGTTGCTTGAGGAACTGCGCGACGGTGTGATTGCCGAACCCGTGGCGGTGATGAACGACGGCTCGACCTTCGCGATTCACGGCGACACGCGCACTTTCTGGGTGAAACTCTGGCATGCGGCCGACACCGACCTCACAAAGATCGATCGGGCTCAAGTCATCAGTTGCATTCCTTCAACGCAGGGTCTTCAAGTGATTGTCGAAGACTACAGTGATGACCAGCTACAAGAGGATTAGCTTCCGCTAAAGTTGCTTCTGGCCAAAGCCGCGAGGCAAGCCCACCTTCCCGACCACGAGCTTATCCATGTTGAGCTCCCTATTTTGGTCAAGGGTCTTTCAAGATTTGGTGTGCTGGGTGGATCGAGAATCTCTCTGGTCGGGAAGGTGGGCTTGCCCCCGCGCTTACTAACGCATATATAAGTGAGGGCACAGCTCGCTGTGCCCTTAATTTTATTTGCCCATGTCACCTTTGAATTCAAAAAATCTCTTTCCTGAAAAGGTTG
>JBDUCC010000116.1:0-9313 GCA_040003675.1 bacterium | reverse complement strand
TAGACTGCTGCCGTTGCTGGCCAATTAAATACTCAAAAGTCGACCCGCGTTATTGGAAACGAAGGTTGTAGGCGGGGCAGTCTGTTGAGCAGGCCGGCGAGTTTTTTTCTCGCACAGCGGCTTTCAATCTATTTGGAAGTGCTCTACTGTTGCTGCTGTTCCCCCTTCATTTGTAGTGAGCTCAAGCCGGGAAGATCGACGTTCGAGTGCAATTAAAGATTCGATTGTTCGCGTCGGAAATTTTTTGCACCCCTGATCCATTTGGCACCGGAATAGGGAGGATATATGTTCGATAATCTTGTTGAGTCTGGTTCGCACAAGCAGGACTTGGGGCGCAAAGGCTCATTCATTCTGGGTACAGTTGCAATCTATGCTGTGCTCTTTACGACAGTTTTTATTGTCGGCATCATCTGGTATGACGCCGCGCTTGGCGAGCAGGATTTGGAGCTGACTACGTTGGTAGCGCCCGTTCCTGTGCCACAGCAGAATCAACCGGAAAAGCAACCTGAAGCTAAGCCGACGAAGGTCGAACAGAACGTCGACGTTCGCAAGGAGCTGATTGCCGACGTTAGCCGAACCGAACTGGTGCCAAAAGAGGTATCCGCGAAGGCCAGCGATATCCCGCCAGTCAGGCGTGGCGTAACCACAGTGATTGGCACTGAGTCGTCCAACGCCGCCGCTCCCATCTCGGGACCGGGAACCGGCACGGGAATCGTAGCCGGTCCGACTTCCGTAAATATTGCTGAGGAACCGCCACCGCCACCGCCTAAACCAACTCCACCTCGCGCGCCTATCTCAGGCGGCGTGCTGAATGGAAAAGCAATCAGTCTTCCGAAACCTGCCTATCCCGCTATCGCCCGGACAGCGCATGCATCCGGCACGGTCGTGGTCCAGGTGGTGATTGACGAGAACGGCAGCGTAATCTCGGCGCACGCAGTATCTGGACATCCGCTGCTGCAAGGAGTTGCTGTTTCGGCAGCACGCGGTGCGAGATTTTCGCCTACGAAACTCTCGGGACAGCCGGTGAAGGTAACGGGCGTCATTACCTATAATTTCGTGGCTCAATAAACTGTGGAGGTTCAGCGCCGACGAGCCTCTGGCGGCTCATTCTGCGGGTTCTCTGCGAGCTCTTTAATGTAAGAAAAACCTTTTGGAGGGTTTACCGTGACTATTCTAACAAGTCTTCTGGGAACGAAAGCCTTTGGCTTAATCGTCTTAATGTGGCAGGCGGCAGCACCCGCGGCTGAGACCGACCATTTTTCGATCATGTCGATGATCAAGAGTATGGGAAAGGTCGCCATCGGTGTTGTTATTGTTCTTCTGATTATGTCGGTCTACTCGATCGCCATCATGGTGGAACGTTACTTAACCTACACGGCAGCCAAGAAACAGTCGCGCGAATTCGCGCCACGCGTTGCCCAGGCGCTGAAAAATGATCGCATCGAAGAAGCGATAAACATCAGTGACAAGCATCGCAAGTCTCACCTCGCCATGGTGGTCAGCAGCGGCTTGCAGGAGTTTAGAGCTCACGAGCAGTCTTCTGACATTTCCGGCGACGAAATCGAAGCCTCAAAGCGAGCCTTGCAGCGGGCCATAGCGATCAAGACGGCCGAGTTCAAACGCGGTTTGTCAGGTTTGGCGACCATCGGCTCGACGGCTCCGTTCGTGGGACTGTTCGGTACCGTCTTCGGAATTATTAACGCCTTCCGCGGCATGAAAGCGGCTGAGCAGGCTGGTATCGGCGCAGTCGCCGGTGGTATCTCGGAAGCCTTGTTCACCACGGCGCTGGGATTGTTGGTGGCCGTGCCCGCGGTTTGGTTGTTCAACTATTTCACCGGCAAGGTCGATGGCTTTGTGGTGGAGATGGACAATTCAGCTTCGGAACTGGTCGACTACTTCATTAAGAATCGTACGAAGCAGCTGAAGCCGTAAGTGTTGCGGAATCTTGACGGTTTGCTCGTCAGTGGTAGCGCGGCGGATGAGTTTTTTTCCGTCGCGCAAAACGATAAGGAGACTGAGTTATGGGAATGGCAGCAGGTGGAAGCAGCGGCTTCCAGTCAGAGATCAACGTCACCCCAATGGTCGACATCATGTTGGTGCTTTTGATCATCTTCATGGTGGTCACTCCACTATTGCAGCACGGCGTGACGGTGAGTCTGCCTCAGAACATGAACAATCCCGAGGAAGACACCAGGATCAATAATGAGACAGCAATCGTGATCGCCATTCCGAACGATGGCGAATACTGGCTTGGCAAGGTGCGCATCCAGAAGGATCAGGTCAAGGACAAAGTTGATGCGATGTTGAAGATCATCAAGAAGGAAGAAGATCGCATCGTTTATATTAAAAGCGGTGTTGGCGTCAGCTACGGCGAGGTAGTAAACATCATTAACGAAGTCAGGGGCCTGGGAGTCGATAAGATTGGCCTGGTCGCGGACAAAAAGAAGAAAGCAGGCTCGACCGCCCCAGCCGCTTGATAATTATTGACCGGCGGTTGCTAGACTTCGCCCGTATTAAGAGGAGCAAAATTATGTCAATGGGTGGTGGTTTATCAGAAGGCGGATCAAAGGCAGTACCTTATATAAATGTTACGCCGCTGATCGATGTGCTGTTAGTTTTGCTGATCATCTTCATGGTGATCACACCCCTTAAACCAAGCCGCTTTCAGGCTGACATTCCCACGCAAAGAGATCCCAACGAAGATCTGAGCCGGCTAAAGCCAAACCCGCTGACGCTGGTAGTTTCAATCTCAACCGATCTGCAACTCAAACTTAATGCCGATAACATTGGTTCCGTGAATGATACTGCGCCTTTGAGCCAAAGACTGTTGCAGCTTTTCCAGCAGCGTAAGGAGCAGCGCGCTTACAAACCCGGAATGGAAACGCGCACTGATTTGCCCGAGTCTGAACGGTTAGAGAAGACCGTGTTTGTAAAAGCGCCTCGATCGTTGAAATACGGCGATGTAGTGAAGGTGATTGACGCAATTAAAGGGGCCGGCGCCAACCCGGTTGGACTTCAGGTAGACGATCTGCCTCAATAAGTGTTTTATAACCAGCCCGTTCAGGCTTCGTTGGAATCCGGGCCAATTCCTGTTCCGTTCTAATCATCTTAATGGAGCGACGGATCAATGAAACTCTCTCAAACTAGAATCGCCATTGTGTTGGCGGTTCTCGTTGTCACAAGTTCCGGCTGCGGAATTATTAATCGAATACGGGCGAAAAATGAGTTAAACGAGGCGGCACGCACCTACCGCGAGGGCCAGTTTGTAGAGGCGGAGCAACATTCCCGCAGAGCTCTCGAGCTGGATCCAAACAGCAAGACTGCACCGTCCTTCATTGCGCGCACCATTCACGCGCAATACCGTGCCGGCGTTCAGGCTCCTGAAAATGTCGCCAAGGCCAATCAGGCGATTGAGGCCTACCAGCAAATTCTCCAGAGAGATCCCAGGAACGAAGAAGCTTACAAAGCCATTGCTTATCTCTACGGCGCCACTAAGGAAGAAGACAAGTTACGGTCCTGGATTTCTGCGCGCGCCAACGATACGAGCGTAGATTCGGAGAAACGCGCCGAGTCTTATATAGTCCTGGCGAGTAAAGATTGGGACTGCTCCTTTAAGATCACGGAATTGCCCACTAACAAAGGGACCACGCTCAACGAAGGCAATCGCGCTGTCGTCTCTTACAAGAAGCCAAGCGACCCAAAAGAGTTTAACAATGCGCAGGCATGTGTGAGGCGCGGCCTTGAAGAAATTGAGAACGCAATCAAGCTTGACCCGAACAGCGAGTCGGCCTGGTCGTATAAGACAAATCTATTGCTCGAAGCGTCGAAGCTCGCCGAGATGGATGGAACGATGGATAAAAAGACTGAGCTCGACAAACAACGCGAAGTCGCCCAGAAGCGCACGAACACGCTGAGCGAAGCGAATCAAAAGAAGAAGGAAGCAGAGGAAGCTAAAAAGGCAGCTTCGCCGGCTAAAAGTTAAAACTGCAATCTTTCCTGACGTGTTACCTGGTGATGCGCGACTTTCGGGTCGGGCATCACCTTTTTGTTATACTTATTCACGCACGCTTGTTTGTTAGATGGATGTAACCCGACCGCGGTGTCGTCTTTAGATGATTCGAATCGAAGAAATAGTTGAGAACGTAGCCAGCAATCACCCGCAAGCTAACCTGGATCTGCTGCGGCGTGCCTACCTGTTCTCCGCTCGCGAACACAAGGGCCAAAAGCGTGCTTCCGGTGAATCGTATCTGGTCCATCCACTCGAGGTTGCCAACATCCTCGCCAACATGAAGCTGGATGAAGTTTCGGTTGCGACTGGCTTATTGCATGACGTTGTCGAAGACACGCTGGTTGACCTGGACACTATCCGCAAATATTTTGGCGAAGAGATTGCCCACCTGGTTGACGGTCTAACCAAGATCGCCCAGATCAGCAACATCTCGCGCGAAGAGCAGCAGGCAGAGAATGTGCGCAAGATGCTGCTCGCGATGGTTGATGACGTGCGTATCGTGCTGGTCAAACTCGCCGATCGTCTTCACAACATGCGCACGTTGCAATATCTCAATCCGGAAAAACGCAAGCGCATTGCCGAAGAGACGATGGAGATATTTGCCCCCATTGCACACCGCCTGGGCATGGGTAAGTTGCGCGGAGAACTCGAGGACCTTGCCTTTCGTCACCTGCATCCGGAACCTTACCGGGAATTAACTGAACAACTCGAGAAGCGGCGGCAGGAGAATGAAGCATTCCTGAGCGGTGTAACAGAGCGTATCGAAGCGAAGATGAACGAAGCCGAAGTTCCGTTCGTGCGCGTCGAAGGCCGCGTCAAGCGCCTCTATTCAATCTGGAAAAAGCTGAAGCGGCAGAAGATCGACCTGGATCAGGTTTACGATCTGGTCGCTGCGCGCGTGATTGTTCCCAACGAAGTAAGACACTGTTATGCCGCCCTCGGAGTTATTCATAACACCTGGCGCCCCGTGCCCGGCCGCATTAAAGACTGGATCGCTACCCCACGCGACAATTTCTATCAATCCCTGCACACCTCGGTTATCGGCTCTGACGGGCAATCATTCGAAGTTCAAATCCGCACTGAAGACATGCATCAAATCGCCGAGGAAGGCGTCGCGGCCCACTGGAAATACAAGGAGGGCAAGCGCGGTGCACACGACGACGACAGCGCGTTTCAGGCATTGCGCTCGCTGGTTGAGTGGACCCAGGAAGTAAAAGATTCTCGCGACTTTCTCGACTCTTTAAAGCTTGATCTCTATCCCAAAGATCTATTCGCGTTCACCCCCATGGGTAAGGTGATTCAACTTCCGCGCGGCGCCACGCCGGTCGATTTTGCTTACATGATCCACTCAGAGGTGGGAAACACCTGCACCGGCGCGCGTATCAACAGCCGCATCGTGCCGCTGCGCAGCCAAATCCAAAACGGTGATGTGGTCGAAATTCTGACTTCGCCGAATTCTCATCCTTCGCGCGATTGGTTGAATTTTATCGTCACCTCGCGTGCGCGAAATCGCGTGCGCCACTGGGTCGCGGAGCAGCAACGGGCTGAATCCATCGACATCGGCAGGAAGTTGTTCGAGAAAGAGGCCGCCCGTTTCCAGCTTTCTGCGAAGAAGCTTTTCAGCGACGGCGACACGGAAATGAGGCGCGTTGCAAATGAGTATGGCTATGGCCGGGTAGAAGATCTGCTAGCCGGCATCGGTTACGGAAAACTGATCCCGCGAAACGTTATCGCCAAGTACCTGGGCCAGGAACAGTTCGAGCAACTCGATAAGCAGAAAGAGTCGCGTTTGCGCAGTGGCGTACGCGCTGTCAAACGTCTGATTCGTCTGGGCGACGACGCGATTGTGGTGCGTGGCGTTGACGATTTAATGGTGACGCGCGCGCGTTGCTGTAGTCCATTACAGGGTGAAGACATTGTCGGTTATGTGACGCGGGGAAAAGGCGTAGCGGTCCATACGAAACGATGCAAAAACGTTGCCTCATTGATGGTTAATCGCGAGCGCATCGTGGAAGTCGAATGGGCGGGCCGACCTGAAAAGACGGCCTACGCGGTGAAACTACTCGCCGTCACCGAAAATCGCACCGGCATGATTGCCGGCATTACCGGCGCCATCTCAGACATGAAAACCGGCATTCGCGACGCGCGCGCCTCTGTGGCCAACGACGAGAAAGGACACATCGAGGTGACAGTCGAAGTCTTTGACGTTAAGCATCTCGATAAAGTGATCAATTCCATCAAAGGCGTGCCCGGGGTGCTCGACGTCGAAAGAATGCAAGGCATTGTTTAATCAAAGTGACAAATGACGAGTGACAGGTATCGGGCCCTGGGCCAAGCCCGCGTGCCTCATTCCTTTCATTAATACTCACGTAGTTTCCCAATTTCAGTTTTCTCTGTGCGTCCTTTGTGTTCTCTGTGCCTCTGTGGCGACCAATTCCCAATAAAATATGCACCACAGAGGCACAGAGGACACAAAGGACGCACAGAGATTTAAGTTCAAAGTACCCACCACTCACTTCGGTCAGGCAACTTTGCCCTGCTTCAGACGAATCTGTTAGAATCACGCTTTTCGTTTAGCTGGCCAAATTGAGGCATTCGCAACCGTGAAGGACATCATCCAAACCGAACAGGCTCCCAAGGCGATTGGTCCGTATTCACAGGCGATCAGGACTAATGGCTTTGTTTTCGCGTCCGGACAGATACCAACCGATCCTGAAACAGGCCAGTTTGTCGCCGGCGGTATCGCTGAGCAAACGGAACAGGTGATAAAGAATTTATCGCGCGTACTTGAAGCTGCCGGTAGCGGCCTGAATCGCGTCGTTAAGACTACAGTCTTTCTCGTGGACATGGGAGAGTTCGCGGCGATGAATGAGGTTTACGGCCGCTTTTTCAGCGACGAACCGCCCGCCCGCGCAACAATTGAAGCAGCCCGTTTGCCGCGAGATGCGCGCGTAGAAATCGAAGCAATTGCTTTGGCTTAGCGAAAATAAGAAACCGGCGCGAGCTTTCGGAAGCAAGTGCCGGTTGCCGGAAAGTAAGACCAGCTATTGTTAAGCGGCCTTGGCGACTTTGCCGGCCTTGATACAGCTGGTACAAACCCGAATCCGTTTTGCGCCGCCCTTGGGAAGCTGGACGCGAATGGCCTGTAGGTTGGGATTGAAACGCCGCGGCGTCCGATTGTTTGCGTGAGAAACATTGTTTCCGAATTGCGGCCCTTTTCCGCAGACTTCGCAACGTTTAGCCATGATGTGTAATTCCTCCGAAGCTTAAAACTGGCGTTCGCTCAATAGGAGCGGACCAATGACAAACATAGAAACGAAATTTATAACAGACCATTTTCGCGATGGTCAAGTAGCCAGCGAGCCGGCATTCGCAATAATCCTTAAAGGAGCAACGATCCAAAGTGCAAACAACCGTCAGATTAATTAGCGCCGCCGCGCTGCTCGCATTAACGGCCGCCTTCTTTGTTGCCTGCAGTAACAGCGGCACGTCAGAAAACAAAGACAGCATGGTCGCAGCCACCGTGAACGGAAAAAATATCATGCTGGCTGAAGTGGAACGCCAGATCAGTCAGCAAGCCGGCGGCAAGCAGGCACAGCTTTCGCAATTGGAGTTGGCCCAGGCGCGCTTGCAAGTGCTGGGCGGCCTGATTCAGCGAGAAGTGCTTTTTCAGCGGGCCGACAGAGAAAAACTGCTGCCGACTGAAGACGAAATAACCGCCGCCATCAATCAGCAAAAACAGCAAAGCGGCATGACCGATGACGACTTTCAAAAGAACCTGGCGGCGCAAAATCTAACGATGGAGTCTCTACGTGAAGAGGCCCGCAAAGATATCGCTATTAAGAAACTTCAGGACAAGTACAACTCAAAAATCACGGTGAACGACAAGGAAGTCGAAGACTTCTACAACGGCAACCGTGAAAGATTTGTGAGCTCGCGCGGTGTGGCCCTGGGCATGATCGTCGTTGACCCGGCTGATAACTCGGCGCAGGGGATTGCGCAGAATGACGCCAAAAGCGACACCGAAGCAAAGCTGAAGATCGATAATATTTATCAGCAACTGAAGAGCGGCGCTGATTTCGCAACAGTGGCGCGCGCGAAGAGTGAAGACGCGACCAGCTTGCAGCGCGGCGGCGATATTGGTTTCGCAACCGAAGATGACTTGAAGCAAAACTCGTTTGCGCCGGAGTTGATCGCGAGATTCTTCGGGGCAATGCAGATTGGAGATATCACCGAGCCGGTTCATTTCACCAGCGGCAAATGGTACGTTTTCAAACTCGAAGAGAAACGGTTGTCAACTGAGAACCTGACCCTTGAAAGTCCGGGCGTGCGGCAGCAGATTACGCAGGCGTTGATAAAGCAGCGAGGCGACATTCTGAATGCAGCGCTGTTGGAAACTGCGACCAACGAGGCCAAGATCGTGAACAACCTGGCAGGAACGATGCTGAACAATCCGAGTAACCTCGGACTTCGCCCGGCATCGCCCGGTGCAGTTGCTTCGCCGACAGCCAGCGCGACCGCGACGCCGCAAACCAGTGTTGCGCCAGCCGCTGCATCGCCGGCAGCCAGTCCGCAGGCAAGCGCGGCCAAGCCGTAGTTTTGTTACAAACAAACGCGCGGGTGCGGCAGGCTTCTTCAGCTCCGCACCCCTTTTTTTGTAGTTAGGTGGCACAGACTTCAGTCTGTGTAGTCGAAGTTAGGCACAGACTAAAGTCTTATGCGACTCATTTGTAGTTAGGTGTAGCCGACGTCAGCACAGACTATAAGTCTATGCCACTCAAGGCATAGTTAATATCTCAAAATGCTCTTCCGTCTTTCAGATGTTCGCAAGTCTTATGGCACGCAGGATGTCCTCCGCGGCACTACGCTGCAAATAAATCCTGGCGAGCATGTGGGCCTGGTGGGCCGCAACGGTTCCGGCAAGACTACGATTTTTCGCCTCATCAGCGGCGAGGAAACCCCGGATGACGGCGACGTGGTACGCGCGCGCGGCGTCCGCCTCGGGCTGTTGGCCCAGCACGTGAATTTCGAACCCGGCGCTACCGTTCATGAATCGGCGCTCGCCGCCTTTGGCCATCTCCAGCAGATTGAACATGAAATGCACGAGCTTGAGCATCGCATGGGCGAGGCGCCCGAAGATCTCGACAAAGTGCTCGAGCGATACAGCGATCTACAGCACCAGTTCGAACGTGAAGGCGGGTTTGAGTACGGCTCGAAGGCGGAAGCGATTTTGCAGGGGCTAGGGTTTGATCGCACCACCTGGCAAATGGAGACTGAAAAACTTTCCGGTGGTCAACAAAACCG
>JBDUCC010000115.1:0-9410 GCA_040003675.1 bacterium | reverse complement strand
ACTGTTTACTGTTCACTGTTTGCTGTTCACTGCCCTAAGGTTTCCTGCCGAAGCGGAATGACTCCAGAATAACCGGCGCCTCGCCTTTCACTCCCACATCGTCCACACCGGAAAGTTCCGGTGCGAGTGAGGTGGTGAGCATTGTCAGAATCGCGCCCGTCGTCTTTCCTTCTCCCTGCGGAAGGAATATTACGCGGCCCCAAAGCTGCAGATCGCCTTTCTCCGTGCCTCGTGAAAAACTTACGAACCGAAACTCATAACCGTCCAGTGAGTTTACTTTTGTCGGCCCCTCCGAAACCTTCCGGTATTCAGGCAAACTCTTTGAAAGATTCGTACTGAGCACCTCGACCAGATGTGGGAAAGCTGGTTGATCAGAGTCAAAGTTTCCCTTGCTGTCATACCAGCCGACACCAAAATTCTCCTGAGTAAAGTCCGGCGGAAGACTTCTTTCAACTTTTATGAAGTTGGCGCCACCCGAGGCGTTAGCTCTGGGAACGACCTTCCACTCCGAGGGATAATAAAAGGAGAAGTCAAAGTAATGGTCAGCTAACTTGCTGTCCAGATTCGCTTGCGAGTTCGCAAACATAACTGTGTTAGGAGGCGCAACGAACTCGGGCTCACTCCTTGGCTGCTTAACCACAACGCTGCTATTGCTGTTCGCCTTCGTATTGGTCTCATCGTTCGCTGGGCGCGTCGCGACTGGTTCTGCGGAACGCACTTCATTAAGACGTGGCTTGATTATCAAAAAGAACACTGCCGCCACCGCACCTACACCAAGCACGAGCAAGAGCAACAAGATGCCAATGATCAGCGGGAGTTTTGACTTCTTCTGGGCTTGGGGCGGTGGGATCGGAACGCTCGGCGTATTTTGCGGCAATGCCGCACTCGGTCGCGGAGGCAACGGAGCGCTCGCCGCCGCAGGCGCCGGCGCAGGTTGATCGACTACTGTGCGCGCGCCGGTTGGTCCAGTGTTTTTCGGCAGCACTGCGGTAGGCGCAGAAGAAGCGATTGTTGCCCCGAAATCGGGCTGCGGGGTGGAAGGTTTTTCGGGCGGTGTCGGCAACGTAACAGTGGGCTGTGCCGCCGGCGGCGACGCGCGAAACGTTGCGTTGGGGTCGAACGGCTGATCTGCCCCCAATAGACCACCATCGATGGTGCAAAACTTTTGATTGTCATCCGGAAAAGTGCGACTACACTTGGGGCAACGCTTCATGAGACGAACTCCACTTTTGGTTAACTTGCTTTCGAAAGTTTTTGTGTTAGTTCCTTGTTTCCCGGATCGAGGTCCAATGCACGGCGATACGCCCGGGCGGCGCTCGGTTTTTTCTTCGCTTTCAAGTAGCCATCGCCGACTCCTTCAAATCCAAACACACCGGCCAACTGCTTGCGATCGCCTGCGGAGGCAAACTGCGCCGCGCGTTCGTAAGTTACTTCCGCTTCTTCAAAACGATCCAGCGCGAGATAAGTTCGTCCCAGCAAATTAAACGGCTGAAACCCGCGCGGGCTCACTTCTGTCGCTGTCTTCAAGTAAGGTTCAGCTTCCTGATACCGCTTGAAGACAACGAGCATGCGTCCTAGCAACAGCACCGCCGTAGGTTCACGCGGGTCAATTTCCAGGACGCGCTTTAGTACCGGCTCAGAATTCGCCCATTGTTGCTCGGCCTGTAATGATTCAGCGATCAAATTCAACGTGGGCGGATCTTTAGCAAGTTGAATCGCGCGGTCATAGAGCGGCGCTGCTTCTTCTCTTCGTCCGATGCGTCTGAGGACGCGGGCCAGATGCGCATAAGCAACAGCAAACTGCGGATCGATCTCCACTGCACGGCGATAAGCATGCTCGGTTTCATCGTTGAACACACCGCGAGACTGCAAGGCAACACCGAGCCGGTCCCAGGCCACTGCGTTATTTGGCTGCAACTGAATTGCGCGACGCGCAAAGCTCTCAGAATCAGCGAACCGTTTCGCATTGCCGGCGCCCGCACGCGGCTGCACGAGCACTACGCTCAGCGCAACCAACGCCTCCACTTCTGTCGGGCTCCAAAGTACGGCATTGCGATAAGCTGTTTCCGCTTCGTCCCAGCGCTGTTGATCGGCATAAATATTGCCAAGACCGTATGCCGCCCGCCCGTCACGCGGTTTGAGTTTAAGAACGCTTTGGTAGGAGTTTTCCGCTTCCGCAAAGCGACGCGCATCGCGCATCTGATTTCCTTGCACCAGCAACTCGTCGACGCGATCATCTGTAACCGCAGTGGTCACCGGCGCGGTACGCGTTGTGTTAGTACGCCTGACGGTTGAGGTGGGTCGGGGGCCGCGTTTTTTTACTTCAGGATTTTTCGGCCGAAAGATGCCGGCGCCGCCACCAACATCGGCGCCCACATCCTGCGCCTGAGCGTTAAGCCCAACAGCTGCTAAACAAAGCGGAATGGCAATGAGCAGCGCCGATACGCGAATAAGCGAGGAAACTCTCATCGATCTTCTCCTGGTCTGTCGGGTAACAAAAGATTCAACCACAGCGATAAGTTGGTAGATAACCTGGCGGCAGCCGTTTGAAACGAGGCAGAATTGTAGCCTAATTTCGCAAAGATAATCTAACTGAGAAGTGGTTTTCGATGGAAAGTAAGACGAAGCGGTCCCCTACTGGGCCGAACGCACCAGGCGGAAACCAAAATTGGGATGTCGCAAGGTCGGCTGAAACCAATCGCGGTAGGTAGCAGAAACCGGAATTTGTCGATCTTTTGGATCGCTGGCATACGATCCGCCGCGCGCTACAACCCATTCTCTGGTGGCGGAAGGGATTTCCGCAGCGCCGTTGTAGATCGATGCTCTTGAAGAAGTCCACTCCCAGGCGTTGCCGATCAAATCCATCACGCCCCAACGATCTTTGCCGTCGGGATATGAACCGACCGGCTGCGGCGTGGCATCCTTCACCACTGCGCGATTGTCCTGCCAGGTGTCACCCCAGGGATAAGTTTTGAACTCGCCGCCGTTCCGCGCAGCAAACTCCCATTCATCTTCCGTCGGCAGGCGATAAGTAACGCCGTCGCGCTTTGAACGCCAGGCGGCAAACGCCTCAGCATCCTTTGATGAAACGTTTACGACCGGCCATTGCTCCTGTCCCGGTAGCGGCTGTCCCCTAACCCAATGACTGGGTACCTCGTAGTTTGAATCGCGCACAAACTCGGCGTATTCGGCGTTCGTCACCTCGGTGCGGTCCATAGAAAAATTTTGCACCGTCACCGGGTGTTCGGGCCGCTCCTGCGGTGGTCCATCGTTGCGGCCCATCTGGAAAGTGCCGCCAGGTATCTCAACCAGATCCGCCTTTATCGTACCAGTCGAGTGGCCGCTTGGATTGGTGGTTTGACTGGTTCGGCCAACTGCGGTGGAAGCGGGTTTGGGTCGAGTCAAAAAATATGCGGCACTCCCACCGACAAGGAGCAGCACCAGCAGTGCTATTCCGCCGATCAACAACATAGAGTTGCCTTTGGCTGGAAGCGCTATTGAGTCGGAAAGTGAAGTTAGGTTTCCCGGCAGTGAAGCCGAGACACCCGGAAAACTGTTCTTGGCCGTATTGGCCTTCACTCCTGCTACTGAAGCCGCCGATTCAGCAACTGTTGCACCAGGAGGCATGCTCGTAGCCAACCGTGAGAGTCGTTCTTCCAATTCCTTAGCCTGCCGTTCAACACGTTCCATCTGTTCGCGTTGTTGGCGGTCACGCTCGGCGCGCTCCTCTTTCTCCTTTCGCACCCGCTCTTCTTCTTCTTTGCGTTTTCGCTCTTTTTCTTCGGCAGCCTGGCGGCGAGCTTCGGCCTCACGTTTGAGTTCATCGCGAGCGATTTGATCTCGTTGCTGCTGTTCTCGTTCGTACTCAGCGCGGGAGGCGGCAATTTGTGCCTGTTCCTCGGCGCCTAGCGCCGACGAGCTGACGGTTCCAGCCATCGAATCGAAAGCGACTTGCGAAGTTGTGGGCGCAGACTGACCACCAGTTTGGATAGCCGGCGAAAGCATCGTGTCGTTTGCATCCAATTGACCCGTCTGCCGGCCAACGGCCGACGTCGAACCAAAATCTCCGACGGCAGCGCGCAACTCGTTAAGGAACACCTCAACTGAAGGTGTGCGCGCCGCCACCTCCTTCTCTAAGGCATGCTGCACGACCGCCTCAATGCGCGGCGATACGTCGACGCCCATCGACTTGAAAGTCGGGAGTGGTAGTGTCAGGTGTTTTTTCATGATCGAAGGGATCGACGAGCCTTTATACGGAACGTCGCCCGCGAGCATTTGATAGAGAATGATTCCCAGGCTGTAGATGTCGGCGCGTGCGTCCGGCTCTTCGTCCGACCATTGTTCCGGCGCCATATAAAAAGGAGAGCCCATCAGCCCGCTGGTCTTCGCTTGAATAAACGAACCGAGCAATTCGCCGGACTTAATCTTGGCCAATCCAAAGTCGAGTATTTTCAAACCTTCCGACACTCGTTGACCCTGCTGAGTCATGATGTTCAAAGGCTTCAGATCGCGATGCACAATATTCTGGCGGTGCGCCGCCGCCACGCCCGCGCCAATAGCGCTCGCGAATTCCAGTGCTCGCCCCGGTGGCATAACTTTCTCTTCGGCCAAAATATCCTGAAGCGATTGGCCGTTGACGAATTCCATCACCAGAAAAGGCATCGTGCCGCGTACGACGCCAAAATCGGTAACGGAAATAATGTTTTGATGACGAATTGCAGCGGCCGCCAGCGCTTCCTGGCGGAAACGCGTGACCAGCATCGGATCGTTGCCTACCAGATCCGGCAGGATCACTTTAATTGCGTGGGATGTTTTGAGAAAGATGTGCCGCGCTTGAAACACAACTCCCATGCCCCCTTGGCCGAGTCGTCTTTCAAGCTGGTAACGCGCGTCGAGTATAGGTTCGCCGAGCAGCGATGGCGTGGTGGCATCGCCATCCTGCGGACAGTGGTTTATATCGTCGGGGAAACAGCGCCTACAGGCTGGGCATTCTTTCATTTATTACTCGACGGATGCGGCGGCGGAGATACTGTTTGGATTCTAACGGCTCTATTATAGAGCAAGCAACACTAAAAGGCCGCTGCCACAACACTTTGAGCAGCCTAACTAGCGAATCACAATGTTCACTAGCCGCTGGGGCACCACGATCAGCTTTACGACCTCGTGCCCCTCGATCAGCGAGCGAATTTTTTCATCCGCGAGGGCAGCCGCACGCAACTCTGCTTCGGAAACTTCGGGCGACGTGATCAGACGCGAGCGAAGCTTGCCATTGACCTGAATGGGAATCTCTAATTCTTCGCTGCGAGCTAATTCCGGATCCGCCTGCGGCCAATGTGCGGAATTCAGCAAGCCGCCCCCATGGCCCAACGTTTCCCACATTTCCTCTGCAGCATGGGGAGCAAATGGAGTAAGCATCACCACTAGTGCCTCGATCGCTTCGCGCACTGCAAACACCTCTTCATCCGCCGCGGTTGCCGGATCGCTCTTGAAGTCGCTTAGTTCATTAAGCAACTCCATCAACGCCGCAACGTTGGTGTTGAAATGCAGGTCATCGAAATCATCAGTGATGCGGGCAATCGTTTGGTGGGTCTTGCGTCGCAACGCACGAGTCGCTGAGCTGAACTCACTAATTCCCTTTTCCGACGTTTGATCCGGCGAGCCAGTATTTGTGAGACGCTCATGCCAACGCCAAGCCATGGTGTACACACGTCGCAAAAACCTGACCGCCCCTTCAATGCCGGATTCCGACCAGCGCAATTCATTTTCAACCGGGGCTGCGAACAAGACGAACAACCGCGCAGCGTCAGCGCCAAACGCTGCGATCATTTCATCGGGATCGACACCGTTGCCCAAACTTTTGGACATTGCCTTCCACTCGTCGGTTCCTTCAACGCGGTTCGTTACCATGCCTTGCGTCAACAGTCGCTTAACTGGCTCATCAAAGGAAACAAGACCCATGTCGCGCATTACTTTGGTCCAGAAGCGTGTGTAAATAAGGTGCATGACCGCATGCGAGTCGCCGCCAATATACTGGTCCACCGGTGTCCATTGATTAGCCAGCTCGGAATTGAATGGCGCTGATTCATTGCGCGGATCGCAGTAACGGAAGAAGTACCAGGACGAGTCGACGAACGTGTCCATGGTATCCGTTTCGCGGCGCGCCGGCCGGTCACACTTCGGACAGGTTGTATTTACAAATTCGGGAACGCCGGCAAGCGGAGATTCTCCGGTGCCAGTGAAAGCTGCGTTTTCCGGCAACACCACCGGCAGTTGATCGTAAGGGACCGGCACTGTGCCACAGTTATCGCAGTAAATCATCGGCACAGGCGCGCCCCAGAAACGTTGCCGCGAGACACCCCAATCACGAATGCGATAGGTGACGGCCGCCTCACCGAAGCCCTTAGTTTTGGCGTGCGCCGCCATGTCCTTTATTGCAACTTCTGAAAGCTTTCCACTCCACTCGCCCGAGTTAACCAGAATGCCGTAGTCAGTGAACGCATGCTGCATAGCCAATGATTGGTCCTCGCTCAACGAATCATGCGCAATGGATTCCTGTTCATGTGACACGCGTTCGATGACTCGACGGATCGGCAACGAATATTTCTGTGCAAACTCGTAATCGCGCTCGTCGTGTGCCGGGACGCTCATGACTGCGCCTGTGCCGTATTCCATCAAGACGTAGTTTGCGACCCACACGGGAATCGTTTCACCGCTGAAGGGATTTATCGCCAACACTCCGGTATTGATTCCCAGCTTCTCTTCTTCCTGGTCCATTGCCCGTCGGCTACCGGCGTTTTCTGTTTTTGTCTTCTCAGCAAACCTGGCGACATCTTCTTTCAACGCCGAGCCTTCCAGCAATTTGTTGAGCAGGGGATGCTCGGCTGAAAGCACAATCGCCGTGGCGCCGTAGATGGTGTCGATACGTGTGGTGAACACACGAATCTTGTCTTTGCTGTCCTTCACTGCAAAGTCGATGAAGGCGCCTTCGCTGCGGCCCACCCAGTCTCGCTGACGCTTTAAAACTTTTTCCGGCCAACCCGATTCGATCTGTTTGATGTCAGCAACAAGTTGTTCGGCATAATCGGTGATGCGCAGAAACCATTGCTCGAGATCGCGTTTCTCTACCGTGGCGCCGCAACGCCAGCAAACGCCGCCCGATGATTGTTCATTTGAAAGCACAGTGCCTTCTCTTGGACACCAGTTAACCGGCGACATTTTTTTGTAAGCCAGTCCGCGTTCATACATTTGCAAAAAGAACCACTGGTCCCATTTGTAATACTCGGGCCGGTGGGCCGCGATTTCTCGCGACCAGTCGTAACTGATTCCCAAACGCTGCATCTGGCCGCGCATGTGAACAATATTTTTTTCAGTCCACTCACGCGGATTGATACCGCGCTTAATGGCCGCCTGCTCGGCGGGCTGGCCAAAGCTGTCCCAGCCAATGGGATGCATAACATTGAAGCCCTGCAGGCGCTTGTACCATGCAAGCGCATCGCCAATTGCGTAGTTGCGCACGTGGCCCATGTGTAAAAAGCCAGACGGGTACGGCAACATCTCGAGCGCGTAAAACTTAGGACGCGGATCGTCGTCACGCGCCTCGAATGCGCGCGCCTCGCGCCAGCGCTGCTGCCACTTCTTTTCTATCTCTTCTGGAAAATATTTTTCGTCCATGACTCTGTCCAAACGGTGTCTACACTTAACATGGAATTGCCGGGAAGTCGTAACGCGAACTGTGAGTTTGCCTGCGGTTGGCAAAATTCAGCCGTTGTTCGATCCTATTATTGCTGTGTCGAGATTCGCCGCTCCGCGAGAACGCGCCTAGCAAGCGCGATGCATAAGCGGCACCGTTAGGAGGAGTTTGGTAAGTTGCTGGTATCTAACCGTCATGATGCGAACGATTCTAATGAAGTTGATCAAAACTGTCCAATCTTTGTCCGGGTCATGTGGTCCGCAATATTTAAGCGGTCTTGCGCAGGTGTTCTTTCATGTAAGCACGCAATAAGGCGTTGATCTTAGTCTGGTATCCTCGGCCTTGCTTTTTGTACCACTCGACCATGTCGCTATCGATGCGAAGCGTTAGCTGTTTCTGGCGCGGGATCGGTTGAAAGTTCCGCCGCAAAACTTCTCGAGCAAACATTTCGGGAGTTACCTCAGGTGTTTCGGACAAATCGATGTCTTCATCCTTCATTGCATCAATACGTTTCCAGTCAGTCTCTGATTTCCTTGTAGTAGATCTCTTCTTCATTTTTTAAAGCCTTCCTAATCGATATTATTCTTGTAACTTCGTCTGATTCTGTATGCGTAACTGCCAACTACTGTTCCGCTCAACATTTCGAAAGTGACCATGCGGACCTCGCCGTAGTCGAACCTATCGTCAAAAATACTGTAGGTCTCAGCGGTGAAAATCTCTTCGCTGTCCAGAAAGTCGATTCCATGCTGGTGGAGATTCTTTCGCCGCTTCGCTTCATTCCATTCGAAACGCATAAGTAGTGTAGTTACAAATTGTAGTTACGTCTAACTAGCGGCAGGAAAACTAGCAGAGTGATAAGCGGATCGTGCAGCTAGCCAGTCCCGTTGTCAACGAACGATCTTAGCATGTTGAGATTCTGCAAATCCGCCCGCGGATCGTCATATGGCGTTTCCAGGATAAAAGCTGCGTGGGCCAGTTTCGGATGGCGCGCGACGCGGCGCAATGCTTCCGCGCCGATGTGACCTGCGCCAATGTGCCAATGTCGATCGACGCGCGAATTGTAAGGAGCGCGCGAGTCGTTGAAGTGAATGGCACGCACGTTCCGGGTCTTTACCGTGCCCTGTAGTTTTTCCATCAGAGCTTCCAAACCATCTTCTTCGCGAATGTCGTAGCCGGCGGTGAAGGCATGCGCGGTGTCGAAACAAACGCCAAGCGGAATTTTTGGGCAGCCGTCCATGATTGCACGCAGATGTTCAAAGCGATGCCCGATACACTCGCCCTGGCCTGCCGTGTTTTCCAAAAGGATTCGCAGCTTGCCCAACTCCAAACGCCGACAGGCAATCTTGATGCTCGCTATGCAGGTATTGATGCCATCGGCTTCGCAGGCACCGCGCGCGCTGCCAGGATGCACCACCAAATAGTCTGCCCCCAGCATAAGCGCACGCTGAAGTTCTTCACGAAATGAGGCGCGAGATTTTTCGAGCATCAGTCCGTCAAAGGCGGCGAGATTTACCAGATAGTTGCAGTGAATAACGACAGGCGTGAGCCTGGTCGCGCGTCGGAGTTTTCTAAACAGGGTGACATCGGCGCTAGTTAAGGGTTTCGCCGCCCAGCCGCGCGGGTTGCGCGAAAAGATCTGCACCGTATCGCAGCCCGTGTCGCGCGCCACGAGCAACGCGTTGTGAAGGCCGCCTTTTATCGGCGCATGAAAACCGATGCG